>VAXU01000017.1 GCA_005885125.1 Actinomycetota bacterium
ATCCTCGACGCGGACAAAGAGGGATATCTCCGCGCCTACCGTTCATTCATCCAGACCATCGGCCGCGCGGCCCGCAACGTGGAAGGCCATGTGGTGATGTACGCGGATAAGATCACCGACTCGATGCGCGCGGCTCTCGACGAGACCGAGCGCAGGCGCGACAGGCAGACCGTTTACAACGCCGAGCGCGGCATCACACCTGAGAGCGTGAAGAAGGCCATCTACGCGCTCGAGATCAACAAGAAGGACCTCCAGGCAGACGCTGTCGAGCTCATGATCGGCGCCGGCGTGCCGCGCGAGGACATCCTCGCCATCGTGCGCGACCGCATCATCCTGCTGCGCAAGCGCCTGGCCGGCGAGGAGACGGGCGACAGGGAGGATGACGAAGAGGTGTCGCTGGCGATCGCGGCGGCGCCCAAACAGCGGAGCACGGTTCGAAACTGGCGGAGGACACGCCGCGGCCCTTGACCGTCGAGAACGCGCATAGAGCTGCCGCGCTCCTGGCCGCCGAGCCCGCCGGCTGGATGCAGACCATCGGCGCGCGCATCACCGAGTCGGAGCCTGGCCGCGTGGTCCTGGAGCTGGAGGCGGGGCCGGAGCACCGGCACGGCGGCGGAGTTGTGCAGGGCGGCGTGATCACGCAGATCGCCGACGCTGCAATGGGCATGTCGCTTGCAACACTTCAGGAAGACGGCGTGTGGAACACGACCATCGAGCTGAAGATCAACTTCCTGCGTCCGGTCCGGGAGGGCAGGCTGCGCGCGATCGGGCGCGTCGTCGAGATCAAGCAGTCGCTCATGTTCAGCGAGGCGGACGTCATGGACGAGCGAGGACGTCTGGTGGCCCGCGCGTCGTCGACGAACATGGCGGTGCCTGAGGGACAGGGCCGTGAATAGGAAAGTCCCCTCCCCACCCAGTGGGGGCCCCGCTGAAGGCGGGGGTGTCGGCGCGCAGCGCCGGGTGGGGGCGGCAGACCCGCCCAGGACCTCCCGAGCCTGGCAGTGGCTCGGCCTGACCCTTGTGGACAGCGGCGAGGGTTACGCCACCGTCGAGATGACCGCCACGGAAGACATGGGCAACCAGTCTGGTTTCGTGCACGGTGGCATGATCAGCACCCTGGCCGACTCGGCGATGGGCCGCTCGCTGCGCACGATCGTGCCGGGCGTCGCGCGGGCGATGAGCTTTGACCTGAAGCTGAGCTTCATCAGCGCGGCCAGGATCGGAGAGACGCTGCGGGCCACCGGCCGTGTCATCCACGCCGGGCAGCGGACGATGGTCGCGGAATGCCGCGTCGAGGGCAGGGGAGGGCGCCTGATCGCCACCGCCAGCGCGACGTTTGCAGTCACAAGAGAAAAAGGAATAACTCAAAGTCCGGATGCCGACTGACCAGATCACGATTCGCGGCGCGCGCGAGCACAACCTTAAGAACGTGACCCTGTCGATCCCGCGGGATCGGCTGGTCGTGTTCACAGGTCTTTCGGGCTCGGGCAAGTCGTCGCTTGCCTTCGACAGTCGAAGAACCCGAGGTCGACGGTCGGCACCGTCACCGAGGTCTACGACTACCTGCGCTTGCTGTACGCGCGCGTCGGGCATCCGCACTGTCCCGTGTGCGGCCGCGAGGTGCGCCGGCAGACGGTCGAGCAGATGGCGGACCAGGTCGAGAAGCTGCCCAAGGGCAGTCGGATCATGGTCCTGGGCCCGGTGGTCAAAGGCAGGAAGGGCGAGTACCGCTCGCTTATCGACGACGTGCGCAAGTCCGGATTCGTGCGCGTGCGCGTTGACGGAATCCTCTACGAGATCGGCGAGACGATCCCGATGGACAAGAACAAGAAGCACGACATCCAGGTCGTGGTCGACCGCATCGTCGTCGGGCCGGAGCAGCGCACGCGCCTGGTCGACTCCGTCGAGACCGCGGCGAGGCTGGGAGGCGGCTCGGTGATCATCGCCCCAGTCGATGGTAAGGCGCGCGATGAGATCCAGATGTCGCAGGACTACGCGTGCCCTTACGACGGCACGAGCGTCCCCGAGCCCGAGCCGCGCAACTTCTCGTTCAACAGCCCGCACGGTGCGTGTCCGACGTGCACCGGAATCGGGTCGCAGCTGGTTGTCGACGGCGACCTCGTGGTGCCGGATCCATCGCTGTCGCTGAGAGAGGGCGCGATCGCGGCATGGAGCCGTTCGCAGTTTTTCTACCCCGAGCTGCTCGAGACCGTGAGCAAGTACTTCGGCATCGACATGGACAAGCCGTGGTCGAAGCTGACCAAGCAGCACCAGAACGTGCTCCTCGACGGCACTGGCGAGAAGAAGATCCGGTTCGGTTACAAGAACCAGTACGGGCACGAGCGCTGGTACGAGGCGCCGTTCGAGGGTGTGGTCGCAAACCTGCAGCGCCGATACGAAGAGACGCAGTCGGAGTTCCTGAAGCAGGAGCTCGAGCGGTACATGTCCGACAAGCCGTGCCCGGCGTGCAAGGGCCGGCGCTTGAAGCCGGAATCGCTGGCGGTGACCATCGCGGACCGCAGCATCGCCGACGTCTGCATGCTCTCGGTGAACGGGGCGATCGACTTCTTCACGAACCTGGGGGGCACAGAGCGGGAGCAGATCATCGCGCGCGGCATCCTCAAGGAAATCCGCGAGCGGCTGCAGTTCATGATCGACGTGGGCCTCGAATACCTCACCATCGACCGCGCGGCCAACACGCTGTCAGGCGGTGAGTCGCAGCGCATCCGGCTCGCGACCCAGATCGGCTCCAAGCTCATGGGCGTCCTGTACATCCTCGACGAGCCGTCGATCGGGCTCCACCAGCGCGACAACAACAAGTTGATCGGGACGCTGTCGCGCCTCCGCGACCTCGGCAACACCGTGCTCGTCGTCGAGCACGACGAGCAGATGATGCGCGAAGCCGACTGGCTGATCGACATGGGGCCCGGGGCGGGAGAGCATGGCGGGCACGTCGTCGCGGAAGGGACGGCGGCGAAGATCGAGCGCACGAAGCGCTCGGTGACCGGCCAGTATCTCTCGGGTGCGCGCGAGATTCCCGTACCGGAGCGGCGCACGGAGGACAACGGCTCGTTCTGGGTGCGCGGCGCGTCGATGCACAACCTGAAGAACATCGACGTGGAGTTCCCGGTCGGGAAGTTTGTGTGCGTCACGGGTGTGTCCGGTTCCGGGAAGTCGACGCTGGTGAACGAGATCGTCTTCAAGGCGCTCGCGAACAAGCTCCACCGCATGCGGACGAAGCCCGGCGACCACCTCGGCTGCGAGGGGATCGAGTGCTACGACAAGGTGATCGACATCGACCAGTCGCCGATCGGCCGAACGCCGCGCTCGAACCCGGCGACGTACACGAAGCTGTTCGATCACATCCGCGAGCTGTACTCGATGACGCCGGAGGCGAAGGTGCGCGGCTACAAGCCGGGTCGGTTCTCGTTCAACGTGCGCGGCGGCCGGTGCGAGACCTGCAAGGGCGACGGGCAGATCAAGATCGAGATGCACTTCCTTCCGGACGTGTACGTGCCGTGCGAGACGTGCAAGGGCGCGCGCTACAACCGCGAGACGCTCGAGGTGCGGTTCAAGGGGAAGTCGATCTCGGATGTGCTCGAAATGTCCGTCGAGGAGGCACTCCAGTTCTTCGCCAAGATCCCGAAGCTCCGACGGCGTCTGCAGACGCTCCACGATGTCGGTCTCGACTACATCAAGCTCGGGCAGCCCGCGACCACGCTCTCGGGCGGCGAGGCGCAACGCGTGAAGCTGTCGTCAGAGCTGTCGAAGGTCGCGACCGGCCGGACGCTGTACATCCTCGACGAGCCGACGACCGGTCTTCACTTCGCCGACATCGAGAAGCTCCTCGACGTGCTCCAGCGGCTCGTCGATGCCGGGAACACCGTGCTCGTAATCGAGCACAACCTCGACGTGATCAAGCAGGCGGACTGGATCATCGACCTCGGCCCGGAGGGCGGCGAGGCCGGCGGCGAGATCATCGCGACCGGAACGCCTGAGGACTTGGCGGCAGTCGAGGAGTCCTATACGGGGCAGTTCCTCCGGCACGTCCTGCCGAAGGCCGCCGTCGCGGCCGCGTAGGGCTACGCTCCGCGGATGGCGACGAAGGCCGAACCGCGGTCGGCGGAGAGCGCCTGGCTCCTGCGCGCCCTCCTCGTTCTGCAGAGCCCGCGCGCGGTCTTCGCTGCGATCCGCGACGACTCGGAGGAGGCGGCGCACGCACGGCAGGAGCCGATCACCGCGCTCGTCTGGCTCGCCGGGATGGCGGCCGTGCTCGCGGCGCCGGCGATGAACACGCTGATGGACGATCCCGCGCGCCGCGATGCCGTCGTGGTCGCGATCCTCATCTTCTTCGCGGGCGGCATCTACGGCATCGCCGTGTACTGGGTCCTCGGCGCCGTCCTCTACTACGCCTGCCGCTGGTTCGGCTCCCAGGGGACGTATCGCCGCGCACGCCACGTGCTCGGGTTCGCGCTGGCACCGCTGGCGCTCGCGCTCGTAGTGTTCTGGCCGATCCGGATCGCGATCGAGGGGCGCGATCTCTTCCGCTACGGCGGCTCCGACGGTGGACACGTGTTCGCCGACACGTTCTACGTCTTCGTTGCCTGGTCGATCGTGCTGCTGGCGATCGGCGTGCGCACCGTGCACGGCTGGAGCCGCGCGCGGACGCTCGCCGCCGTCGCCGCGACCACCGTTGTCAGCGCGCTAGTGGTGTTCGTGAGCGCGCTGCTTTAGGCGCCGACTCGGCGGCGCCGCAGAGAGGCCGTGCGGGCTTTGCACGTGCGGCCGCTTCAACCCGCGTCTAGGTCTCGTGCCGTCGTGATCGGACGCTCGTTCGCCTCTAGCGCCGTCTCGAAGAGTGCGAGTTCTTCCTCGGGAATGCCGTAGGTGTGCTGCGCCTCGGGAAAGACCCCGCTCCGCACGTCCGCGGCGTAGCTTTCGAGCGCCGCCTGAATCTCGGGGCCGAGCCGGGCGTACTGCTTGACGAAGCGTGGCCCGCCTTCCTGGTAGCCGAGCAGGTCGTGATAGACGAGCACCTGGCCGTCGCACTCGACGCCCGCGCCGATGCCGATCGTCGGGATGGAAAGCGCATCGGTGATTCGGGCGGCGACAGGCGGCGGCACAGCCTCGAGCACCAGCGAGAAACAGCCTGCGCGCTCGAGTGCCTGCGCGTCCACGTACAGGCGCTGCGCCTTCTCGGCGGTGCGACCTTGCGCTTTGAAGCCGCCGAGCATGGTCGCGGACTGCGGCGTCAGGCCGATGTGCCCCATCACCGGAATCCCGGCGTCGACGATCGTCCGAACGCGCGACAGCGTCGCGCCCCCGCCTTCCAGCTTGACTGCGTCCGCTCCCGCCTCCTTGACGAAGCGGATCGCGTTCTCGAGCGCCTTCTCGTCGGATACCTGGAACGAGCCGAACGGCATGTCGCCGACCACGAGCGGACGCGAGGCGCCACGCGTGACGGCGCGCGTCAGGACGAGCATCTCGTCCATCGTCGCCGGCACCGTCGAGTCGTGGCCGAGGACGACCATCGCCGCCGAGTCGCCGACGAGGATGATGTCGACGCCGGCTGCGTCGGCGAGCCGCCCGCCCGGCGCGTCGTAGGCGGTGACCATGACGATCTTCTGGCCGCGGCGCTTCATCTCCGCGAGCTCCGGCAGCGGGAGCTTCCCGTGCGTCCACGACGCGTACTGCGGCGGTTTCTTCTCGCTCATTGCAGTTCTCCTTCCAGGATGACGTTGTCGATGAGACGAGTCGGGCCGACGCGCGCTGCGACGGCCAGAACCTTCGCGTCGCCAAGCTCGAGCACGTCGACGTAATCCGGGTTGAGCCCATTCAATGCGGCGCGCGCGGCGGCAATCGGATCGGAGCCCTGCACGTACGCGGCGCGTCCCGTGGTCAGCGCGCGCGGAAGTGCAAGCGCGCGCCCGCGTTCCTCCGAAGACAGGTACGCATTGCGGGACGAAAGCGCGAGGCCGTCGATGTCGCGCACGGTGGGGAGGACGCGCAGTTCGAGCTCAAGGTTCAGGTCGCGCACCATCTGCCGGAGCACCGCGGCCTGCTGCGCGTCCTTCTGGCCGAAGTACGCGACATCCGGCCGCACGATGTTGAACAGCTTCAGGCACACGGTCGCGACGCCGCGGAAGTGATCGGGACGGTGTGCGCCCTCGGCGCCCGTGCGCTCCGGATCGACCCAGGTGTGGAAGCCGGCCGGATAGAGCTCTTCCACCGGCGGCGCAAACAGGACGTCGACCCCCGCTTTCCCTGCGATGTCCGCATCGCGTGCCTCGTCGCGCGGATAGCGGTCGAGGTCGTCGTTCGCGCCGAACTGCGCGGGGTTCACGAAGAGCGACACGATGGTGACGTCGCATTCCGCACGCGCTGCGCGGAACAACGACAGGTGCCCGTCGTGGAACGCTCCCATCGTCGGGACGAGTCCGGTCCGCGCCTGTGAGCTCTGTGTCAATTGGCGGATCTCGGAGATCGTGCGGACGATCTTCATCGCGCCGTCGCCTCCGCGAGCACGTCGTAGAGGGGCTCCAGCTCGGGCGCCGTTTCGCGGATCGCACGGCGATGTGCCTCGACCGTCTCCCAGTCGCCGCGCTCGATCGGCCCTGTCAACGCGAAATCGTTGTCGATCGTGCGGCGCATCAGCGGGACGAGCGCTTCCGGCGGCGCCCCCGCGGCGCGGAAGAGATCCGAGGCGACGCGGTGCAGCGTCACGAGATAGTTGGACGCGATGGCCGCGCCCGCGTGGTACAGCGGCCGCGCGTCGTCGGCGAGCGCGAACGGCTCGAGCCCGAGCGTGCGAGCGAGCCAGAAGCCGCGGTCTCGCGCTTCGTCGCTCTCCGCGGTCACCGCCGCGAAAGCGCCGTCCAGCTGCTCGGCCCCGCGCGTGCGCGTGAACGTCTGCAGCGGATGAACCGAGAAGCGGCGCTCGTGCGGATCGAGCGCGCCGAGTGGGGTCGCGCCCGAGACGTGCGCGAGCCAGGGCCCTCGTTCGATGCTCCGTGCGACTTCCGCAATCGCCGTGTCCGGGACGCAGAGAAGCACGAGCTCGGCGTCCTCCTGCACGGCGACACCGCGCTCGCGCAGGCGGGCGCCGACGGCCGAGCCGACCCGGCCTGAGCCGATGACGTGGGCTGTTTCGAACACGAAGCTCCAGTTCCGTAGCGGATACCGGGCATCCCGAATCTTAAAGCTTCGCGGCCAGCCTGTGCTCGAGCGCGGCTTTCACCTCCGGCCAGTCGTCGTCGATCACGGCGTACCAGGCGGAATCGCGCCGCTTGCCGTCTCGGACGAGCATGTGCTTGCGGTGGATTCCTTCGAAGTGCGCGGGCAGCGCAGCGAGGGCGGCGCGCGCTCGTTCGTTCTTCGCATCGGTCTTGAACTCGACTCGGAGGCAGCCGAGCTCCTCGAATGCATGTCGCATGAGCAAGTACTTCGCCTCGACGTTCGCGCCGGTTCCCCAGGTGCTCGGGTTCATCCACGTGTTGCCGATCTCGAGGCGCCGGTGTTCCGGTGCGAGCGACATGTAGCTGGAGCTGCCGACCGGGGCTCCGTCCTGGAGGATCGCGAACGCGTGATCGGGCCCGGCAAGCATGGAACGGAGCCACGTGTCGACGTCGCCGACGCGCATCCAGCGCCAGATCGACGGGTCGGCGCCGGCTTCCCGCAGGCGATCTCCATGCTCGGGACGGAGGGCTTCGAGCACGACGATCCGGCCCTCGAGCCGGTCCGGAAGACGTTCCCACATGGCAGGACACTGTCTACACTCTCGGAGCGATGCCCATCTACGAGTTCGTCTGCATGAGCTGCGAGGCGCACTTCGAGGAGCTCGTACGCGGGGAGATGGAGGTCGCCTGCCCCGACTGCGGCGCGACGAAGGTGGCGAAGCAGCTCTCGACCTTCGCGATGGTGGGCACCGGTGGCCAGACCGAGGCCTTCGGTGGTGGCGGCGGCTGCTGCGGCGGCAGCTGCGGCTGCGGTCACTAACCGCCGGGGAGATCCTGCGACTGTTGGAGGAGCAACTTGAAGAAGGTCCGGAAGAGGACACCTGAGGAAGTCGCACGAGTGCGAGAGCGCCAGGCATTCATCCAGCGGGTCGTGGAGCGAGCCTGGCGAGAAACTCCAGAGGGGGCGGCGGGCAAGCCACGCCGCGAGCATGCCGAGGAATAGTCTGGGCGTCCGGCCAAGGGCCTAGACTCACCCCGCGTGGACGACCCCGGTTCTCGCAGCCTCTCCCTCGCAGCTTTTGCCGACCAGGTCGCCGGGTGCACGAAATGCGCGCTCGCGCAGGGGCGCACGCAGGTCGTGTTCGGCTCGGGAAACGCCGACGCCGACCTGATGTTCGTCGGCGAGGCGCCCGGCTTCCACGAGGACAAGCAGGGTGTTCCGTTCGTCGGCGCAGCCGGAAAGCTGCTCGAACAGCTGCTCGCGGGCATCGGTCTCGCGCGGGACGACGTCTATATCGCCAACGTCCTCAAATGCAGGCCTCCGGGCAACCGGGACCCGATGCCCGAGGAGATCGAGGCCTGCGAGAGTCATCTCTGGCGGCAGATCGAGCTGATCCAGCCGCGCGTCGTCGCGACGCTCGGCAACTTCGCCACGAAGCTCCTCTCCGGGAAGCCGACCGGGATCACGCGCGTTCACGGCCAGGAGCAGGAGACGACGCTCGGCGGGCGCCGCGTCCTGCTGTACCCGCTGTACCACCCGGCCGCCGCGCTCTACACACCGCGGATGCTCGAGGTGCTGCAGACGGACTTCCGCCGGCTGCCGGAGCTCCTCGGCCGCGAGCTCGAGCCGCCCACACCGGTGTTCGCGCCTGTGGTCGCGGAGCCGGCGGTGCAGCTCGGCCTCTTCTAGAGCCGCAGCGTCCCGCTGGAACCGGCGACATAGCACGGCGCCGCCGGTGCGTCCGGCACGACGAGGAGAGCGCTGCGAGTCTGGGCGTCACATGGACGGTAGGGAGACCCACGAGTCCAATCTTCCATCGGAGACCGAGGGCATCGCCGCCGCCCTTGCGGAGCGGCTCGCGATTGGCGACGTCGTCACGGTTTCCGGCGAGCTCGGGACCGGCAAGACGACGTTTGTGCGCGGCGCGTGTCGCGCACTCGGCGTCGAGGGGCCCGTCACGAGCCCCACCTTCACGATCGGCCACCGGTATCGTGGCCGCGAGACCAACGTCTCACACCTCGATCTCTACCGGTTCCGCGGGCTCTCGGCCGCCGAGTGGGGCGACCTGGAGCCGTATTTCGACGGCGCAATCGTGTTCGTCGAATGGCCGGAGGCGGGGGAGGGCGCGCTCCCTCCGGCGCGGTTCGCCGTCCGGATCGAGCACCGCGGGGGCGATGCGAGAATCGTGTCGATCGCGGATGCTGATCCTCGCGTTCGACACGGCGACTGAAGTCGCGACGAGCGCGCTCGTCGCCGACGGCGAAGTTCTCGGCGAGCGCGTGTCGCGGGCCGTGACGCTGCTCGAGGACGTCGACGCCCTGCTGCGCCAGGGAGGCGCACACCAGGGCGACCTCGACGCGCTCGCGGTCGGTATCGGGCCGGGCAGCTTCACCGGCGTGCGCGTCGGCCTGGCGACCGCGCGTGGGCTCGCGCTCGCACTGGAGCTGCCGGTCGCGGGCGTGTCGACCCTGGCTGCGCTGGCTGCAGGAGCGCCGGGCGCGACGCCGGTGATCGACGCCCGCCGGCGCGAGGTCTTCGTCCTCGAGGGCGAGCCGCGCGTGCTCGCGCCCGCAGACCTCCGCCTCGGCGCCGGGACGGTGTGCGTCGGGAACGGTGCCGTCCGGTACCGCGCCATCCTCGAAGCGGCGGGCGCCGAGATCCCGCCGGACGGCGACGACCGCCACCTCCCGCGGGCGCGGTTCCACGCGCAACTGGCGCGCGATTTCGGCCCGGCCGAGGCGGTGGAGCCCCTGTACCTACGGCTTCCGGACGCTGATACAACGGTGTCGAAATGAGCAACCACCGCCTCGAGTTCAGGCGGCTCGAGCTGCGCGATCTCAACGCGATCGAAGCGATCGAGCGCGCGTCCTACCCGACGCCGTGGTCGCGCTCGATGTTCGCCGGCGAGCTGGCGAAGCCGTCGTCGCTCTCGCTCGGCGCTTTCGACCCGCGGACAGGCGTTCTGCTCGGGTACCTGATCCTCTCCCGGTACGTCGACGCATGGCACGTGATGAACGTCGCGGTCGCGCCGGAACACCGGCGGCGCAAGATCGCGTCCATGCTGCTCGATCGGCTGTTCGAGCTGACCGCGGGGGAGGGCCGGCGCGGCTACACGCTCGAGGTGCGTGTCTCGAACGAGGTCGCGATCCGCCTGTATGAGCGCGCGGGCTTCAAGCCACGCGGGATCCGTCGGGGCTATTACACGGACAATCGCGAGGACGCGCTGATCATGTGGCGCGACCCGGAGCCCGTACAGATCGCCGAGTCGTCGTGAGTCTCCTTGCGCTCGTGCACGTCGCGGCGGCATTGGTCACGCCGCTCCTACCGGGCAATGCGATCACGTTCCCGGACGCGCAGCACGGGTGGGCCGCCGGATCGGGCGGAATCGTCGCCACGCGTGACGGCGTGACGTGGAGCGTCCAGAGTCACACGCCCGTCGGGGCGCTCGCCGCGGTCGACGCGACGCACGCGTGGGCGCTCGGAGGCGAGGGCTTCGTACTGCGCACGACGAACGGTCGGACCTGGCAGATCCTGGGCGCGCCACACCTCGTGCGCGTGCAGTTCGTCGACCGTGTCCACGGCTTCGGTCTCTACCGCGACGGTGTCGTCGTGCGCAGCGCGGACGCCGGCCGCAGCTGGCCGCAGGTTCGCACACCCGGGACGATGCAGACGGAATGCTTCGCCGGTCTTCACACCGGGTGGGTCGCACGCGGTGGAAGCGTTTGGACGACGCGGGACGGCGGCACGACCTGGGCTCGCCGTCGCTTGCTCAAGGACCGACAGGGCTATCCCCTCCCGGATCTCGGTTGCCGCGGGGGCGACGTCTGGGTGCTCTTCCACGGAGGGGTTGCCGCCGGCAGCGAGGGATACGTCGTCTTCCGCTCGCACGACGCAGGCCGGACCTGGCGAGCCGTGCTCGCGAACCTCGACCCGAACTTCGCCACCCGCGTGCCGCGCATCGGCCCGGGGTACTCGGGCCCGTTCTCGGCTCTCGGCGATGGCAGGGCGATCTTCGTCGGCATCTGTGGGCCCTGCGGCAGGCAGCCGACCGACACCTTTGCCCGCACTGTCGACGGCGGCCGGATGTGGACCAGGGCGACGCCTTTCAACGGTGTCTGGGTCGATGCGATCTCGTTCATCGACTCGCGCGTCGGGTTCGCGCTCACGACATCCCCGCGCGGCCGCCCTCGCACCGGGCTGATCTGGGAGACGCGTGACGGTGGCCGGCGGTGGCGGCGGCTGCATGCGTCCCGCCTGGTCGTGTCGGGGTGATCCTCGGGATCGAAACCTCGTGCGACGAGACGGCTGCCGCACTGATCACGCACGAGGGCGCGATCCGCGCGAACGTCGTCTCGTCGCAGGCGGACCTGCATGCCCGCTACGGCGGCGTCGTGCCAGAGGTCGCGTCGCGACGTCATCTCGAGCTCGTGGTACCAGTTGTGCGGGAGGCGCTCGCGGAGGCCGATGCGTCGTTGCGCGACGTCGAGCTCGTTGGCGTCACGGCCGGGCCCGGTCTGATCGGCGCGCTGCTCGTCGGTGTCGCAGCCGCGAAGGCGATCGCCTGGTCGCGGCGATTGCCGCTTGCCTCGGTCGACCATCTGCAAGGCCATGTCGCCTCGCTGTACCTCGAGCCCGATCCGCTCGAGCCGCCGTTTCTCTGCCTGCTCGCGAGCGGCGGTCACACGCTACTGCTCGACGTCCAGGAGCGCGGCGAGCGTCCGCGCATGCTCGGGACGACGCTCGACGACGCGGCGGGTGAGGCATTCGACAAGGGCGCACGGCTGCTCGGGCTCGGCTATCCCGGCGGCGCCGCGATCGACCGGCTCGCGCGCGAGGGCGACCCGGCCGCGTACACCTTTCCGGTCGCACGTGTTCCCGGGCTCGACTTCTCGTTCTCGGGACTGAAGACCGCATTGTTGTACGTGGTGCGCGAGTTGCCGCCGGAGGAGCTGGGGCGCCGCCGCTCCGACCTCGCCGCGAGCTACCAGCGGGCGATCGTGCGCGCGCTCGCCGAGCGGACACACGAAGCGGCCGCCACCGCCGGCGCGGAGCGGATCGCCGTCGTCGGCGGAGTGGCTGCGAACTCCGAGTTGCGGGCCTCGCTGCCAGAGGCAGTTCTCGCGCCGCTGCCCCTCTGCACGGACAACGCGGCCATGATTGCGTCCGCCGCCCGCTTTACGGAGGCCATCTCCTATCCTCGTTATCTTGCGCTGGATGCCTACGCGTCTTCCGCGTGAGCCGGTCCAAGCGCTGGTGCTGGCCGCGCTCGCGGCCGTCGTCACGGCGCGCAGCGGCCGCGCGTGGCCGTCGGTCAGCGCGTAATCGTCCTCCTGAACGCGGCCTCGCTCGCGGACCGGCTCGGGAACGTCGGCGGTCTGGCGACCGACGAGCAGGAGCGGCGATGGAGCGCGACGGCGCTGGCGTCGCAGAAGCTCCTCATCGCCCGTCTGGCCCTGCAGGGCGTCGCAGTGCAACCGGAGTACAGCTACACGCGCGTCGTCAACGGCTTCTCGGCCGCATTCGACGCGAACGGGCTCGCGCTGCTCGAGCGTGCGCCGGAGGTCCGCGGCGTCTACCCCGTGCGGCCGGCGTATCCGGCCACGATCTCCTCACGGCTCACCAGCGACCTCGCGCCCGGGTTCGGCCATCCACCCGAGCTCGGGCTCTCGTCGGAGGACGGCCGCGGTGTCACCGTCGCACTGCTCGACACCGGTGTCGACCGTGCGCAGCCGTTCCTCCGCGGGCGTGTCACCGGCGGCATCGACATCGTCGGCGGCGCAGCGGATGCGCAGGCCGCGCCGAAGCCGGACGAGCCAGCCGTGGTCGAGCGACACGGAACGGAGATGGCGGGACTGATCGTCGGGTCGGGCGGACCGGGAGGGATGGCCGGTGTCGCTCCCGGCGCGACCCTGCTCCCGATTCGCGTCGCCGGCTGGCAGCGCGACGCCTCGGCGGCATGGTCCGTGTACGGGCGGACCGATCAGTTGCTGGCGGGGCTCGAGCGCGCGGTGGATCCCAACGGCGACGGGGACGCGCACGACGCAGCACGCGTCGCGCTCGTCGGCCTTTCCGAGCCCTTCGCTGCATTTACCGACGGGCCGCTTGCGCGCGCGGCTGCGGGCGCGCTGCGCCTCGACACGCTCGTGATCGCGCCGGCCGGGAACGACGGTCCCGCCGGCCCCACGTACGGAAGCATCTCCGGGCCCGGCGGCTCGCCCTCCGCGCTGACGGTCGGCGCTGCCGACCTGCGTGCGCGGTTCGGCGAGGCGCGCGTCGTTCTCCGCGCCGGGCTCTCGGTCGAGCTCGATGACGTCGTGCCGCTCGCAGGCTCCGCTCTCCCGGCTGCGCCGATCGATGCCAGGGTCGGTGTACCGCGGTCGCACGCCCAGGAGGCTCCCGCGGGGTCCGTGCCGCTGGTCGACTTCTTCGACTCGGCGGGACGAGACCTGGTTGCCGGGCGCGCCGCGCTCGTCCCGGTCGGAGCCGATCCGGCGACCACGTTCGCGAACGCCGCGCGTGCCGGAGCGACCGCCGTGCTGTTCTACGGCGGGACTGTTCCCGGCGGCGCGCTCGGGCTGGACGAGACGGCGCCGATTCCGGCGGTGTCGATCTCGGTCGACACAGCGCGGAGGGTCGTCCGCCGTCTGCGCGCGGGAGCTCCGGTCAGCGTGTCGATCGGCTCGGCGGGCGACACGTCGAACGGTGCGAAGGATCGGGTCGCGCAGTTCTCCTCGACCGGGCTCGCGTTCGACGGCCGGGTCAAGCCGGACGTCGTGGCGCCGGGAGTCGGTCTAGGGACCTCAGAGCCCGCTGCGCGGAACGACGGCTCACCCGTGTACGGAACCGTCAACGGCACGAGCGCTGCGGCCGCGCTCGTCGCCGGCGACGCGGCGCTTCTCGCACAGGCGCGCCCCGATCTCGACGCCGAGTCCCTCAAAGGGCTCCTCGTCGGCGCCGCGCGCCCGTTGCCGAACGATCCCGTCACCGCGCAGGGAGCCGGCCTGGTGGACATCGGGGGCGCAGCCGCGACGGAGGTGACGGCGCTTCCCACGTCGCTCGCGCTCGGCCGCGCCACGAGCCCGCGGTGGAACACACGACAGCAGATCCGGTTGGAGAACGTGTCCATTCGCCGGTTGCGCCTCTCGCTTGGTGTCGACGTCGCGAGTGAAGGGGCCGCCGCGGTGCAGTTCACGATCCGGCCGAAGGAGTTCTTCGTCGGCGCCGGGCGCACGGTCAACGTTCAGATCGGCGTGCGCGTCACGAGCGCGATCGACGGCAACGCTCCCGTTCAGGGCGTGCTCGTCGTCGAGCCTGCGGCTGGAAACACGATTCGGATCCCCTGGGTGATCACGTTCGGTCCCTCGCCGCGTGCGGCGCTGACGGCGGTGCGTCTCTCGTCGCGCACGATCACGCCGTCCGACACGAAGCCCACCCTGTTGAGCTTCGTCGCCGGAGCCGTGCCGCAGTCCGATGCCGGACAGGACGTGCGCCCGCTGGCACAGCTCGACCTCGAACTGTGGAGCCCTGCCGGCGGCCGCGTCGGTCTGCTCGCACGAATGCGCGACGTGCTGCCCGGCCGTTATTCGTACGGCGTGACCGGCCGCGACCCGTCCGGAGCGATCCTTCCTGCGGGTGATTACGTCCTCAAACTCGTCGCCTACCCGACCGACAACGGTCGTCCGACACTGCGGACGATCAGGTTCAGGATCAAGTAGGCTCTCCGCCCGGCCGGGCGAAAAACGTCCGATTTGCGCGGCAAAAGGAGCTCATGTGACCACGGTCGAAGCCCCCGTCTCTCACCTCCGCGAGAACCCGTACGAGATCGCGAAGCAGCAACTGCACCGGGTAGCGGAGACGTTCGCGATCGATCCGAACCTCGTCAACGTGCTGCAGCAATGCAAGAAGGCGCTCGTCGTCTCCGTCCCCGTTGTCATGGACGACGGGAGGACGACGGTGTTCGAGGGCTATCGCGTCACACACAACGTCGCGCGCGGCCCGTCGAAAGGCGGGATCCGGTACCACCCCGACGTGACGCTCGACGAGGTGAAGGCGCTCGCGATGTGGATGACCTGGAAGTGCGCGCTCTCGGGCATTCCGTTCGGCGGCGCGAAGGGCGGCGTCGTGTGCAACCCGAAGCAGATGAGCGAGGGAGAGTTGCAGCGCATGACGCGCCGCTTCACGAGCGAGATCATCAACGAGATCGGGCCCGAGCGGGACATCCCCGCACCGGACGTCGGCACCGACGGGCGCGTCATGGCGTGGATCTTCGACACGTATTCGATGAACAAGGGGCACTCGGTGCTCGGGGTCGTCACGGGGAAGCCGCTGACGATCGGCGGCTCGCTCGGACGTGAGGAGGCGACGGCGCGCGGCGCGCTCTACTGCGTGCGCGAGGCCGCGCGGAAGAAGCGGCTCCTGATCAACGAGACGAGGGTTGCCGTGCAGGGCTTCGGCAACGTCGGCTCGTTCCTGGCCAAGTTCCTCGCCGAAGACGGCGCGACGGTCGTGGCGATCTCGGACTCCGCGACCGGCCTGTCCAACCCGAACGGGATCGACGTGCAGGCCGCGCTGGCGCACAAGCGGGAGACCGGGTCCCTCACCGGCTTTCGCGGTGCCGAGGCGATCACGAACGAGGAGCTGCTGCTCCTCGACTGCGACGTGCTCGCCCCGTGCGCGCTCGAGCAGGTGATCACCGAGGAGAACGCGGCGCAGGTCAAGGCGAAGATCATCGTCGAGGGCGCCAACGGGCCGGTGACGCCTGCAGCCGACGACATCCTCGAGGACAAGGGCGTGCTGATCCTCCCGGACATCCTCGCGAACGCGGGCGGGGTCGTCGTCTCGTACTTCGAGTGGGTGCAGGGCCTCCAGGAGTACTTCTGGAAGGAGGCCGAGGTCAACGCCAAGCTGAACGACATCATCACGCGCGCGTTCAACGAGACGTGGGCGACGCAGGAGAACCGAGGCACGTCGATGCGGCTGGCCGCGTACGGGCTCGCGGTGCAGCGCGTCGCCGAAGCGACCGTGACGCGCGGGATCTATCCGTGACGCGCCTGGCAAGGGTCTGACCCTCCGGGTCAGACCTGCTTTTGGGTTGAGGCGAGTCGTCCTTTATCACGCAGAGGGGTGTCACCTCTGCGATCGGGCCCGCAGCGTCGTTGCGAGCATCCGCGCCGAGGTCCCGTTCGACCTCGAGGAAGTCGACATCACCGGCGATCCCGAGCTCGAGGCGCGGCACCGCGAATGGCTCCCGGTGGTCGAGATCGACGGCCGGCAGGCCTTCGTCTACTACGTCGATCCAGACGCGTTTCGCCGCAAGGTGGCGGCACAAAGTCAAGCCTAGGAGAACCGCGACGCCGCTTTAGCCGCGGCTGATACAACTGCCGCCGTTGTTACAAGCTGGTGAGCCGAGGAGTCCGGTGGCGGATCGGTTGACGGTGGGAGTCGCTGCGCGGCTGTCGCGGTACCTCCAGGTGCTGACGCAGTCGAAGAAGATGGGCAAGGAGCGAATTTCCTCCCAGGAACTGTCCGACTACACCAACATCAACGCGACGCAGATCCGCCGCGACCTGTCCGCCTTCGGCAAGTTCGGGAAGCGCGGGGTCGGCTACAACATCGATTCGCTCCTCGGGGAGATCCGAAAGATCCTCCGCACGCAGGGTCAGCACAACATCGCGCTGATCGGCGCGGGACGGCTGGGCCAGGCGATCGCGAGCTCGTCGATCTTCGCGGAGCACGGCATCAACATCGCCGCGGTCTTCGACACGGATCCCGAGAAGGTCGGGCTCCCGGTCGGAAACCATCCCGTCAGCGAGTACTACCGGCTGCCTGAGATCGTCCGCGAGAAGAACATCATCGTCGGCGTGATCGCGGTTCCTGCCGACAACGCGCAAAGCGTCGCAAACGATCTCGTCGACTCGGGCGTAAAGATCGTCTTCAACTACACAGAGGCGCTGCTCGACGTGCCGCAAGACGTCGCCGTGCACACGTCGAACCCGGCAGTCGAGCTGCTCTACGCGCTCTATTTCCATTTAACGTAGACCTCGCGCCGTGCGGATCCTGCTCTGGCACGGCTACCTGCTCGGCGGCACCGGGTCGAACGTGTACACCCGTGCGCTCGCGCGAGAGTGGAGCCGCGCGGGCCACGAGGTCGTCGTGCTCTCCCAGGAGTCGCACCCGGAGCGGTACGACCTCGGCACGGCGCGTGTGGTCCGGCCCGACATCGAGAAGCTGCTGCCGGTGTTCGTGCTCGACCGCTACGAGGGCCTGGAGGCCAAGCTGCTGCAGGACTGCACGCGCGCGGAACGCGACCGCTTCGTCGAGCTGAACGCTCGAGCGATCCGCGAGCACCTGCCCGCGGACATCGTGTTCGCGAATCACGTCCTCCTCGGCGCTCCCGTCGCCGCCGCCGGCGGGGCGCGCTACGCGGTCAAGGCGCACGGCTCCGAGCTCGAGTATTCGATGCGCGGGAACGCCGAGCTGTCGGCGTGGGGGCGGGAGTCTCTCGCCGGAGCCGAGGCCGTGTTCGTCGGCTCGGCCCACATCCGAAGCGTGCTCGAGGATGTGGTCGGCCACGTCGACCGCGTGCACGAGGTGCCGCCCGGCGTCGACATCGACGAGTTCCTCCCGCAGCCGCGCGACGAAGCGTTTGCGGGCCTGCTCGGCGAGGCGCGCGCAGACCCACCGAACCCAGGCAACGCGAACGAGCGACTCCCCGACGAGGGAAACGCCGCCAGGCTCGCCGCGTTCCTCGCCGGAGAAGGGCAGCCGACGGTCGTGTACTTCGGGAAGCTGCTCCACAACAAGGGAGTGCACGTCCTGCTGGAGGCGTTGCGGCACGTCGACGCGCGCGCGGTCATCGTCGGCTTCGGCGACTATCGCGCCGAGCTCGAGCGGCTCGCGCCTGCGCGCGCGCTCTTCACCGGTCCGCTCGAGCACCGGCACCTCAAGCATCTGCTTGCCCTCGCCGACGCGACGGTCGTCCCGTCGATCTTCCCGGAAGCGTTCGGGATGGTCGCTGCGGAGGCTGCAGCCGCGGGATCGCCGCCGCTCGTCGCGCGCCATTCGGGGCTCTCCGAGATCGCAGACGGGCTCGAGGCCGCGTACCCGGTGCAGCACCGCGAGCTCGCGAGCTTCAAGACGGGTGACGCGCACGAGCTCGCCGACAAGCTGAACGCGCTGCTCGCGCTCCCGCAGGACGAGCGTCGCGCGCTCGGACAGGCAGCACGCCGTGCGGCGGTCGATCGCTGGAGCTGGCGAAGCGTCGCGACCCGGCTGTTAACGCCGCTTCAAATACGATAGTTGCGTGGGAGACGCGCAACGGCTCACGCCTGACGAGCAGATCGCGTTCGCGCGCGATGCGTTCGAGAACGCGGACGACCTGACCGTCGCGGTCGAGGAGGAGTTCGCGCTCCTCGATCCCGAGACGCTCGAGCTGACGAACCGGTTCGAGGAACTCAAGGCCGGCGCCGCAGAGAGCGAGCTCGACGAGCATCTGGTGGGCGAGCTGATCGCGTCCGAGATCGAGGTGAAGACGGGCCGGTGCGAGTCGTTCGGCGAGGCCGCGGAGCGGATGGCGGAGCGTCGCGTGCAGCTCCGCGCGCTCGCGGATGCGCACGGTGTCGCGCTCGCCTGTACCGGCACACATCCGTGGAGCCGCTGGCAGGACCAGCGGATCATCGACACGCCGCACTACCGCCGCAACGACGAGCTGCTCCGGTACGTCGTCTGGCGGAACAACAGCTTCGGCATCCACGTGCACATCGCCGTCCGCGGCGCCGATCGCGCAGTCGGTGTGTGCAACGCCTTCCGCAACGTCCTGCCGGAGCTGCTCGCGCTGTCGGCGAGCTCGCCGTTCGTCGAGGACGTCGTCACGGGCCTGCACTCCGTTCGAACGGAGATCTTCACCCGCATGTTCCCGCGGTGCGGAGTCCCCGACGCGTACGACGGATGGGAGGGCTTCGAGCAGTATGTTCGTTTCCTCTACGACACTCGCTCGATCGACGAGCACACGCAGATGTGGTGGAGCGTGCGCCCGCACCTGGCGTTTCCGACGGTCGAGGTGCGGATCTGCGACGCGCAGCCCGATCTCCGCGAGGCGCAGTCGCTCGCCGCTCTCGTGTACGCGCTCGGCGCGCGGTTTGCGCGCGCGATCGACGAGGGCGAGCCGCTGCCTTCGCTTCAGCACAGGCTGATCGAGGAGAACACGTGGCGGGCGATCCGCTACGGGCTGTCGGGCGAGCTGATCCACTTCGAGCGCGGCGAGGTCATCCCGGCGCGGGCGAGGATCGAGCAGCTGATCGAGTGGGTGGCGCCGGTCGCCGCGGAGATCGGCGCCGAGCCGTTCCTCGCAGTGCCGGCTGCGAACGCCGCTGAGCGGCAGTACGCGCGCCTCGCAGAGCTGGGCTCCCACCGCGACGTCTTCGCCGAGCTCGTGCGTGCACCGGAACGGGTGGCGTGACGGAGCGCGTGCTCGGGATCGGCGGGGTGTTCTTCCGCTCCGAGCGGCCGGAGGAGCTCGCGCGCTGGTACGACCAACAGCTCGGCGTCGACCTCGATCACGATTTCTCCGGCAAGACGTTCGTCGCCGGGGACGGCGACCAAACCGTGTGGGCGCTGTTCCCCGCCGACACGACGTACTTCGGTCCGGAGGGCAAGCAGCTGATGGTCAACTATCGGGTTCGCGACCTCGACGCGATCCTCGCGCAACTGCGGTCGGCCGGCGTCCAGGTCGACGACCGGGTCGAGGACACCACGTTCGGCCGGTTCGGCTGGGCGACGGATCCGGAAGGCAACCGTTTCGAGCTGTGGCAGCCGCCGCGATGAGCGAGCAATCGCCACCCGACGGCCGCAGCGACGAGGAGCTGCTCAAGCAGGTCGAGGAGGAGCTGAAGAAGCTCAAGGTGTCGGATCTGCTCGTGCAGATGCTGTACACCGTCTCGTCACTGGGATATCGAAAGCTGTCCGAGGAGGACCGGGACCTCGACCAGGCGAAGCTCGCCATCGAGTCCCTGCGGGCCCTCATACCGGTGCTCGAAGGGGTCGTTCCCGACGACGTGATGCGCGACTTCCGCCAGGTGACTGCGAATCTCCAGCTCGCCTACGCGGACGCGACCAGAGAGTAGGAAGATCCAAACGCCGTCGCCCGTCATGCGGGCGAGATGGCGGCGCTTCCCGACATCCCACCGAGAGCCTCCGTCAGGCGTGGCTGCGGCCGGGTGCTCCGGGCTCCCGGCCACCTGGAGCTGCTGGACCTGGCCGAGCACCACGTTCGCGTCGAGCGTCCCGAGCTCCTCGGCACCCTCTCGCCGCTCGAGCTGGCCCGCCATCGGCGCAGGCCGAGAGGCCTCGGCCCAGGCCGTTTGAGCGGCTCCTCGTCACGGAGCTTGTGATAGAAACCTGCGCGCGCCGGGGACACTCGGCGCCGACTTTGTGAGGGGGTAGCCGCGGGTGCCGGTAGCCAGCTTCTTCAACGACCATTCCGTGCTGTTCGCCCTGATCTGCTCGGGGGTCGCAATTGCGTACGGCGTCGGGCTGACGGTCTGGCTCCTTCGCCAGCCGGATGGAAACGAGCGGATGAAGGAGATCTCCCGCGCCGTGCAGGAAGGTGCGGCCGCTTACCTCAAGCGCCAGTACCTGACGATCGCGGTTGTCTCGGTCGCCCCGTTCCTCCTCATCGGCTTCTACAACAAGCTCGGCTGGGGTACGGCGATCGGCTTCCTGATCGGCGCGTCGCTCTCCGCGGCGGCCGGGTTCATCGGCATGAACGTCGCGGTCCGGTCCAACGCGCGGACGGCGGAGGCCGCCCGCCGGGGGCTGAAGCCCGCGCTCAACGTCGCATTCCGTGCGGGCTCCGTCACCGGACTGCTCGTCGTCGGTCTCGGCCTCCTCGGCGTCGCCGGGTACTACTGGGCGCTCACCGACTGGTTCGGACACGACCCCGGTACGACGATCCACGAGCTCGTCGGACTCGCGTTCGGCGGCTCGCTCATCTCGGTGTTCGCTCGTCTCGGCGGCGGGATCTATACGAAGGCGGCCGACGTCGGCGCGGACCTCGTGGGAAAGATCGAGGCAGGAATCCCCGAAGACGATCCGCGGAACCCGGCGGTGATCGCGGACAACGTCGGCGACAACGTGGGCGACTGTGCGGGAATGGCCGCCGACCTCTTCGAGACCTACGCCGTGACCGCCGTTGCCGTGATGCTGATCGGAACACGCTACCCCGACACGAGGATCTGGCTCTATCCGCTCGCGATCGGCGGGATCTCGATCCTCGCCTCGGTGATCGGCACGTTCTTCGCGCGGGTCGGGCGCGGCGGATCGATCATGAACGCTCTCTACAAGGCCGTGCTCGTTGCCGTGGTCCTGTCGGCCATCGGCTTCATCCCGGTGACGATGGCGTTCGACGGTCACGGGTTCTCGTTCCGCGATCTCTACGTGTCGGCGATCGTCGGGCTCGCCGTCACCTTCCTCCTCGTCGCGATCACGGAGTACTACACGGGGACGCGCTGGAATCCGGTCAAGTCGATCTCCTCCGCCTCGCAGACCGGACACGCGACGAACATCATCTCCGGCCTCGCCGTCGGCATGCAGGCGACTGCGTTGCCCGTGATCGTCATTGCGGCGGGAATCCTCGTGGCCCATCATTTCGCCGGCCTGCTCGGGATCGGCGTCGCTGTGATGGCGCAGCTCTCGATGACGGGATTGATCGTCGCGCTCGACGCGTACGGTCCGGTGACGGACAACGCTGGCGGCATCGCGGAGATGGCGGACCTTCCCGACGACGTTCGCGCGATCACGGATCCGCTCGATGCGGTCGGCAACACCACCAAGGCGGTGACGAAAGGCTACGCGATCGGATCCGCTGCACTTGCCGCGCTCGTCCTCTTCGACTCGTACACGAGCGGATTATCCGACGCGAACTTCACGGTCAAGTTCATTCTCAACGATGCGTGGGTGATCGCCGGCCTGTTCATCGGCGGTCTGATGCCCTTCCTGTTCGCGTCGCTCGCGATGCAGGCGGTGGGTCGCGTGGGCGGTGAGGTGGTGACGGAGGTGCGGCGGCAGTTCCGCGAGAACCCGGGGATCATGGAGGGGACTTCACGCCCCGAGTACGGACGCGCGATCGACATCGTTACGGGTTCGGCGCTGAAGGCAATGCTTCTGCCGGCACTGATCCCGATCGCGTTCCCCGTGATCGTCGGGATCATCAACGTGCGGATGCTCGGCGGTCTGCTGATCGGGACGATCGTGACCGGGCTCTTCCTGGCGATCGCGATGACATCGGGCGGGGGCGCTTGGGACAACGCGAAGAAGCTGATCGAGGACGGCGCCTTCGGCGGCAAGGGCTCCGAGGCGCACGCCGCCTCGGTCACGGGAGACACGGTCGGCGACCCCTACAAGGACACTGCCGGCCCGGCGATCAACCCGATGATCAAGATCGCGAACATCGTCGCCATCCTCATCATCCCGCTGATTGTCTCGATCCACACCTGACGGTGTGGATCGAGTCTTAGGCTCGCCGCGGACGCGCGAGAGCGCGGTCTCGCTCTAGCTGCCGGCCCTGCTTTCGCTGTTTCGGCCCGGCGCGCATGGCCCGACCGCACGCCGCGGTAGCGTTCGCGCGTGGCGTCGGGCGACCAGAGCGCGAGCGCCGCCCTCGCCCAGCGGCGCGGACGGCGCCGGCGCGCGCAGGGGCTCGAGCGCGTTCTCGGGACACCGGCCCTGTTCGCCACCGCGTACGGGAACGTCGGCTCCTCCATCTACTACGCGCTCGGTCTCGTCGCCGGGATCGCCCTTGGCCTGACGCCGCTCGTCTTCGTGATCAGCGGCCTGATCTTCGCCGCCACCGCCGCGACCTACGCGGAGGGAACCGTGCGCTACCCGGAGGCGGGCGGCTCGTCGTCTTTCGCACGTCATGCATTCGACGAGCTGGTGTCCTTCGGGGCCGCGTGGGCGCAGATGCTCAACTACGTCGTGACGATCGCCATCTCGGCGTTCTTCGTCCCGCATTACCTCTCCATTTTCTGGGAGCCGCTGAAGACGAATCCATGGGACATCGTCGGCGGCACGGTCGTCATCGTCCTCCTGGTCGCCCTGAACATCGTCGGGATCAGGGAAGCAGCGGGGCTGAACATCTTCCTCGCGGTGATCGACTTCGGCACGCAGCTCCTGCTCGTCGGCATCGGCTTCGCGCTCGTCTTCCACCCGCACATCGTCTTCTCGGCGAATCTCCACTGGGGAGTCGCACCGACGTGGAGCGAGTTCTTGCTCGCGATCCCGATTGCGATGATCGCGTACACCGGCATCGAGACGGTCTCCAACCTCGCGGAGGAGGCCCGCGATCCGCCGCGCGACATTCCGCGGTCGATCACGTGGGTTGCGGGCGCCGTGTTCGCCATCTACTTCACGCTGCCGCTGATCGCGCTCTCGGCGCTGCCCGTCCATCGCGCCGGCGGCCACTACGAGACGCTGCTCGGGGAGTCGCCCGACAAGCACGGCTTCGCGAACGATCCGGTGCTCGGGCTGGTCGAGAACCTCGGCCTGCACGGAACCGTGCTCAGCACCGCGAAGATCTACGTGGGCGTTCTCGCGGCCACGATTCTGCTCATCGCCACCAACGCGGGCGTCATCGGCGCATCGCGCATCACATACGCGATGGCGACCTACCGGCAGCTGCCGGAACGGTTCCGGCGGCTGCATCCGAAGTTCAAGACGCCGTGGCTGTCGCTGGTCGTCTTTGCGGGAGTCGCCTCGATCGCCGTCCTGCTGCCGGGGCAGGTGAACTTCCTCGGAGACCTCTATGCGTTCGGCGCCATGCTCTCGTTCACGATCGCCCACGCCTCGGTGATCGCGTTACGAGCATTGCAGCGGGACGAGGAGGTGCGCTTCCGGCCGCGGCCGAACCTCCGTGTGCGCGGAATCGACTGGCCTCTCTTCGCGCTGTTCGGGGCGTTCGGGACCGGCGCCGCGTGGGTTGTCGTCGTCATCCAGAAGCCGGATGCCCGGTGGACCGGTCTCGGCTGGATCGCCATCGGCCTCGTGTCGTACGCGGTGTACCGCCGCTACGTCGTCCACCTGCCGTTGCGCGAGACGGTGCGCGCCGCCGTGCTGATCGGGCCGGCGATCGCGCTCGAGTACCGCATCATCCTGGTCCCGGTCAAGCCAGGGCGGATGTCCCAGGAGGCGGTGGACGTCGCCTGCCGGCTCGCAACCGAACGGGGCGCCTCGATTGCGGCCGTGGCCGTGATCGACGCGCCCCTCGAGTTGCCGCTCGACGCGGAACTGCCCGAGGAAGAAGCGAAGGCGGACCAGGCGCTCGACGACGCACGGGCGATCGGCGAGCTGTACGGCGTCCCCGTGCTGAGCCGTGTCGTCCGTGCGCGAAGCGCGGGGAGGGCGATCGTCGACGAGGCGGAGCGGCGCGGGACGCAGATCATCGTGATGGGCGCTCCCCGCCGCGACCGGCCGCGGCGGACGGAGATCTTCAGCGACACGGTCGATTTCGTCCTGAAGCACGCGCCGTGCCGGGTGATGGTGGCCGCGGGGCGCCAGGCGGCGTGAGTGCGTACCGCGCTGCGACCGCCCTCCTCGCCGTCGTGTTCGTCGGGATCGGAGTCGCGCTCCTGGTCGAGGCGGTCGTCACCGGCGGGGCGCTCGGCTACGTGATCAGCGTGCTGTTCGTCGGTGCAGGCCTTGGGCGCCTGTACCTGCTGCGCACGCGCGGCCGACGCTGAGCGTCGCGCGGCGAGCATAAGCTCCGGTCGTGGCCCGCAAGCTGCCGCGCCTGGAGCGCGTCCTCGACGCGCCCACCCTGTTCGGGATCGCCTACGGGGAGATCGCCTCGTCGATCTACTTCGCGCTCGGGATCATCGCCTTCCACGCCCTCGGGTTCACGCCGCTCGTCCTGCTCGTCGTCGGCGCGCTCTTCCTGATCGTCTCGCTGTCGTATGCGGAAGGGACCGCCGCGATCCGCGAGACCGGTGGCGCCGCGACGCTCGTTCGCATCGCCTACAACGACCTGGTCGGCTTCGTCACGGGCTGGGCGCTCTTCCTCGACTACCTGATCGTGATCGCGCTCTCGGCGCTGTTCGTGCCGCACTACGTTGCCGGCGCTTTCTTCACGAGGATCCATCGTCCCTGGGACGTCGTCGCCGGCTGCGGGGTCATTGCAGGGATTGCGGTCGTCCGCCTCCTGCATCGCACGCGCCTGCACCGCTGGGCGCTGATCGTGGCGATGGTCGACCTCGCGACGCAGTTGCTGATCATCGCGCTCGGCCTGGCGCTGCTCTTCTCGCCGCACGCGCTCACGCGCGGGACGTCGCTCGGGCACTCGCCGTCGTGGCACGACATCGCGTTCGCACTTCCGCTCGCGATGCTGGCGTACACCGGGCTCGAGACGATCGCAAATCTCGCGGAAGAGACCCGCCGGCCCGGCCGCACGCTGCCGCGCAGCCTCTTCGGCTCGATCGGCCTCGTCGTCGTGCTCTACGTCGGGATCGCCGTTGTCGGCCTGTCCGCATTCCCGCCCCAGCACGGAACGGAGCTCGGCTCGACGTGGCTGCGCTCGCCTCTGTTGGGAGTCGTCACGCGAATCCGCGACCACGTTCCAGACGGGCGGCTCGCGTACTCGCTCGGCGAGCACGGGCAGCTGCCGCGGAAGTTCGGCTGGCTGAGCAAACGGACGCTCGTGTCGCCGCAATCGATCATCGCGGCGGCGGCGATCTCGATCGTCATCCTCGCCGGGACCGCGGGGCTGAAGCATCCGGTGTTCTTCCTCGCGAGCCTGTTCAGCTTCGGCGTCCTGCTCGCGTTCACGGCCACGCAGCTCGCCGTGATCAAGCTTCGGTTCACCGAGCCCGAGCGGCGGCGCCCGTATCGCGTCCCGTTCACCGTCGGCCGCATTCCGGTCCCGTCGATCGTCGGGGCGCTGCTGACGTTCACGATCTGGATCATCGCGCTGTCGACGCACGTTGGTGCGCGCTACGCAGGCCCTGCCTGGCTTGCGGT
>VAXU01000141.1 GCA_005885125.1 Actinomycetota bacterium
CTCGTCGACGCAGGCCTCGTCCTGGCCGGCACGTTCCAGGAAGGGCGGCTGGTCGAGATCGTCGAGCTGCCGGATCACCCGTGGTTCGTGGCAAGCCAGTTCCATCCCGAGTTCAAGTCGCGCCCGACGCGGCCGGCGCCGCTCTTCCGTGAGTTCGTCGGCGCAGCGCTGGCGCGCGCCCGCGCCCGCTTCGGGGTGGACGCTGTTCCGGTGCAGTCGCTCTCGTAAGATCGCGCAATCGCGTCCGACGTCCTTGATCTGTTCACGGAGCTTGCGGCGCTGCCCAGCCCGCCGGGCGAGGAGCGCGCCGTGGCGGACGCCGTCGAGCGGTACCTCCGCGATCTCGGGCTCGACGTCGACGAGGACGACGCGGGGGCGAAGGTCGGCTCGACGATGGGAAACCTCTACTGCCGGGTCGAGCCGCACGCGAACGGCGGCACGCCGCTGTTCCTGTGCGCGCACCTCGACACCGTGCCGCCGACGGGCCCGATCGAGCCCGTCGTGGAGGACGGCGTCGTTCGTAACGCCGCCGGCACGATTCTCGGCGCGGACAACAAGTCGGCCGTCGCCGTGATGCTCGAGGCGACGCGGCGCATCGTCGCGGAGAACCGGCCGCACGCGGGCATCGAGCTCGTGTTCACGCCGAAGGAGGAGGTGGGCCTGCTCGGCGCGGCCGCGTTCGACCACGCCCGCCTGCACGCCCGCGTCGGGTACGTCTACGACCAGGCGGCGCCGATCGGCGACGTGATCCTCGGCGCGCCGTACTCGCATTCGATGGAGGTCCGCTTTCACGGACGCGCCGCCCACTCGGGCATGTACCCGGAGGACGGCCGCTCGGCGATCGCGGCGGCCGCCCGCGCGATCGCCGACCTTCGGCTGGGGCGGATCGACGAGGAGACGACCGCAAACGTCGGCACGATCCACGGTGGGACTGCGGGGAACATCGTCCCGGAGTGGTGCACGTTTCTGGCAGAGGCGCGATCGCACGACGAGCGCAAGCTCGCGGACGTCGTGCAGGAGATGCTGGATGCGATCTCGTTCGCCGCGGGGCTCGAGGACTGCGAGGTCGAGACCGAGGTGCACAAGAGCTATCGCGGCTATCGCTTCAAGCGCGACGACGACGTCGTGCGGATCGCGCACGCCGCGCTCGAGCGCAGCGGCTTTACGCCCAGCTACGGGTTGAGCGGCGGCGCGGCGGACGCGAACGTGTTCAACGAGCACGGGCTCCGCTGCCTGAATCTGGCCAACGGCATGCAGGACATCCACACGCCTGACGAGCGAATCGCGGTCGACGATCTCGAGCACATGGTCGGCGTCACCCTGGCGATCGTCGACGTCGCGCGCGAGCATGCCGCTTAGCCTGCGCCGCGGCCGCGTGACGTCGGTCGTGGAACGCACCGTCGGACTTGCGCGCATCGAAGTCGACGGCACGCCCTGCATTGCGTACCCGCGGCTGACGGGCCCGGTCGCGCTCGGGGACGACGTGATCGTGAACGTCCAGGCGCGCGAGCTGCAGCTCGGCTCGGGCGGATTCGACGTGCTGTACGCGAACCTCACGCGCGGGCTCGATCTTCCCGCCGATGACGGTGCGCACGTGATGAAGCTTCCGTACACGCCGTTGCAGTCTGCGGTCCGGCATGTCGAGGAGGACCGAGAGCTTCCGGCGACGCTCGCCGGGATGCCGGTGGTTTGCTGCAGCGTGCACAGCCAGGTGGCGCCCGTTTGCGCCGGGATCGGCGGGGACGTTCGCGTCGCGTATCTCCAGCTCGCGGGCGGCGCGCTTCCCGTGTCGCTGTCGGATGCTGTGCGCGCGCTGCAGGCACGAGGTCTCATCGCGGCGGCCGTTGCGGTGGGCGCGTGCATCGAGGGTGACGCCGCGGCGGTGTCGATTCCGTCGGCGCTTGCCTGGGCGGCTGCAGAGGCATTCGACGCGGTCGTCTGTTCGGTCGGCCCGGGGATCGTCGGAACCGGGTCGTCGTTCGGACACGGTGGTGTCGCCGCGGCGGAGGCCGCGAACGCCGCGTCGGCCCTCGGCGGCTCGCCGATCGTGGCCGTCCGAGCCTCCGAAGCGGATGCGCGGGCACGGCACCGCGGCGTCTCGCATCACACGGGCGCCGCCCTCGCGCTGTGCCTCGGCGACGTCTCGGTCGCCTGGCCCGCGAACCGGCCGGTACCGGACCTGTTGGTCGCCGAACCTGGCGAGATCGAGGTCGACGTGAGCGGCTGGCGCGACGCGTGCGACGGGCTCGAGTTGTCTCACATGGGCCGCGGGCCGGAGGAGGAGGCACTGTTCTTCGAAGCGGCGTTCGCCGCCGGCCGCCTCGCGCGAAGCCGGCTCTGAGGTGGAAGCTCGACGGCTCGCGGAAAGCCGCGCCTTGTGAACGAGCCGAGTGGATCGCGCAAGTCGCGCACACCCCCGCCCAGGGTGGGGTTCACTCCCGCCTCCCTCGTGCGATCGACGATACCGACGAACCGTGCACCTGTCTGTGACGGATCCGTGCAAAAACTGCACCGCTTGCGAACAGGGTAGGGTTCGCGCGCCGTGCGCGTAGGCGTCGTCAAAGAGATCAAGTCCGACGAGTACCGCGTCGCGCTCACGCCTGCCGGTGCGCGTGAGCTCGTGCAGCGTGGGCACGACGTCGTGATCGAAACGGGTGCCGGGGAGGGCAGCGCGTTCCCGGACGGCGCCTACGAGGCCGCGGGAGCGCGCATCGCGTCGGTCGGCGAGGTCTGGGCGGACTCCGAGCTGCTACTCAAGGTCAAGGAGCCGATCGCCGCCGAGTATCCGAATTTGCGCGAAGGGCTGGTCCTCTTCACGTTCCTCCACATCGCCGCCGACGAGCCGCTCACACGTGCGCTCGTCGACAGCGGCATCGCTGCCGTCGCATACGAGACCGTGGCGACCGACTCCGGAGCGCTGCCGCTGCTCGCGCCGATGAGCGAGATCGCCGGCCGGCTTGCCGCGCAAGCCGGCGCCTACTTCCTGGAGAAGCCGCTCGGCGGCCGTGGGCTCTTGCTCGGCGGAGTCCCGGGCGTCGCACCGGGTCGCGTCCTCATCATCGGAGGCGGGATCGTCGGCTACAACGCGGCGGTCATCGCGCTCGGGCTTGGCGCAAACGTCACGATCCTGGATCGGTCGATCGACCGCATGCGTCATCTCGAGGAGATCCTGTCGGGACGCGTCAGCCTCGTCATGTCCTCGAGCCTTCAGATCGAGGAGTCGGTCAAAGAGGCGGACGTCGTGATCGGCGCCGTCTTGATTCCGGGCGCGCTCGCACCGAAGCTCGTGACGCGCGCAATGATCGCGGAGATGAAGGACGGTTCGGTTTTTGCCGACGTTGCGATCGACCAGGGCGGGTGCGCCGAGACATCGCGGCCGACAACGCACAGCGAGCCGGTGTACAAGGTCGACGGCGTGACCCACTACTGCGTCGCGAACATGCCCGGCGCGGTGCCAATCACATCGACGAAGGCGCTGACGAACGCAACGCTCCCCTACGTGGAGGCGATCGCCGACCACGGCCTCGCGGACGCAGTCGCGCGCGATCAGGCGCTCGCTCGCGGCGTCAACGTCCTCGACGGAAAGGTCACGTACGAGGCCGTGGCCGACGCGCACGATCTCGACTACGCGCCGCTCGAGGACGTCCTGCGGCTGTCGGCCGTCTAGCGCTGGTCGCGCGCGGGCGAGACCCTGACCACGAGCCAGGTCATCGCTGCGGCGAGCGCGACGATGGCGGCGATGAACACCACCATGCCGATCAGTCCCAGGACGTTCATCACGACCGACCTAGAATAGCCGCATGCCGAGGGCATGTGTCATCGTGCTCGACGCCGTTGGTGCAGGCGAGCTTCCGGACGCCGCCGAATACGGCGACGAGGGGTCCGACACGCTCGGAAACGTCGCGCGTGTGGTCGGAGGGCTCGACGCCGGCGGTCGCCGGCCGGCTGCTCGAGCGGTCGAAGGGCAAGGACACGACCACCGGCCACTGGGAGCTGATGGGCGTCGTCACGCCGCAACCGATGCCCACGTACCCGCACGGTTTTCCGCACGACGTGATCGACCCGTTCATGCACCGCACCGGGCGCGGCGTGCTCGGGAACAAGGCCGCCTCGGGGACGGAGATCATCCAGGAGCTCGGCGAGGAGCATCAGCGCGCGGGCAAGTGGATCGTCTACACGTCCGCGTACTCTGTGTTCCAGATCGCCGCGCACGAGGAGACCATTCCGCTCGCGGAGCTCTATGACGCGTCGCGAATTGCCCGCGAGATCCTCACGGGAAAGGACGCCGTCGGTCGCGTGATCGCGCGCCCGTTCATCGGCGAGCCAGGGAACTACGAGCGCACGCCGAACCGGCACGACTTCTCGCTCGAGCCGAAGCGGCCGAACTATCTGACGCTCGTGCGGGATGCCGGCCGCGAGGTGCACGGCGTCGGGAAGATCCCGGACATCTTTGCCGGGCAGGACATCGACCATGCGCACCCCACGAAGTCGAACGTCGACGGGATCAACCAGACGGAACGGCTACTGCGTGAGCTCGACGACGCGTTGATCTTCACGAACCTCGTCGAGACGGACATGTTGTGGGGGCATCGAAACGACCCGGTCAACTTCCATCGGTGCCTGCAGGATTTCGATCGTCGGCTTCCCGACCTCCTCGATGCGCTGCGCCGCGACGATCTGCTGATCCTCACCTCCGACCACGGCTGCGACCCGACCACGCCGTCAACGGACCATTCGCGTGAGTATGCGTTGCTCTTGGTCTACGTCGAGGGGACGAATGCGGCAGGCCGTGTCCACGAAGGAGAGTTCGCGGATGTTGGTGCAACAGTGAACGCGTGGCTGGGAGGCAAGGCGCCATCCAGGGGAATTCCGGGCCAGCCGATCGTCGTTCGGTGAGACTCGACGATCCGCTCGTGGCCTTCGAAGCGGTCGCGGGGGCGAATCCGCGGCGCGAGCTCACCGCGGCGAGGGCGTCGTGATCAGGGCGGCTGAGCTGATCCAGCGAAAGCGCGACGGCGAGGAGCTCGGCGCCGGCGAACTTCGTGAGCTCGTGCTCGCCTACGTGCGTGGGGATGTGCCCGACTACCAGATGGCCGCGTTCTGCATGGCGGTCTACTTCCGCGGGCTCTCGCCTGCGGAGACCTTCGCCTTGACCGAGGCGATGGTCGCGAGCGGGAGGACGATCGACCTGCGAGGCGCCGTCGGCCGACCGGTGGTCGACAAGCATTCCACCGGCGGCGTCGGCGACAAGACGTCGCTCGCAGTCGGCCCGATCGTGGCCGCGTGCGGCGTGCCGTTCGGAAAGATGAGCGGCCGCGGGCTCGGTCACACAGGCGGCACGCTGGACAAGCTCGAATCGATCCCAGGGTTTCGGATCGAGCTCTCCGCGGAGGAGTTCGTTGCCCAAGTCCGGGACGTCGGTCTCGCGATCATCGGCCAGACGGCAGATCTTGTCCCCGCAGACAAGCTGCTGTACGGGCTCCGCGACGTCACGGCGACGGTCGAGAACGTCTCGTTGATCGCGTCCAGCATCATGTCGAAGAAAATCGCGTCGGGTGCAGACGCGATCGTGCTCGACGTGAAGGTCGGAGACGGAGCCTTCATGAAGACGCTCGATGATGCGCGCTCGCTCGCCGATGCGATGCTCGAGCTCGGGCGGCTCGCGGATCGACGCGTCGTCTGCGTGCTGACCGACATGGACCAGCCGCTGGGACACGCCGTCGGGAATGCGCTCGAGATCCTGGAGACACGCGCGACGCTGCGCGGCGAGGGCCCCGACGACTTCAGCGAGCTCGTGCTCGCCGCCTCAGCGCACCTGCTCGTGCTGTCGGACCTCGGTGTCGACGAGACCGAGGCGCGTCGGCGTGCCGAGACATCGGTCCAGGACGGCTCGGCGCTCGCCGCGTACGAGCGCTGGGTCCGCGCCCAGGGCGGCGATCCGGCCGAAGACGTCCTTCCAGCCGCACCGGTCGTGCGCGAAGTGTCCGCACCGCAGGACGGCTACGTCCAGACGCTTGGCGCGATTGCCGTCGGGACGGCCGCCCTCCATCTCGGAGCGGGACGGCGCACCAAGGAGGACACGATCGACCACGCGGTCGGCGTTCGCTGCCTCAAGAAGCGCGGGGACGCGGTCGCCGCCGGGGAGGCGATCGCTGAGATCCACGCTCGGGACGAGAATGCGGCTGCGCAGGCCGCGGACGATGTTCTGGCGGCGTACGCGTTCGACAAAGACCCGCCCTTCCGGCGGCCTGTCGTGCTCGAGACGATCGCCTGAACGACGCGGCTACGCTGAGAGCGTGCCTGAGCTGCCGGAAGTCGAGACGGTGCGGGCGCGTCTCGAGCCGGTGCTCACGGGCCGCCGGTTCGTTCGCGTCGAGATCGCCGATCCGCGTGTCACCCGTCCGTTCGACCCCGCGGTCGTAGCGGTCGAGCTCGAGGGGGAAACCGTGGCAGCGGTCGAGCGGCGCGGCAAGTATTTGATTGTTCGATTCGAGTCTGGCCGGTCTCTCCTGATTCACCTCCGAATGACGGGGAGCTTGCGTCACGCGACGGCCGGAACGCTGGCCGACGATCCGTACCGGCGCGTCGTTGTCAGGTTAGACGACGGATCGGACGTTGCGTACCGCGACGTCCGCCGCTTCGGCACCTGGCTGCTCGTCGAGCCGGGGGAACTCGAGCCGTACCTGTCCGCGCGCCTCGGTGGGGAGCCGCTCGACCGCACGTTCACGTCACGTCGGCTCGCGGAACGCC
>VAXU01000018.1 GCA_005885125.1 Actinomycetota bacterium
CTGGTGAGCGCGGCCAGCGATGCGAGCCTGCGGCGTACGTAATCGTTCCTGCTTCCGCCGACGTGTCGTCGAGCGCGATCCAGCAGGTGATCATCTCCGGCGGAACCAGGTAATCGAGGTAGCTCCCGTCCTGGTGCATGCCGAGTGACTTCGCGCCGGGCGGTTTCCAGATGCAGTTGTCCTGGACCAGCCGGACCCCGTCCCACCCCATCAGCGACGCGGCCAGCCGCCCCGTCCGCTCCGACAGCGCCTGCGCGGCGATGCATAGATCGGCCTTCCAGCCGTTGCAGATCTGACGCGTGCGGTCGTCCGGGTCCCGGCCCGGAACCCAGTTCACCTCGTCGGGGCGAATCCCGGTCTCGTATCGGCCGTCGAACAACGGCTCGAAGCGCGCACGCAGGAGCGCGACTGCGTCGGCGCCGATGAACCCCTCTTCCACGACGACGAAGCCGTCACGTCGGAATCGCTCGAGCTGCTCGTCGTCCCAACTCTCCAAGGCTCAGCTCCGCGGCCGGCGCTTCTCGGGGTCGTAGATCGGGAGCGGCTCGACGGTCGACGCGGTCGTGCCGGCGCCGACCGCCACCTCGAGCCGCGTGCCCAGTTCCGCAAACCTGGTCTCGAGCACCGCGAGCCCGATCACCCGGCCGAGCGTCGGGCTCTCGCAAGGACTCGTCAGCGTGCCTGCCGGCTCGCCGTCACTCGTGACCGCCGCCCCGTATTCCGGGACCTCCGCGCCCTCGACCGCGAGCGTCACCATCCGTCGCGGCGGGCTTTTCCCTGCCTGGACCAGCGCCGGCTTGCCCTTGAAGTCGCCGGTGTCGAGCCGGATCACCTTGCCGAGCGACATGTCGAACGGACCGGTCTCGTGCTGGAAGTAGTCGTACCCGATGAAGATCAGGCCCGACTCGATGCGGAGCGTCTCGACGGCGGCCAATCCATACGCGACAGCACCTTCGCCGGTGAGCGTTCCCCACAACTCGGCGGCGTCGTCAGGTCCGCAGAAGAGCTCGTAGCCGAGCTCGCCCGAATAGCCGGTGCGCGAGACCCAGGCGGGAACGTCCCCGACCTGCACGGCCTCAGGGAAGAAGCGGAAGTAGCCCAGGCTGCGCACGTCGGCGTCGCACACCGACGCGAGCAGTTCGCGCGAACGCGGCCCTTGGAGTTGAACGTGCGGCAACGTTGCAGTGATCGGTGCCATCACGACATCGAGTCCGTTCGCGACGCGCTCGAAATGGGCGAGGTCGGAGTCGAGCGCCGTGATTACCCACGCGTGCTCGTCGTCGAACTTGAAGACGGTTCCGTCGCCGACCATCTTGCCGTCCTCGTCGCAGAACGGCGCATACCGGACCTGCCCAGGGGCGAGGCCGAGCATGTCGTTGGTGAAGATCCGGTCCGCGGCCGTCAGCGCGTCCGGACCGCGGAAGTCCCACTTGCGCAGCGGCGATTCGTCCCAGACGCCCACGCCCTCTCGAACGGCGCGGTGCTCGGCGACCGGATCCCCGAAGTGGTTGGGCCAAAGCCAGCCCTCCCAGTCCATGAACTCGCAGCCGAGCTCTCGCTGGACGGTGTTGAACGCCGTGTGCACGAACTCCGTGCTCACGTCTCCGCCGCCTGCGGCACGAGCGCAGTCCAGCCGAGTTCGAGCGACACCGCATGCGCGTGCTCTAGCAGCGGCTCGACTGCGGCATGCATCGCATCGCGGTCGAACCGCGACGCCGGGCCCTGCACGCCGATGATCGCGGCGAGCTCACCCTGGCTCCCCCAGACCGGCGCCGCCACCGCGTGCAGGTCGTCCTCGCGCTCCCCAAAGTTGTAGGCGTAGCCCCGTTCCCGGATCGCTTCGAGTTCCGCGGCGAGGTCAGATCGCTTCGCGATCGTCCGATTCGTGTACGACTTGAGCGGGCCCGGCGGAAGAGGACGACCGCCGAAAGCGAGCAGCACCTTCCCGGTCGCCGTCGCGTGCGCGATGCTCGGTCTGCCGAGCTGCGCGACTCCCTGCACGGAGAACGGGCTCTGGACGAAGTCGACCGTCACTGCGTCTCGGTCGCCTTCTGTCGACAACGTCGCCGTCTCTCCCGTCGATTCGACGAGCGCATGCAGGTGCGGGCGTGCGATCTGGCGCAGGTCGAGGCGAGCGAGAACGACGTTCCCGAGCTGGACGAACCGAGGGCCGAGCCTGTAGCGCCCGGTCTCCGGCACGTGCTCGACGAGGCCCCCGGCGACGAGTGTTGCGAGTAAGCGGGAGACCGAGCTCGGGTTGACGCGCGTGCGGCGTGCGATCTCGTTCGTGCCGAGCTCGCCGTCCGCGTCCGCGAGTGCGTCGATGACGGCGAATGCGCGCTGCACCGAGCCGACGAGCCGGATCGCTGGTTGTCCCGTGCGCGGCACGCCCGTCTCCTCGCCTCCTCGGCCGTTTGCCTCCGCGTGACAATACGGGAACGATCGCATGCGTCAGGGCCACCGCCCGTTCAACGCGTGGGCCGACAGCAGCACGACGCCCGCCACCGCCAAGGCGCCGAAGCCGGTGACGGCGACGCCCCCCCAGCCGTAGCGCTCCCAGGCGAGCCCGGGAAGGTACGCGCCCAACGAGCCGACTCCGTAGTAGAGGGAGAAGTAGACGGCGCTCGCGGCACCGCGGTCGACGTCGGTGGCTCCGGTCACGCCGAGTTGGGCCGCCGTGACGCCGCAGAAGTTGGCGAGGGTCACGAACGCGAGGCCCAGGACGAGGCTCGGAAGGCTCGCAGGCAGCGAGAGCGCCAGTCCGATCGCTGCGAGTACGAGTGCCGACAGACCAAGCCGCTCCCAGCCAATCCGGTCCGCGAACCGGCCGATCGCCGGGCCGGCGGCCCCAAGGATCCACAGGACGAAGACGAGACTGCCCGCGGCGGGGCCGAAACCGAACGGGGGTCGCTCGAGCCGGTAGACGACGTACGAGAAGCAGCCGACGGAGCGCCCTGGAACGTTCCGACCTGCGCGGTTGCGATCGGCAAGTCGACCAGCGACCGCTGCATGAGGACCGCCGCCGACAGCGGCAAGATCGCCAGGAGGCCGATTCCCCAGCGCCAGCCGATCCCGGCGGCGACAAGCGCCACCCCGACCCGGCCGATGAGGCCTCCCGCGACGAGCGATGCGACGTAGTAGCCCATCGCACGGCCGCCGATCCCGGGCGCGAAGGCCTCTGCCACGTAGGGCACGCCGGCCGTCAGCAGGCCCGGTATGCAGAGGCCCTGCAGTGTGCGAAACGCGAGCAGTACGTCGAAGCTCGGCGCCAGGGCTGCGCCGACCGTGGGTGCGACGAGGAGCGCGCTCGCGAGGACGATCGAGCGCTTTCGGCCATACCGGTCCGAGAAAGGACCCCAGATCCATGCGCCGCAGGCGAGCGCGAACACGACGACGGAAATCGTCAGACCCGCATGGGCAGGGCTGACGTGAAAGGCCCTCCCGAGCTGCGGGAGGATCGCTTGCGTCGAGTATGTGACAGCGAACATGCTGCCGGCGCCCAGCAGGAAGCCGACCATGCCCCTCGGTTCGGGCCGCTCAGCCAGGCTCGGTCGGCTGGTAGCGCCTCCGGCTGTACCTGCGCTCAGCGTTTACCACGGCGCGTGCCCAGCAGGGGTCGCACGCATCACGCGCCGCGAGGCGAGGTGTCGGCAATGGCGACCCGTACCAAGTCCCGGATCGACACGATCCCGACGACGCGGTTGCCCTCGACCACCGGCAAGTGGCGGAAGCCGCCATGGATCATCAGTGCCGCTGCGTGATCAGTCGAGTCGTCCGGGCCGACGACCTCCGGGTGCCTGGTCATCCACTCATCGACGCGGCTCTCGTTGGCCCGTTCGGACGCGACCGCCTTCATGATGTCGCGCTCGGTGAGGATGCCGACCAGCCGATCGTGCTCGAGAATGACGACTGCTCCTACGGTTCGGGCGACCATACGGGCTGCCGCCCGGGTAAGCCGAGCGTCGCCTTCAACCGCAAGAACATCCTTGGTCATGACGTCTGCCAGGACGTGCACGGCCCGATGCTACTCTCACTCTTCCCTCACGGCACGGGGCTAGTCGAAGCGGCTATGCGGACCGCGATGAGTGTCGCGAGCTCGAACAGGATCGTCGTCGCGTTCATCGCAGTAATGGCGTTCGGGTTGTCCTTCGTTGGCATGAGACAGACCACGTCGCCGCCGACGACGTCGCGCCCACGGAGCCCTTGCAGGATTCCCGCGGCCTGCGTCATTGTGAAGCCGTCCTCGCCGGGCTCGAGATTCGAGACGCCTGGTGCGATGCCTGGGTCGAGGCAGTCGAGGTCGAAGCTGACATAGACAGGGCAATCGCCGACCCGCTCGAGTATCGCCGTAACGACGCCCTCAACACCCAGGTCGTCGCAGCGCGCCTTCTCGAGAACGAGGTAGCCGAGCTCGTCGGAGACATTCGCCTGCGTCCAAGGCGACATGTGCCCTCGCATGCCAAGCTGAGTGCTGCGTCCTGGGTCGACCAGGCGTTCGTGGACCGCCTTGCTCGCCCAATGCGCCGCAGAGTCGACGACGCCAAACCACGTGTCCATCCGGTCGTAGGTGTCGAGGTGGGCATCGAGGTGCACAAGGGCGAGCGGGCGCTCGGGCGACCCGAGCGCCCGCAGGATCGGCAAGGTGATCGAGTGGTCGCCCCCGACGGCGACCGGGCGCGCGCCGGCGGCGGCGATCTGCCGAAACCGAGCTTCGATGTCCTTGATTGCCCTGTCGGAAACCATGAACTCCGGCATCACGACGTCGCCGACGTCCCTGAGCCGGCACAGGTCATGCGGCACGACCCCGAAACGCCGGTGCCGGCGTCGGTAACCGGCAGAGACGTGGCGGACGGCGCGCGGCCCGAGGTGCTGGTCGCGCTCTGTCGAGCCGTTGCCCGACGAGTGGGGAACGCCGACGAGGGCGACGTCGCAGCCCACTGGGTCGGGATCGTGAGGAGCAGCGAGAAACGTCGGAACGCCCCACCAATAGGTGCTGCGCATCGTGCGCTCAGCGGCGGCGTCGTCCACGCGCCGATTCTAGAGTGCCGTCGTGCGTAGCCTGTGGCTCGACGAGGCGCTCGCCGGCGAGGAAGATGCGCCGCCGGTTGAGGGCGAGATCCGCGCCGATGTGTGCATCGTCGGCGGCGGCTTCACCGGACTTTGGACCGCGCTGCAGTTGAAGGTGCGCGAGCCGGGGGTCGACGTCGCACTTGTCGAGGCGGATGTCTGCGGCGCGGGCGCGAGTGGACGCAACGGCGGATTCGTCCTCTCGTGGTGGGCGAAGTTCCTCGCGCTCGAGGAGCTCTGTGGCGTCGAAGAGGCGCTGCATCTCGCTCGCGCCTCCGCGTCGGGCGTGGCCGAGATCGGCGCCTTCTGCGCAGAGAACGGCATCGATGCTCATTTCCGCAAGGACGGGTGGCTCTGGACGGCGACGAGCCCCGCGCAGGTCGGCGCGTGGGACGACACACTCGTCCGCGCCGAGGAGTTGGGCGAGCGGCCGTTCCTTCGGCTCGAGCCGAAGGAAGTCGGGCGGCGGGCGGCGTCGCCGACGCATCTGGCGGGTGTCTTCGAGCCAACGGCGGCGACCATTCACCCGGCACGCCTCGCGCGCGGGCTCCGGCGTCTCGCGCTCGAGCGCGGCGTTCGGTTGTTCGAGCACTCTTCGATGCGTCGGCTCGACCGCACGGGGCCGCCGCGGGTGCACTGCGAGACCGGGAGCGTACGCGCAGATCGAGTCGTGCTCGCGCTGAACGCATGGGCGGCAGCTCTCCCAGAGTTGCGCCGCGCGCTCGTGATCATTCCTAGCGACGTCATCGCCACCGTGCCGATTCCGCAGCGACTTCGCAACCTTGAATGGCCCGGCGGCACCTGCATCGACGACTCGCGGATGATGGTCAACTACTGGCGCACGACACTCGACGGGCGCATTGTCTTCGGCAAGGGCGGCGGCGGCATCACCTTCGGCGCGCGCATCGGCAGCGACTACGACGGAGTGTCACCGCGGGCCAACTGGGTGCTCGACAGCTTCCACCGCCTGTATCCGAGCCTCGGCGACGTCCCGGCCGAACGCTCGTGGCTTGGGCCGATTGACCGGTCAAAGAACGGCCTCCCCTTCTTCGGCCCGCTCGCCGGAAACAACGCCATCCTTGTCGGCGCCGGCTATTCAGGCAACGGAGTCGGCCCCAGCTTCCTCGGTGGGAGAATCCTCGCATCGCTCGCGCTCGGGATCGACGACGAGTGGGCTACCTCCGCACTCGTCCGGCGGCCCGGCGGCTTTCCGCCCGAGCCGATCCGCTACCTCGGCGGCAAGGTCGTCCCGCTGAAGCGGTTGCGAGCTACGACCCAGGCGTGACCGATCCAACCTCGTCTACCCTGGTACACCCGCAGGAGGTTCTCGCGGTGGGAACGGGGGTACACTCGAAAACCTGATGACCTCGCACGGGGAGCGGCGGGAGACTTCCGCTGCAGAGATCGTGTTCCGGGGCGTCACGAAGCGCTACCCGGGCCGGCGTGTGGCTGCTGTGAGCGATCTCTCGCTCGTCGTCCCCGCAGGCGAGATCTGCGTCCTCGTCGGGCCTTCCGGCGGCGGCAAGACGACCGCGATGAAGATGGTCAACCGCTTGGTCGACATGACCGAAGGCGACATCCTCATCGACGGGCAGAGCGTTCGGAGCCTGAATACGATCGAGCTGCGCCGGCAAGTGGGTTACGTGATCCAGCACGTCGGTCTGTTTCCGCACATGAGCGTGGCCGACAACATCGGCACAGTGCCCCGCCTGCTCGGCTGGCCGAAGCCCAGGATCCGTGAGCGCGTAAGCGAGCTGATCGAGCTCGTCGGGCTCGACCCGGACGAGCATCCGGATGCCTACCCCGCGCAGCTCTCAGGAGGCCAGCAGCAACGCGTCGGGCTCGCGCGCGCGATGGCCGCCGACCCCGTCGTGATGCTGATGGACGAGCCGTTCGGAGCGCTCGATCCGATCACGCGGGCGCGGCTGCAGGACGAGTTCCTGCGCCTGCACAACGAGTTGCGCAAGACGGTCATCTTCGTCACGCACGACATCGACGAGGCGATCAAGATGGGCGACCGGATCGCAATCCTGCGCGAGGGCGGCGCCCTTGTGCAGTACGACACGCCGGACGCGATCCTGGCCGATCCGGTCGACGACTTCGTCGCGCGCTTCGTGGGCGCCGACCGGAGCCTCAAGCGGCTCGCCCTCAAGCGTCTGTCCGAGATTGAGCTCGCGGCGCCGAACGGCAGCGAGCCAAGCGGGCCGACGGTCCTTGCATCGACGACACTCCGCGATGCGCTCGCGCTCATGCTGGGCGAGGGCAGCCGACACCTCACGGTCATCGACGAGGGTGGCCGTCCTGCCGGCCAATGCACGGTCGAGCAGCTCGGCGAGCTCCTCGCCCGTCCGGTGCATGAGCACGCGACATGAGCTTCGAGTTCGGCCTGCTCGCTGCCAGTCCGCCGGTGATCCCGAACTATGGCGGTCCGCCCGGCGGCTCGCACGGCTGCATCGCTCGCAACGGCACGTTCTGCTGGGACTGGGTCAAGGGCCACTGGGGGGACGTCCTCCAGCCGCGGCTGCTCGAGCATCTCGAGCTGACGGTCATCGCCGTCGGCATCGGGTTCGCGATCGCGTTCTCGGCAGCGCTCCTCGCACATAGAAGGCGCTGGTTCGAGACGCCGTTCGGCGCATTCTCGGCATTCCTCTACACGATTCCGAGCCTCGCACTCTTCCAGCTGCTCGTCCCATTCACCGGGCTGACGGTCGTGACGATCGAGATCGGGCTCGTCGGCTACACCCTGCTGATCCTGTTCCGCAACATCCTCGAGGGACTGCGGTGCGTGCCAGGTGATGTCCTCGAGGCCGCGCAGGGGATGGGCCTGACCGGCCGCCAGATTCTGCTGCGGATCGAGCTTCCGCTCGCACTCCCGGCGATCTCGGCCGGCGTGCGGATCGCGGTCGTGACGACGATCAGCCTTGCAACCGTCGCCGCCTACATCACGCCGCTCGGCCTCGGCCAACCGATCTTCTACGGGCTCGCGACCGACTTCACGACCGAGTTCGTCGCCACCGCCGCGCTGGCGATCGCCCTCGCGATCGTCGCCGACGGCGTGCTCGTCCTGACGCAGCGAATGCTCACCCCGTGGGCGCGTGCACGGAGGCGCACCGCGTGATCTTCGCCTTCGACACGTTCAAGCCGCACACCTTCGTCGACGCCTTCCGCTTCATGGCAGACAACCCGGCGCTGATGTGGCAGAAGACCGTGGAACACCTTCAGATCAGCGGGGCGGCGATGGGAATCGCGCTTCTGATCGCGATCCCGCTGGGCGTCTGGCTCGGCCACATCCATCGAGGCTCGTTCATCTCGATCAACATCTCGAACATCGGCCGCGCCCTGCCGAGCCTGGCGGTGATCGCGATCGGCCTCGGCATCTTCGGGATCGGGAAGACGAATGTCGTCTTCGCGCTCGTGGTGCTGGCGTTCCCCCTCATGCTGACAAACGCCTATGTTGCCGTCGACAACATCGATCCGGATGTGATCGAGTCCGCCCGCGGCATGGGGATGCGTCCGCACCAGATCCTGCTCAGGATCGAGTTGCCGCTCGCGCTGCCACTGATCTTCGCCGGCATCAAGACAGCCGCCGTCTTCGTCGTCGCGACGGCGACGCTGGGCGGCATCGTCGGGGGCGGCGGGCTCGGCGACATCATTGTCAACCAGGCGAGCTACTTCCTCAGAGGCGTGGTCGCAGCGTCCATCGCCGTCGCCGCGCTCTCGTTTGCGGCCAACTTCGCGTTCGCCCTGCTCCAGCGAGCCGTGACGCCGCGCGCCCTGCGGAAAGGTCTCAGGTCGATCGAGCCAGATGTCTCCACCGGGGTAGTAGAGGCGGCGACGGCGTGAGAGAGTCCATCGAACCAATTCGGAGAAGGAGGGAGGGGAAAATGGTGGGTCGAACAACCTGGCGCGCTGGAGTTGTCGGGGTCACCGCGTTCCTCGTCGCATTGCTCGTCTTGACTCTTGGTTCAGCCGCAGGCGCTGGTGTCGCGCCACAGGCGGCGAAGGCGCGCACCGCGACGACAGTCAGCCTCGGCACAAAGGACTTCACCGAGGAGTTCGTGCTCGGCCAGCTCTACAAGCAGGCGCTCGAGCACAAAGGCATCACGGTCGATTACCACGAGAACATCGGCAGTACCGAGGTCATCCAAACGGCGCTGCGCAGCGGCAAGATCAACGCATACCCCGAGTACGTGGGCGAGATCGTCCAGACCGCGTACCACGTCACGACGCTTCCAAAAACCGCTCACGCGTGGTGGGCGCTGGCGAAGAGTCTGCTCGCGAAGGACGGCTTCACGCTCACCAACCCGACGCCGTTCTATGACGTCGACGCCATCGCCGTGCGGAAGGCCGATGCCGTGAAGTATCACCTCAAGACGCTCTTCGACGTAAGGCGGCTCCAGAACTCGAAGCAGCGGCCGAAGAACTTCTCGATCGGCGCCCGGCCCGAGTTCAAGAACCGCGAGGAGGGCTACCTCGGGATGAAGCACGTCTACGGGCTGACGAAGATGAAGTACGTCTCGCTCGCACTCGGGCTGACGTACAAGGCTCTCGACCAGAAGAAGGTCTTCTGCGTCAACGTGTTCTCGACCGACGCGCAGCTCGCGAGCGGGAAGTACACGGTGCTAAAGGATCCGAAGCTGATCTTCGGCGTCCAGAACGTCGCCGTGATCGTGAAGCAGAACGTCGCGACTACGCAGGTCGTCTCGATCCTGAACGCGGTCAGCGCGAAGCTGACATTGGCGGCGATCCTCGCCATGAACAAGGCGACGCAGCTGAACAAGCAGACCCCGGCCGACGTCGCAAAGAAGTTCCTGGCAGCGAACGGCCTGTAGGAACAGTTGAGTGGCCTCGCCTCCCGGCGAGGCCACTCAAGCCGAGAACGCGCCGGATCGGATCAGCTCCCGAACCGGCTCGAGATCCTGAGGCACCGGGTCGCCCGTGTCGGTAAACGGGACTCGGTCGCGAACGAGTCCGTAGGCGCGCGTCGTTCCGGTACCGAGCACCGGCCGGTTGCGCAGGTCGACGGCCTGCGCGGCGACGACGAGCTCGATTGAGACGAGCCGTTCGCCGAGCTCGATCATCTGCGCGAGGCGACGGGCGGCGAGCGGCGCCATCGTCGTCCGGTCCTCGATCCCCTCTGGGTGTGTGGAGCTTGCGAGTTCGAATGAGACGGGTTGAGCCAACAGACGCGCCTCAGCGGTCAGCGCCTGCGAGGCATGGGCAAACTGGGTCAGTGAATCCTCCGCCAGGCCGTCACGGACCGCAAGGCCTTCAGGAAGACCGGAGAGCGGCGCCTGAAGCAGCTTGATCAGTCGCTCGTCTGCACTCGTGAGGACCGGTGCGAGCGCGATTCGAAGGAAATCGAGCGCCGCGGCGAGTGGAAGGATGTCGAAGTTGGCGACGGAGACGAGGCGCTCCTCGCCTGCGACGACAATTGGATTGTCCTGAGAGGCATTCAGCTCGATTTCGACTTGCCGCATGACGAAGGCCAGTGCGTCGCGCGCCGCGCCGTGGACGTTGGGTAGGCAGCGGAACGTCAGCGGATCCTGCAGGTTGCGTGCCGCGCCGTTGTCCCAGAGGTAACTGCCGGCGAGAAGGTCGGTCAGGCGGGCGAGCGTCGCACGGAGCCCGTCGTACGGTCGCGTCTCGGCGACCGCCGGGTGCAGGATCGAGAGGTTCGCCGCGAACGCCTCGAGATCCAGTGCTCCGGCGACATCCAGCGCATCGAGCAGCCGCGCGCAGTCCGCGACTGCGAGAGCCGCGGAGGCCGACGAGAAGGCGTTGTTGTTGATCAGTGCCAGGCCCTCCTTGGCGGCGAGCACAAACCCGTCGAGGAATCCGTGCGCGAGGTCTGCCATCTGTGGGAGATCGCTTTGGCCGGTCGAGCCGAGCGTCCGCACACGCGGTAGCGGCCCTTCGTTCAGCGCTCGGATGACGAGCTCCGCGAGCTCGGGTCGAACGCCACTCATTCCCTTCGCGAATCCGTTCGCCAGTCGCAGCAGCGTCCCGCGGACCACCTCGTCGGAGGCCAAGTCACCCTGACCGACGCGGTGGTTCAGGATCAACCTCCGGTTGAACTCTTCTGCCTCGTCCGCGTGAACCCGGACGCGCTTCCGTGCACCGACTCCTGTCGTGAGCCCATACACCATGAGGTCGCGCTCGAGCACGCGCTCGACCACGGCGCGTGTCATCTCCATCCTCGCCACAGCGTCGGGTGAGATTTCGACTGTCTCGCCGCCGCGCGCAACGCGCACGAGCTGCTCGAGCGCGAGGTCGTCGCCGGTGAGAACGACGGTCACGTCCAGACCGCCGCAGCCGTCTCGACGATCGTGCGGAGCTTCACCCGCTCGTCCTCGATGCTCAACGCGTTGCCGAGCACGGACGTCGCGAAGCCGCACTGCGGGGAGAGAGCGAGCCGTTCGAGCGGAAAGAATGTCGCAGCCTCCCGAATCCGGTCGACGAGCTCGTCCACCGTCTCGCGCCGCGAGGTCTTCGTCGTGACGAGGCCCAGCACGACGAGCTTCTCGTCGGGAACCGCACCCAAGGGCGCGAACGTACCCGAGCGTGCATCGTCGTACTCGAGCAACAGCCGCTCCGCGTGAATGCGCGGGAAAAGCCGCTCCGCGAGCCAGTCGTAGCCGCCCTCGACGAGCCAGCGGCTGGCCTGGTTTCCCCGGCAAAGATGGAAACCGAAGGTGACGTTCGGGTGATTCCCGATCACGTGGTTGTCGAGCTCGACCCCTAGCTCGAGCCACCGCTCAGCGGGCCAGCCGCGGCTCTCATAGAACTCCCTGTGAGCCGGATCGATCAGCAGTGGGTAGTGCGGCGCGTCCAGCTGGATGTACGTTGCGCCCAGACGGACCAACTCGTCGACATCCTCGCGGAGGAGCTCGGCAACGTCGTCGAGGAACTCCTCCAGGTTTGGATAGGCGGAGGTCGCGCGCTCGGGATCCCAGAAGTTGGCGAAGAGGCTGGGGCTCGGGAGCGTCACCTTGACGACCCGGTCGGTGCGGCCCCGCGTGTATGTGAACTCCTCGGTCGCCAGCGACCGTTTCCTTCGAAGCCTGGCCGTCACCGCGAGGGGAGGGCGCTCGACACGCAGCTCGCCGAGCTCCGCGCTCTGCCAATTGCCCCAGAGGAACGCGTCGAGGTTCCAGTCGCCGAAGCCGTCGACGGCGGCCGTCAACTGGCTCTGAAACGACAACCTACGCATCTCGCCGTCGGTAACGACATCGAGCCCCGCCTCTTCCTGTAGCGCAAGCGCTTCGTCTACCGCCCTGTCCTCCACCTGCTTGAACGCCGTAGGGGTCAGCTCGCCGCGGGCCAGACCTTCCTGCGCAGCGAGCAACTCGGGCGGGCGCAGGAGGCTGCCGACGACGTCGGTGCGGGCCTCGAGCACCCGCTAACTCTAGAGCGTTGAGGCGGATCGCGGTTCACTCTTCGATGCGGTCGGAGTACGACCTCCGACTTCGATTAGCGTTCTGCCCACGCAATCGAGGAGGAGAACGTGACCGGGTTCCGCGAGCGGCTCGAGGGTGACGTGGTGCTTGGAGCCGAGGGGTACCTATTCGAGCTGGAGCGACGCGGCTACCTGAAGAGCGGACCGTACGTGCCGGAGGCGGTGCTCGATTTTCCCGACGCCGTGCGCGAGCTTCATCGTGAGTTGCTTCGCGCCGGCGCCGAGGTGATGGTCGCATTCACCTACTACGGGCATCGGGAGAAACTGAGGATGATCGGACGCGAGCAGGACCTCGAGCCGCTCAACAGGCAGGCGCTGCGCTTGGCGAAGGAAGTGGCCGTGGAGGGGAACGCGCTCGTAGCCGGGAACATCTGCAACACGTGGGTCTACGACCCTGAGGCGCCGGACCGGTCGGGCGAGATCGTTCGTGAGATGTATCGCGAGCAGGTTGGCTGGGCGGTCGAGGAGGGAGCCGACTTCATCATTTCCGAGACGAACGATTACGTCGGCGAGGCGCTGATCGGCCTTGACGTGATCCAGGAGTTCGGACTGCCGTCTCTGGTGACCTTCGCCTCGTCGAACGACCGAACGATCGACGACTACGAGTTCGCCGAGGCCTGCAAGCGGTTGGAGGATCGAGGTGCCGATGCCGTCGGCCTCAACTGCTCGCGTGGACCGCAGACGATGCTTCCGATCATCGACCGGATCAGAGCTGCAGTCGACTGCGCCGTCGCCGCACAGCCTGTGCCCTACCGCACGACGCCCAGCCAGCCGACCTTTCAGTCGCTGCGGGACGCGAACGGCGCCCGGGTGTTTCCGCTCGCACTCGATCCGTTCCTGTGCACGCGCTTCGAGATGGCCGACTTCGCTTCGTCAGCCCGAGACGTGGGTGTGAACTACATCGGCGTCTGCTGCGGCGGCGCTCCGCACCACGTCCGCTCGATGGCTGAGAGCCTCGGTCGAACTGCCCCGGCAAGCCGCTATTCCCCCGACTTGTCGCTCCATCCGATTCTCGGGGACAACGTCCAGAAGAAAGAGAGGAAGTTCCAGAACTGGAAGGACTGACGCCGCCTGGCGAGCTGACAGGCTTCGGCGTAACCTGAGCGCCGGATAATGATCCTTCGCCCGTTCCTGTACGACGAAACCGCGTGCGCCAGCTACCTCTTCGGCTGCCTCTCGCACCGGAAGCTCGCCGTCGTCGATCCCCACGTCGAGCTCGTTGAGAGCTACCTCGAGGCGGCCGGACGGGCGGGCGCGCCGATCGTCGCCGTCTTCGAGACGCATCTCCAGGCCGATCACGTCTCCGGCCTGCCGGCGCTGGTTGAGGCGACCGGAGCGACGCCGTACATTCCCGAAGGCGTCGACGTCGAGTTCACCGTCACGGCGCTCGCCGACGGTGAGACGGTCGATCTCGGCAACACGCGCGTGCTGGCGCTCGCGACGCCGGGCCACGCCCCTGCCCATCACTCGTATGCAGTTAGCGACGCCCGGCGCGGCACAGACCAGCCCTGGCTCGTTTTTACCGGTGACGCGCTGCTTGTCGGTGACGTGGGTCGGCCGGACCTGCACGCCAAGGGTAGGCCGGAGCTGCTCGCCCGACAGCTGTTCCACACGGTGCGCCGGCTGCTCGAGCTGCCGGACCACGTGCTCGTCTACCCAAGCCACTACGGCGGCTCCGTCTGCGGACGAGCATTGTCCGGCAACCCCTTCTCCTCGATCGGTTTCGAGCGCCGCCACAACCTCGCGCTCGCACACGCAGACGAAGAGAGCTTCACGGCCGCGCTGCTCGTCGACGTGCCACCCGCACCGGCCGACCAGGCGGCGATCGTGGCCGCCAACCGCCGCGGCCTCTCGCCAGCGCGGACGTGACCGGTGTTCCCGTTCGCCTGGGGCTGCGGGCGAACGCGGGCCAGTTCGCGCTCCTCGTCGCGCTCAACGCCTTCGTCGGCGCGATGGTCGGGCTCGAGCGAAGCGTCCTCCCGCTCGTCGGCAAGGACGACTTCGGCCTCGCCTCGAAGAGCGCCATCCTCTCGTTCGTCGTCGCCTTCGGCGTTGCGAAGGCGTTCGCCAATCTCGCCGCTGGTGGCCTCGCTCACCGCGTCGGCAGAAGGCGCCTGCTCCTGCTTGGCTGGTTGCTCGCCCTGCCCGTCCCGATCCTCATCGCGACCGCCCCGAGCTGGTGGCTGATCGTCGTTGCGAACCTGTTCCTCGGCCTCAACCAGGGGTTCGCGTGGTCGATGACCGTCGTCATGAAGATCGACCTCGTTGGCCCGGCCCGGCGAGGACTCGCACTGGGGCTGAATGAGTCGGCCGGCTATCTCGGCGTCGCTGCCGCTGCGCTGGCAACCGGCGCGCTCGCCGCGACGTTTGCGCCGAGGACGATCGTCTGGGTTGGCGCCGCCCTGATCGCGGGCGTGGGCGCCGCCATCGCGCTTGTCTTCATCCGCGACACGGGCGCCCACGTGCTCGAGGAGCAGCGCGCGCACGGAGAGGCGGATGCCGGCAGCCTGCGTGCCGCCTTCCTGCGCGGCTCGGTCTCGGATCCCGTTCTCCGCGCCTGCTCCCAAGCGGGGCTCGTCAACAACCTCAACGACGCGCTGGCCTGGGGCCTCGCGCCGCTCTACCTCGCCGCGCACGGGGCCAGCATCGCCAAGGTTGGCATCGTCGCCGCCGTTTACCCGGGGGTCTGGGGCGCCAGCCAGCTCGTCACCGGCTGGCTCTCGGACTACACCGGGCGAAAGCCTCTCATCGTCCTCGGCATGCTCGTCCAAGCGGGCGCACTCGCGCTGCTCGTCGCAGGAGCCGGCTCGTTCGCCCCCGCCGTTGTTGCCGCTGTCCTTCTCGGCGTCGGGACCGCCCTGGTGTATCCGACGCTCATCGCCGCGGTGTCGGACATCGCCCAGCCGGTTGAGCGCGCCCAGCTCGTCGGCGTCTACCGCTTCTGGCGCGACTCCGGCTTTGTCGTCGGAGCGCTCCTCACGGGCCTGGTCGCCGACGCTCTCGGCGCCGGAGCCGCGATCGCCGTCGTCGCCGCCCTCACCGCCGGAAGCGGCGTCTGGGTCGCAGCCACCCGCTGGACCTCGGCCACGCGACAGCGACGCAAGACGGCAGCGCAGACCCTGAATCCGGGTACGCGGACTCCCTGAGGGTTCCAGAACTCTTATTCGGCTCATGCTGCAGCTCGTGGTACTCGTGTCCCCTGATGGAGCGCTAGGTAGAGCGGAAGGGGATCGAACCCGCGGCCTCGTGATACGCAATCACGCGCTCTCCCTTCTGAGCTACTGCCCTGCGGGCCTATCAAGAAAAATCGGGAGTTGACGACGGCTTTCTCGTCTTCGTCGCGAAGATGATCTCTACGGCGCCGGCGTAAGGTTTGTGCCGGTGACGAGGACGTTCCCCACCGTCGGCGTCAGCTGGACTGTCTTGCCGTTGAGCTGCGCGTCGAGGTTCCACGGCGCGCCCATCCGGATCCAGAGACGCTGCGCGACGAAGTGAACCGGCTGGCCCGCCTGTAGCGTCCCTGTGTAGATCGCACGCCCGGTTCGCGAGCCTAGGTGGACGTCGATCCAGCACGGCCCGCGTGCGGCGACGAGCCTGATCTTCGCGACGGTGGGCGTCGGTTCGAGCGCGCGCGTGATGGTCGTCGGCGTCCGCTCCGCAGCCGTGGTGGTCTCCGTGGCCGGGGGTGCCTTCGCGGACGGATGGTGCCCGCCCGTGCGCGAGAGCTGCCAGCCGACGAGCGCGAGCAGGACCGCGATCGGGATAGCCGCGAGCCGAAGGTCGCGCCATGTTCGTCGCCGCCGAACCCGGACGGCAGGTGCGGCCTGCAGCTCCTCCTCCTGCGCAAAGCGGCTGTTGTACTCGTCGACGACCCGTTGCGCGTCGAGCCCGAGGTGATCCGCGTAGGTGCGGAGGAATCCCTTCGCATAGGCCGTCCCGGGGAAGATTTCGAACCGCTCCTCCTCGAGCGCCATGAGGTACCGCGCCCGGATCCGAGTCGCCCGCTCGACGTCGGCCAGCTCGAGCTTCTGGCGCATCCGCGCCTTACGAAGGCTGCTGCCGATCTCGAACACGTGCGACTCCTGACGGCGGTGACGTACAGTGTCGCGCGGGACGCGCCCGTGCGCCAGGGCCTAGCGTTCGCTGACGTCCGCGACCTGCGCGTGAGCGAGGCGGATGACGTCGTCGGTCGCGAGGCGAACCGATTCCTCGTGTGAGCCCGCTTCGAGCACGAGCGCTTCTTGCTCGGCGACGCGGCTGTCGACGACGACGGGGTCGCGTCGGCCGCCCCCGACGGGCGGCACGGCGCCGAGCTCGAACTCGGGAAAGTCGCGTCCGAGGTCTTCCTCGCTTGCGAGGCGGACGTCGTGCTTGTTGCCGCCGAGGAGCGCACGCAGCTTGCGGAGGTCGAGCCGCTCCGACCCCTGAAGCACGACTCGTAGGTAGCCGTCCTGCGTCTTCACGATCAGCGTCTTCGCGACGTCGCGCGTCGCGAGGCCCAGCGCTTCGGCTTCCGCGGTCGCGCTGATGGTGTGCACATGGGTGAGGAGGTCGTAGCCCACACCGGCTTCGTCGAGCACGCGCGTCAGGTCTTCGGCTGCCATCCGCGAACCGCCTTCCCTCGGCATGATCGCAGAGCTAGAGTCCGCTTTCGAGTCGCGCTGCAGGGAGGTGAGCCGCCAATGAGAGCGCACATGGGAGACCTGATCGTGATCGAGTCCGAGCGGGTCGCCCAGTCCGGGCGCAGGGGCGTGATCGAGGAAGTGCTTCGTGAGGAGCCGCCACGCCTCCGCGTCCGCTGGGACGACGGCCACACGAGCGTCTTTTGCCCGTCGGCCGGAGTGGCAAGGATCGAGGCGCAGAAAAAGACGCGTAGGACCTAACGCCAGGTCGTGACGAGGCGGCCGTCCTCCTCGGCCACCTCAGTTCCGAACGCCGCGCACTGGGGTCCGAACATGACGGCCGACCCGGTTCCGCACGTTCGGGCGGCTGCGCGCGCGCTGCGCGAAGCCGGCGCCACGCTGGTCGCCGGGCACTCGGCGCACGCCTTCCACGGCGTCACGCCGGGTGTCCTATTCGACCTCGGCGACCGCGGTCGAGCTCAGAGCGCGGTCGACCGGGAGTCCGTTTCGCGCGGCGGTCTTCCTGATCGCCTCGGGACTGGGAGCGAGCCGGTTCCGCCACATCTCCAGTTGGCCCGCTGAAGCCCTGCAAGACCCTTCGCCCTGTGCGGATCGGGCCGGAACCGCGTGGGCCCGCATCGGCAGGTGTTCATGGTGGCGATCAGCCGGACCCACGTCATCGGATCTCGACCTCATGGTGTGTAAAGCTTTGGCTCGATCCCGTCAGTTCTGCCGCGCCGCTATTTGCGCGCATGAAAAAGGCCCGTCATTTTGCAGGCCTTTTAAGTAGCGGGGGCAGGATTTGGACACATTTCCCCGACCGCCTCGCGTACCGCTTCATCGAGGTCCGGCCGCTCTGACGCGATGCGAGGGTCGCGGCTTCGAATCCACCCGCTCCGTTCTCGCTGCGACTGCGATGTCTCTCCGGGTTGTGGATTCGGGCTTGTCACTTCCGACACGGCCGGTCACTGCTTGACCGCAAAGAGCTGCCACTCGCCCGGAATCCCTTTTAGGCGCTCGATCCCCCGGTCGAGGAACTCGATCCCTGAGCCCGCTACCAGATCCTTCACGGTTCGCGAGACGAGCACCTCGCCGGGCGCTGCCTTCGCGGCCAGGCGCGCGCAGGTGTGGACTGCGATACCGCCGACCTTGTCCCCAATCAGTTCACACTCGCCAGTGTGCAAGCCGGCCCGGACCCCGAGACCGAGCGAGCTGACTGCTTGGGCGATCGCGCATGCGCACCTCACGGCACGGGCAGGGCCATCGAAGGCCGCAAAGAAGCCGTCGCCGCTCGTATCGATCTCGCGGCCGCGAAACCGGGCCAACTCGCTCCGAACGATGGCGTGATGGTCTTCCAAGAGATCGCGCCAGCGGCGGTCGCCGAGCTCGGCCGCCCGTTCGGTCGAGCCGACGATGTCGGTAAAGAGGACCGTAGCAAGGACGCGGTCAGGCTCCGCCGGCTCGCGCGTCCCGGTCAGGAACTCCTGCACCTCCTCGAGGACCACGTCCGCGTCGCCGAGCCACGGCCAATGGTCGTCCCCGGCGAGCTCCACGTACTTGGCGCCGGGAATCCGTTCCGCGATGTAGCGCCCCTCTTCGACGACGACGGCGCTATCACCCCTGCGATGGAGGACGAGCGTCGGGACCGCGACCGACGGAAGCACGAGTCGAACGTCGATCTCGCCATTCATCCGAGCAAGGGTGGCGGCCGCGCCCGGGCTGGCCGCGAGCCGCTCGAGCCGGGCAAACCAGTCCGCGTAGCGCTCGTCGCCGGCCTTGCTCGGGGCAAAGTGCTCGAGCGCGAAGATGACCCTGCCCCACTTTTCCTGCCAGCGCTCGGCCTGGGCTTCGCGCTCGGGCGGCGAAAGGCCCCACGGATAGCCGGGCTCCTTCACGCCAGCAGCGAAGGTCCCGTACAAGATGAGCGCCGTCGTCCGCTCCGGATGCGTGGCCGCGAAGAGGATCGCCATCGATCCGGCGTCCGAGGGCGCAAAGATCGCGGCTCGTTCGAAACCGACAGCGTCCATCACGGCGCGGACGTCATCCATCCGCTCCTCGAGCGTCGGAAGTGCAGCCTCCGAGACACGATCCGACAGCCCGGTGCCCCGCTTATCGAAGAAGACGAGCCGCGAGAAGGAAGCGAGGCGTCGAAGGAAGCGGGCGAGCGATGGATCCGCGACGTGAACGTCTCCGCTCTTCGCGTAATCCGTCTGAGGGGGAACGGCGTACCCAGCGGGCACGCCCCAAGTCTCAGGTTGCCACGGCGCGACCGCAAGCGCAGATGTGGCCAGCGCGAAACGCCGACAAGCGGATCTCGAGGTCACCGTGTGGAAACGCCGGGATCGGCCCCCGTCGCTCCCGCGACCCCCGCTATTTGCGCCACAGAGAAGGCCCGCAAATGCGGGCCTTCTGAGTAGCGGGGGCAGGATTTGGACACATTTCCCCGACCGCTTCACGTACCGTTTCACGGAGGTTCTGCAGCTGTAACTGAAGTAACCCTCGGCCTTCGCCTCCTCGCCGCGCATGCCGTGAGCGCACAAGCCGTCCACCCAGCTCAGCAGCCGTGGGGGCAGATCAGAGCCACCAACTGGACATTGACTCCCATGTCGGCGACTTGCTGGCTCGACGCATCGAACGCCTCTCGGCCGATCGTCGCGGTCGCGCTTACAAGGCGAATCGGGCCGTTCGCGCGGTCGATGAAGACGAAGATGGCGGGGACGTGGAAGTGATCCTCGTAATTGGTCCTCGAGATCGGGCCCTGGCCCGTCCAGACAGCAGACGCGCTCAACGTGCCGCCGTCCGCGCGGCTTGTCGGGTTGCCGTCCGCGTCCAGCGTGCAACTTGTAGCCGGCACAGTTGTGTCTACTGAGGCATTCGTGAGGTTGTGCTCGTCGAATGTCTGTTGAACGCCCGCGGCCCCGCCCGAGAGATCGACGCCGCCGGTCGGCTGGCCGTTCGCGTCGAGGTAAGTCGTGCGCAGTTCGACGAAGACGTGCGTTGTGTTGTCGCGGTGCGTCTTCGCCGTGAGCACGAAGGCGTCGGTAACCGTGCTCGCGGTGCGCGTTTCCCACTGCGCTTCGGCGAAGGCGATGGGCCCGTAGTTTCGGTCGATGAAAGTGACGTTGCCTGCCACGACGTCCGCACCCGCGGGGCCGGCAACTGTGGCCGCCGCTGACGCAAGCGCCAGGACGATCAGTGAGGCTATGCGGAGCATCTGTTCTCCTCCTTCCGAGGCCGGCTCGATCTCAGGGATGCGTTCCCCAGGAAGCGAGATGCCCGCCTGGGGTGCCGTGCGTGATCCGGATGGCATGTGTCCCGTCAGCTCTCATCGCGAAGATCTGAAACGCTCCACCGCGGCTTTTGATGAAGGCGATCCACTTGCCGTCCGGCGACCACGAGTCGGCGCCGTTATTGAACTTGCCGCCACGGTCGTGGGTCAGCTGCACGAGACCCGTCCCGTCCGGGCGGATGGTGTAGACGTTCGACGACTTGCCCGGCCGGCCGAACTCAGGGCTGGAGAAGACGATCCTCGATCCGTCGGGCGACCAGTCGATCTTCGCGTCCGCCGCGCCGCGGTACGCTGGGATCACTACGTGAGGGTGAGTCCCGTCGACGTTGACCACGTCGATGCCCGCCCTGTGCCCACCGGCGTAGCGGTGCCGTCGGGGTTGGCGCTTCCGAGACCTGGGCGGCGGAGCCAGACAATCCTTCGGCCGTCGGGTGACCAGATTGGGGCGGCGTTCAAGCCCTTAAGGCCAAATGCATGGACGCGGCTACCGTTGGCGTTCATCGTGTAGATGTCCAGGTGCTCGTTCCGTGTGCCGACCGCGAAGTCGCGGGCGAACGCGATCCTGTTTCCGTCGGGCGACCACGATGGGTTGAGCGCGTCGCTGTCCCGAAAGTGCGTCAGCTGGCGGGCGCCAGTGCCGTCGGGCTTGATCGAGAACAGCTGAATGTGCTTGCCGACCTGGGCCTGGTAGACAAGCAAGCCGTTCACGCCTCTGAAGGTCGCGCTCGAAGGCGGGACAGCGACGAGGCAGGCTGCGACGGCTGTCGTAACGAGGGTCGCCAGGATGGCAACCCGCGACGTCTTGGTGGTGATCATTTCCGTTGCCTCCTTGGGTCTGGTCGACACGCCGATGACGCTAGGTGCCGCACGGTGCGGCTACAACCGCGGTACCAGGGAACTTGTGCACCGGACCAGCCCCCGTATCGGTTGCCTGGTTGGCTTGCTTGCGGCCGGCGCGGCCGCGGTTCAGAGTCGTGTCGTGTCGGCCGCGCCGGAAATGCTGAGGACGGTTCGCCTCCGCAAGACATTCGAGTCGGAGGGGGGCGCCCGTCCGGGCGTTGCGGGGAGTCGACCTGGTGGTCGACGCGGGCGAGTTCGTCGCGGTCATGGGTCCATCGGGGTGCGGCAAGTC
>VAXU01000019.1 GCA_005885125.1 Actinomycetota bacterium
GTGACAACGAGCTGGAGCTCGCGCTCTATCTCGTACAAACCCTCGTCGATTGTCTGCGCGACGAGGGCGTCAACGGCGTCGACCGTCCCGATCCACTCCCGCATGTCGAGCGTGCCAAGCCGTCGGCCGTCCCGGCAAACCGGCGGGCGCGCGGAGACCGGCTGGGTATCGACGACGAGTCCGCCGGGGACGAGCGCCGCGTGGATTCTGCGCAGGGCGTTCACGACGCCCTCGAGCGGAACGCATCACAACGACCAGCCGCACAGGGCGATGTCGAAGCGTCGCCGCGGCACGTCCAACGCCTCAGCGGCGTGGACGGCGAAACGGACCCGCCCGCGAAGGTCGCGCGGGAGCGTGGTCTGCGCCTCGGCAATCGATTCCGGGTCCGGGTCGAATGCATACAGCGAAGCTGCGCGCGCAGCCGCGAACGACGTCAACCGGCCGGTTCCGCAACCGACGTCGAGGACTCGCTTGCCCTCGAGCGGAACCAGCGCGGCGATCGCGGCCGGCTCGACTCCGTCGCGGTCACGCCATCGCATGTGGCTACTTCGGCTTGAACGCCTTCGTTGTCGTCCCTCGCGCGCCGAACTTCTCAGCCTTGCGCCGCGTGTCCTCGAACTTCGACCGTGCGTACGTGTCGATGTTTCGCCGGCCCTCGGCGCTCACAGGATTCTGGATCGTGACGTCGGCGATCTGCATGCGACCGCCGGGCGCAAGCACGCGGAAGAGCTCGGCAAACACGGCGTCCTTGTCCGGGATGAGGTCGATGACGCCGTTCGAGATGACGACGTCGAAGCTCCCGTCGGCGAACGGCAGGCGCTCACCTTCTCCTTCGACGAACTCGACGTTGCCCGCGCCCATTTCCGCCGCTGCCGCGCGTGCCTTCGCGAGCATCTCCGGCGTCATGTCGATCCCGACGACTCGCCCCTCATCCCCGACCATCTGCGCGGCGACGAGCGAATCCGTGCCTGCACCCGAGCCGAGATCGAGCACGCGTTCACGCCGCTCGAGCCGTCCGAGCGAGAACGGATTCGCGACCCCGGCAAATGACCGACCGCCACCATCTCTCCTTCAGTAGCTGAACACCGTCGCGTTGTCGCCGATCCACTCCCAGAGCGGCGTGGCGCCTCCCAGGCGCGCGTTCGGCACCAATTTTCCCTCATCGAGCTTCCGCGCGCTGAAGCAGATCGGACAGACGAGCAGCTCGCCGCCACCGTCTGCGTACTGCTGGAACAGCTGCGCGAGCGGCGGGCAGCCTTCGCAGGCCACGGCCTCGGCGTGACCCGGCAAGCCGAGGCGGACCGCCTCCTTCGTCAGGAACATCGCGACGCGCTTGCCTTGCTCGACCGCGGCGCCGCCGACGAGGAACGCGACCGTCACCCGCTCGGTGTCCTCGAGTCCCGTCGCGAGATTGATCACGACCTTTCCGTTATTTGCCATCACCGAGGCCTAGCCGTCGCGCCCGTCCGCGGCAATCCGCTGGCGCAGCTCCTCGTCCGTGCGCTGCATTTCCGGATGGTCGCGGTCGACGTGCTCGCGTGCGAGCCGGAAGAGCTCCTCATCATCCTTGCCCTCCAGCCGGTGGCCGCAGGGGCAGTCGATCACCCGCATCACTCCTCCTTTCGACAGGTGTGGCCGAGTTTCCGGGCTACAGCGTAGGAGGCTGTGGGCCATCGGCCAAGGGGAAAGCGGCGATACCTCCCATCGGCGCAGACGAAGTTCGCCAGGGAGTCGCCGCGACGACGAAACCGCTCAGGGCTGTGAGCGCCGCGACAGTGGCGATCGCTTCCTCGGGGCCGAATGCATCCGCCGTCAGCCCGGCCAAGAGCGCACCGGCCACGAACCCGGCGTCGCGCCAAAAGCGATAGACGCCGACGAGGGATGCGCGGTCACGCGGCTGGGCAACGTCGGAGACCGCGGCGATCAACGTCGGGTAGACGAGAGCGGTCCCAACGCCGAGCAACGTCGCTGCGGCGAGCGACGGCGCGAACGCGCCGCCACCGCCGACGAGCATCGCGAGCCCCGCGGCCTGCACGAGCATGCCGAGCGCGATCAGCGGTTTCCGTCCGGCGTGGTCGGAGACCCAACCGGTGGCCACCTGCAGGAAACCCCAGACGCCCGGATACACCGCTGCGACGGCGCCGATCTGGGCTGAGCTCCGGCCGTGCGCGGCGCCGAGCGGCACCGCCTCTCGGACGCCGTGGCGCTGCTGTTCGTGCGTCACGTGCTCGCCCGTGTCGCGGACGAAGATCGTCGAGACGACCAGGCCTGCAAGTGCGATCGCAAGCGCCCCCGTCCAGACGACGGTACGAGGAGCGATCGTGCCGACGAGTGCTCCGCTTGCAAAAGCGGTAAGCGCGACACCGAGATATCCGGCTGACTCGTTCAGTCCGAGCGCGAGCCCCCGCCGCGCCGGGCCGGCGAGGTCGATCTTCATCACGACGGTCATCGACCAGGCGAGGCCCTGATTCGCGCCCAGCAAGAGGTTCGCCGCGACGATCACCCACCAGTTGGGAGCGAGAGCGATGAGCACCGGAACCGGTAAAGCGAGCAGCCACCCCAGGACGAGCAGGCGCTTCCGTCCGGCGCGATCGGCAAGAGCGCCCGCTACTAGGTTGGTCAGAGACTTCGCGGCGCCGAAGGCGACAACGAAGGCGAGGACCGCCGCCGAAGAACGGACATGAAAATCGTCCTTGCCGACGAGCGGCAGCACGCTGCGCTCGAGCCCGACGATCGCGCCGACGAGCAGGTTCAGTCCGACGAGGAGCGAGAACTGCGTCGCGTTCGCGCGCAGCCCGACGCGCACTGGCCGGGCGGTCAAGATCGGACCGGGACGGCTCCGCGCTTGTTCGCCGCGACGATCTCGGGCTGATTCGCGGGCGGCGGCGGCACGTCGACGAGCAGCGCGTCCGCAAACGCGTCGGCGTCCTTCGCGGCGAGTGCCCCGTTATGGCGCCGCTCGAACCCGATTGTCGAGAAGGGATTCGCAGAGAGAGCGCGGCCGCAAACCGAGCCGCCGTAATGGCTCGGAGAAATCGAGACCTCATCCGGTAACTCCAGCAGACGTTCGAGCGAAGCACGGAGCTGGTGTGCCAGCGGACGTGGATTACCACCTGCATGCAAATCGGGACGGCCCACATCCCCGACGAGGAGCGAGTCGCCGGTGAAGACGAGCCACGGATCCTCGGTCCCACGGCGCAGGTCGGAGACGACGTACGCGTTGTGCGCAGGCGCGTGACCCGGCGTCGCGAGGGCATGCACGAGCGTATTGCCGAGTTCGACCCGCTCGCCGTCGGGGAGTTCCGTGTGCTCGAACTCAACCGGCGCGCCGGCCGGGAGAAACGGTGTCGCGCCCGTCATCTCGACCAGCGCGGGCAATCCGGAGACATGGTCCGCCTGCACGTGCGTCTCGAAAACGGCGACGATCGGTGCACCCGCACGCTGGGCCTCAGCCAGGTAGTTGTCGACGAGCGCCTCGTGCGGATCGACGACTGCGAGCCTTCCTTTCGTCAGACAGCCGAAGAGGTACGAGGCGCAAGCGGTCTCCTCGTAGAGGAAGGGTCGAAGGATCACAGCCTCAGGCTAGAAGCGTGGTCGACATGGCGCTAGACGAAGTTGGCAATAGCTACTATCGGTAGAGGAGATGACGGCAACGAGCCCCCTGCGAGAGCTCTGGGACACAACGCGGATGCGTCTGCTCGTCGAAATCGACCGGCAGGGCAGCGTCTCGGCGGCCGCCTCGGCGATCGGTATCGGACAGCCCAGCGCGAGCCAGCATCTGCGGCTCCTCGAGGCTGCTGCGGGACAGCAGCTCGTCGAACGAACCGGGCGCGGGAGCCGCTTGACGGAGGCGGGCCGGCTGCTCGCGGCACGGGCGGCCCAAGCCCTATCGAGCCTCGGCGCTGCTGAAGAGGAGCTCGGTGCGCTGGCCGGGCTTCAGACCGGCACGATCCACCTCGGCGCCTCCACTGCGCCCGGGGTCTACCTGCTGCCGGACACGCTCGGGTGCTTCCGCCGAAGCTATCCGGGAGTCACCGTCGAGGTCGAGGTTGCTGCCAGCGAGGAAATCCTGAAACGCCTGCTGAGCGGTCGGGTCCAGCTCGCGATCGTCGGCGCGGCCGCAGCGGACGATCGAATCGAGCTCGAGCCATTTCTCGAGGACGAGATTGTCGGTGTCGCCAAGCCGGGTCTCGCGCCGCTCAGGAAAGGCACCCTCGCCCCAGCACGCCTGACGGAGTTCTTGCTCCTTGCGCGCGAGCCCGGCTCGAGCTCGCAGCGGGCAGTCGACAACGAGCTGCGGACGATCGGGATCAAGCCTGCCGGCTTCTGGGAGCTCGGTTCGAGCGAGGCGATCAAACGCGCCGCCCGCGAAGGTCTCGGAGTCGCCTTCCTCTCGCGTTACGCCGTCGCCGAGGAGGTCGAGCGCGGAGACCTGGAGAGCTTCCGACTCTCGGGCCGGCCGCCCTTGCTGAGACACTTCTCCGTCGCGCGACTCGCGGGACGTCCGCTCTCGCCGTCCGAACGGAGTTTCATCGAGACGCTCACCAGCTGTTGCGCCAAGCAGGCCGACTATGCGGCAGCCTGCGTCGCGGCCGGTCGCTGACGCACCACGAGCTCTAGCCGCGCCAGCGGTTCGTGATCGGTGTGCGCCGGTCGCGGCCGAAGGCTTTCGGGCGCAGCTTCACGCCGGGCGGCGCCTGACGCCGCTTGTACTCCGCACGGTCGATCATCGCGACCGCGCGCTCCACGATCTCCTTGTCGAAGCCGTCCTCCGACAGCTCTTCCAGCGACCGGTCGTGCTCGACGTACTCCTCGAGCACCTTGTCGAGCTCCGGATAGGGCGGCAGCGAATCCTCGTCGAGCTGGTTGTCTCGCAGCTCCGCGCTCGGGGCGCGGTCAATGATCGATTGAGGAATCAACTCCTTGCCGGCGCGCTCGTTCAGGTAGTGAGCGAGCCGGAACACGTCCGTCTTGTACACATCCTTCAGCAGCGCGAAGCCGCCGGCCATGTCGCCGTACAGCGTCGCGTAACCGACGGACAGCTCGGACTTGTTCCCGGTGGCGACGAGCATCCAGCCGAACTTGTTCGACAACGCCATCAGCAGCACGCCGCGGGCGCGCGCCTGGATGTTCTCTTCGGTCAGGTCGGGATCGCGGCCTGCGAACGGCTCGGCGAGCGCGCGCTGGAATGCGTCGACGATCTCCGCAATCGGCAGCTCCATGAACGGAGAGCCGAGATTCTCCGCAAGCCGCCGCGCATCGCCGCGCGTTCCTTCGGACGAGTATTGCGACGGCATCGACACGCAGTGCACGCGCTCGGCGCCGAGCGCCTCCGCGGCCAATGCGGCTGTCACGGCGGAGTCGATCCCGCCTGACACGCCGACGACGACACCGTCGCGGAACCCGTTCTTGTCGACGTAATCGTGGAGTCCAAGCTCGAGCGCGAGCCGCATCTGCTCGAGCTCGTCGGCGAAAGGAACGACGGCGCCTCCTGCCCGCTTCCCGTTCGCCGGCGGGCGCTCGGTGCCGACGTGCACGACTGCGACCGGCGGCGGCGTCTCGCGCTCGCGCGCGACGGCCCGGCGGCGAATGTCGCGTAATCGCCGTCCTACGACTTCCTTCGGATCGACGTCGACGACGAGCAGAGCCTCCTCGAACCCGGGCGCGCGCGCGAGCACGCTCCCTTCGTCGTCGATCACACACGAGTGTCCGTCGAAGATCAGCTCGTCCTGTCCGCCGACCGCATTGCAGAAGGCCACGAAGCAGGAGTTGTCGCGTGCGCGCGTGACGAACATCTCCTCGCGCTCGCGCTCCTTGCCGACGTGGTACGGCGACGCCGAGATGTTCGCGAGCAGCTCGGCGCCGGCAAGCGCGAGGTCGGTCGCAGGCGGGCCCGGCTGCCACATGTCCTCGCAGATCGTCGGCCCGATCAGCGTCTTGCCGAGCTCGAGCAGGACGAGATCGCGTCCCGGCGCGAAGTAGCGATCCTCGTCGAAGACGCCGTAGTTCGGGAGGAACCGCTTGCGGATCATCGCCTTCACCTCTCCGCCCGCACAGACCGCACAGGCGTTGTAGAGATCCCGGTCGAAGTAGGGCGTGCCGATCAGCGCGGCGATGCCGCGGCACGAGCGTGCGATCTCCTCGAGGGTGCCCTCGGCGGCCCGGATGAACCCGGGGCGGAGGAGCAGATCCTCCGGCGGGTAGCCGGTGACGATCAGTTCGGGGAAGAGGACGACGTCGACGCTCTGCTCCTTCGCCTCGTCGAGGCGTCCGAGGATGCGCTCCGCATTCCCGATTAGATCGCCGACAACGGAGTTGATCTGCGCAAGCGCGAGCCTCATGCAAGCTCAGCCTATCAGTTTGCGACTATAAGGCGAAAACTGGAGGCACGTCGTCACGTGCACGCAGCGCATCCGCGTTGGCCGCCGCGGGCGACCTGCGCGGCCGCGGCTCACCGACGCTCGCCACGAGGAACCGTCGAAAATCGTCATGCGAGCGAAGCGAGCGGATTTGCGACGGCTTTAGCCGCGGCGGCCGAACTGCAGCACGAAGATCCAGACGTCGCTCGCGCCGAAGATCGACGGTGCATGCACCATGCCGACGCCGACGTCGCGCCAGCCACGGCCGAGGAGATTCGCCCGATGCGGTGGCGAATGGAGCCACGCGGCGACCGCGCTCGACGACGTCCCGAGGCCGCCTGACCCCCAGAACAGGTTCTCACCGATTCGCACGCGGCCTCGGAAGTACCCGGTCTGCTGGAACGTGCGTGTGAACGAGTTACCGCACGGAGTGTGCGAGAAGCTTCCGCACGAACGAATCTCTTCGGCCTTCAGGAGTGCGGAACGGTCGAGGAGCACGGCGCGATGCAACGGGCGCAGCCCGTAGTGCGCGCGCGTCGAGTTCACGAGCGAGCGGAGCTCGGCTGCAGATTGAGCCGTCGCTGCGCTTCCGGCGGCTGCCGGCCCCACCGCCGTAGACAGGGCGAACGCGGCGGCGCATACGACGAACGTGTACCCCCGTAGACGTTTCATCGGTGCGTATCGGGATAGATGTCCCGAAGCGCCTATTTCTAACGCAGTGCTCGGATACCTTTACTTTTTGGTTTCGAAAGCTTGCGCTTCCTGTCCGAGCAGAGGAAATCCCTGCTCAGGGGCTGAAAGTGCCAGGCCGATCTCCTCAAGCGCGTCAGGGTTCTCCAGGGACGAGAGGTCGCCGGGATCGGTGCCGAGGGCTCTGGCCCGCACCGCCCGGCGGACGATCTTGGCGCTCCGTGTCTTCGGCAGGGCGGGCACGAAGACCACCCGATCCGGCTTGAATGCTTTTCCGAGCTCGCCCGCGACCGCATCCGCGACCTGCTGTGCGAGCTGGGGCGTCGGCTGCTCATCGCCCCTCGCAACGCAGAAGATCCATGCGACTTCACCCTTGACGTCGTGTGGAACGCCGATCGCGGCCGCCTCTGCAACGAGCGGATGTGACATCGCGGCGCTCTCCAGCTCGGCGGGACCGATTCGCTTGCCGGCGATGTTCAGTGTGTCGTCGCTGCGCCCGTGCAGGAACCAATAGCCGTCGGCGTCGACGGACGCCCAATCGCCGTGCGTCCAGACGCCGGGGAAACGTCGCCAGTACGAATCGAGGTAGCGCTCCTTGTCGCCCCAGATCCCCCGCGTCATTCCGGGCCACGGCCGCCGGCAGACGAGCTCGCCGACCTCGCCGCGCACCGGCTCGCCGTCGGGGCCCAGGACGTCCATGTCCTGACCGAGCGCCGGGAACCCGAGTGCGACCGGTTTGATCGGCTCCGTCACGCAGGTCGAGAGGAAGCATGCGCCGACCTCCGTTCCGCCTGAGATGTTCACGATCGGCGCACGAGCACCGCCGACGCGCTCGAAGAGCCACAGATACGGATCGCGGTTCCACGGCTCGCCGGTCGTCGTGATCGTGCGCAGGGAGGAGAGATCGTTCGCCGGGTCGCCCTTCGGGATCAGCGCACGCGTCAGCGTCGGCGAGATGCCGAGCATCGTCACGCGCTCGGACTCGACGAGCTTCCACAACCGGTCCGGCGGAAAGTCGGGCGCGCCTTCGGCGTACACGACAGTCGCTCCGACCGCCCCGCAGCCGACAACGGTCCACGGCCCCATGATCCAGCCCATGTCCGTGGCGAAGTGCACGCGGTCGCCGCGATGGATGTCCGACTGATACGCGGCCTCACGTGCGATCGACGCAAGGAAGCCCGCGTGCACGTGGAGCGCGCCTTTCGGGCGACCGGTCGTGCCGGACGTGTAGGCGAGGAGGTACGGATGCTCGGAGTCGACCTGCGTCGACGGCGACTCCTCGCCGCCCTGCATCAAGAGATCCTCCCAGAACCTCTCCTGCCCGTAGTCGAGCCTGTTGAGGCCGTAACGCTGCCAGACGACGAGCAGCTCGACGGCAGGTGCCTGGCTCCGAGCTTCGCGTGCGATGTCGAGCATCGGTACCCATTGCCCGCGTCGAAGCGACCGGTCGGCGGTGATCAGGATTTTCGCGCCGGAGTCCTGCAGGCGTTGGGTGACCGCGGGTGCAGCGAAGCCCGAGAAGATCGGAACCTGGACGGCGCCGATGTGTGCGCACGCATGGGAGGCGATCGCGACCTCAGGGGACATCGGCATGTAGGTCGCGACGCGATCGCCGGGCTGGACCCCGCTCGCCCTGAGGCCCGCTGCGAGGCGCGTCACCTCACGTGAGAGCTCCGCCCACGTCCATTCGCGCCGGTCACCGTTCTCGCCGAGGAAGATCGCCGCGAGGGCGTCCGGCGTCTGGGCGGCCCACCGGTGCACACAGCTGTCCGCGATGTTCAGCCTCCCGCCGACGAACCAGGTCGCCCACTCGATCCCGCGGGATGTGTCGACCACGCGCTCCCAAGGTCGGGAGAACTCGAGCCCGAGATCGTCGATCACCTCGGGCCAAAAGCGCTCGGGCTCTTCGATCGAAATCCGGTGGAGGTCGCGGTAGTGCTCCACCCCGAGCCGGCCCATCAGCCGCGTCACGTTCGCCTGCTGGAGGAAGTCCTTCGACGGGGTCCATATGTAGTCGCTCACGGCGCCAAGGCTATTTGACGAACCTGACTAGCACTCACTAACCTAGCGGTTACTAACTTCCTCTAGAAAGGACTCGATGAAGGCTCGGCTCTTCGCCAGCGAGAACCGCAAGTGGTGGACCCTCGCTGCGGTCTCGTTCGGCCTCTTCATGATCATGCTCGACAACACCGTCGTGAACGTCGCGCTCCCGTCGATGCAGAAGTCGCTTCACATCGGCCCGAACGAGCTCGAATGGATCGTCGTCGGCTACGCCCTCACGTTCGCGACGCTGATGCTCACCGGCGGCAAGCTGGCCGATCTCTACGGCCGGCGCCTGCTCTTCATCGTCGGGCTCGCGATCTTCACCGCAGCCTCGCTCGCCTGCGGTCTAGCGCCCACGGCCGGCGCGCTGATCGCGGCGCGCGTCGTCCAGGGCGTCGGCGCCGCGATCATGAACCCGGCGACGCTCGGGATCATCACGGCGACGTTCCCGCCGCGGCAGCGCGGCACCGCGATCGGCATCTGGGCCGGGACGTCGGCGATGGCGCTCGCGATCGGCCCGCTCGTCGGCGGCCTGCTTACGGAGAAGGTGAACTGGAGCTGGATCTTCTACATCAATGTCCCGGTCGGGATCGCGGGGATCCTCGTCGCACGGTGGGCGATCGAGGAGAGCCGCGACACGTCGCACGAACAGCGGCTCGACCTGCCCGGCCTTTTGAGCTCCGGCGTCGGATTGTTCGCGCTCACCTACGGGTTGATCGAGGCGAACCGCCACGGATGGACCTCTCCGCTGATCCTGTCGATGTACGCGCTGGCAGTCGTCGCGCTCGCCGTCTTCGTCCTGCTCGAGCAGCGTCAGCGGATTCCGATGCTCGACCTTTCGCTCTTCCGCAATCCGACATTCTCGGGCGCCAACGTCGCAATCTCGCTCGTCTCGCTCGCGATGTTCGGCATCTTCTTCTACAACTCCCTCTTCATCCAGAACGTGCTCGGCTATTCCGCGATCCAGACCGGCGCGCTGTTCTTGCCGATGACGCTGCTCATCGTCTTGATCGCACCTCAGGCCGGACGTATGACCGACCGCGTCGGGGCGCGTTGGTTGATCGGCGCGGGCATGACGCTGGTGGCGATGTCGCTCGTGTTGTTCGCGCAGATCGGACAGGGCGGGACCTTCTGGAACTTCCTGCCCGCGCTGATCGCGGGAGGTACCGGCATGGCGCTGACGATGACGCCGACGACCGCCGCGGCGATGGGCTCCGTGCCGACCGACAAGGCCGGTGTGGGATCGGCGGTGCTGAACGCCTTCCGTCAGGTCGGCGGGTCGCTAGGCATCGCGGTGATGGGCGCGATCATCGCCGGGCAGCTGACTGTGGGGCGGTCGAATCCGGCGTTCGCCGACCAGTTCACCAGCGGCTATCACCGCGCGCTGTACGTCGCGGCCGGCATCGCAGTCGTCGGAGCGGGGATCGCCGTTGCGCTGGTGCGGAAGATCCGCCTTCCCGAGCCTGCAGTGGTCGCCGAGAGCCTGGCCGCGTGACGCAGATCTCGCCTCCGCTGCGCCTGCCGGCCGCCGAACGCCGGCAGGCGCTCGTCGAGACTGCGCTGCGTGTGTTCTCCGAGGGCAGCTACCGCGGCACGACGACCGCCGAGATCGCGCGCGCCGCACGCGTCAGCGAGCCGATCCTGTACCGGCACTTCGCCTCGAAGCGCGACCTCTACTTCGCGTGCATCGACGAGGCCTGGAAACGGCTGCGAATGCTGTGGGAGGAGACGATTGCCTCCGAGCCGGATCCCGCTAACTGGATGCAGATCATGGCGAAGTCGTACATCTGCCTTCGGGACGCCAAGTCCGGCGTCGTTGTCTCGGATCTCTGGATGCAGGCCGTCGTGGAAGCCGGGGACGACGCGGAGGTACGCAAGTTCCTCAAACGGCACATGCGCGAGGTCCACGACTACATGGCAGAGGTGATCCGCAGAGTGCAGGCGGCCGGTGTCATCAATGCGGCAAGAGACGCAGACGCGGAAGCGTGGATCTCGCTCGCGGGCGGTTTGCTGGGAACGATCGGCCGCCGAGTAGGCCTACTGAAGGACAGCGATTTCGAGTCCATCCGCGCCTCGAGGCGCGAGTGGATGACCGGCTCCGCTTAAAGGAAGACCCCCGGCTGCGGCTCCGGGGGTCAATTCCCTTTCAGGCAGCTCCACCACTCTGCGGGGACTTCCCGGGGAGCCTGGCTCTGCGGCCCAGCCACGCTCTCGGTCGTCCGCCAAGTGAAGCGCCTCCTGCAGCCGACCCTGGCGTCTGGCTCGGATGCAAGATGGCCTCACTGTACGAGTGCTCGGTAAGGCTGTCAAGTAGCTCGGTCAAGTGATTTTCTACTATGATGGTTGACCGGAAACCTCAGGGAACATGCCCTTTTTGGGGGATGCCCGGTAAGGTCCCTTGCGATTTTGTGAAGTATGTCGTCTACTAGGCCGCACATGTCCCGATTGACCGCCACGACGCAGCGCGCGACCGCAGCGCAACCGAGCCTCCGGCTCGGCGAGCGGCTGAGGCAGCTACGGGTCGCGGCGGGGATGACGCAGACGGATCTCGCCGGCGAGCGGTTCTCAAAGGAGTACGTCAGCCAGATCGAGCGCGGCAAGACGCGCCCGACGCCGGAGACGATCGACTGGCTCGCGGTCCGTCTGGGCGTCGACGCCGGCTTCCTGGCCAACGGTGTCTCGGCCGACGAGCGCGGGCGGGTCGACGCCGTGATTGCGCGGGCGGAAGCACTGCTCGAGGCGCGCCGAAATCCTGAGGCAATCGAGGAGTTCGCGAATCTTCGCTCGGCCGTCCTCGCGACGGGTCTCGCGGAGCTTGAGGTGCGTGCGCTCTCGGGCGAGGCGACGGCGCTCATGCGGGAGGGTCAGGTGCGCGAAGCGCTCGAGCTGCTCGACCACGCGCGCCAGCTGACCGAGGGCGTCGAGTTCTCGAATCTCGAGCGCGTGGACGTGCTCTTCCGGATCGGGGTCGCTCGGTTCAAGCTGTCGAGCGTCCAGACGGCGATCAACCTGTTCGACGAGTCGCTCAAGCTCGCCGAGAGCACGGAGCTGCCTTCCGATCACCTCCGGTCGAACATCCTCGCGTGGCGCTCACGCTGCTATCAGCGCCGCCGCGACCTCGAGGCGGCGCGTGAGGACGTCGAGCGCGCGCTCGAGCTCGCCGAAGGGCTGAACGACCGGCATACGACTGCGGACATCTTCTTCACGGCCTCTGCGATCGCCGACCGCGAGGGCCACTGGGTGCTCGCGCGGTCGTACGCGGAGCGCGCGAAGGCGATCTACGAGGAGCTCGAGGATCGCCGCAACCTCGGCCGTCTGATGAACAACCTCGGCGGTCTCAATTTCCTGCTCGGTCACCCGGACGAGGCCGAATCCTTCCTCAAGGACGCGTTCCGGATCGCGCTCGAAATCGGCAACGACGAAGGCGCCGCGCACGCAGTCAACTCCCTGGCGCAGGTTCATCTGCGCACGGGTGACACGCAACGCGCGGAGGAGCAGGCGCGGCACGCGCTCGAGCTCCTCGGCGACCGTGTCGACTTCATCGACGAGATCGGCAATGCCCAGCTCGTGCTCGGGCGCGCGCTGCTCGAGCAGGATCGGCTCGACGAGGCCGAGATCGCGTTCCGTGCGGCCGAGCAGGCCTTCGACCAGCTCTCTTCGGCCAGCCATCGCGCATCGGCGTGGGTGGCTCAGGGCGACCTTGCGACGCGGCGCGGCGACGACACGCTGGCGGCGCGGCTCTACCGCAACGCCGCTGAAGCTCTCCAGGACGTCCGCTTCTAACTGCGAAGGGAGGTGATCCGGTGACCAAAGCCCGCCTGTTCCAGTTCGCAGTTGTCCTCTGTTTCGTCGTGTTCGCCTTGACGGCGGCACTCGCAGCCCTGCCTGACGGCATGTACGACGGCGCCGACTAGCATGCTCGCGTGCGCGTTTCTGACTCCCGGCACCTCCGACTATGCGCCTGGCGCTGTTCGGATCTCGTTTCTCGTGATCACGAACCGGGGCCGTCCCGTCTCGACCCCGACTGCGGACGTGTGGGTCGCCAGCTCGCGGACCGCTGTCCCGTTCGAACGGGCCGTGGCGCGGCTGGAGCCGGTCGGGGTTCCCGGCGGCTACGTCGACCCGCACGCACAGTCGATCTACGTCGCGCACGTCCACATTCCTCCGCGACCCGGCCGCTACTGGGTGCTCGCCCGCCCGCGCGGCGGCGACGTCAGGATCGGCGGGATCCACAACCTGGACGTGGCGGCGCGTTCCGCGACACCGGCGATCGGCTCGCGCGCCTATCCGTCCCGAACGCCGACGCTCGCAACCGCTCCGGTTCGGCTGCTGACGACACGCGTCCCCCCGGACCGCGCTCTCCTGCGCTACTCCGTAGCGGAATCGCTCGCCATGCATGAGCCGTTCGTGGTCGTGTTCGCGACTCCCCGTTTCTGCACGAGCCGGACCTGCGGCCCCGTCGTCGACGTCGTCGACAGCGTTCGTCGGACCCTCGCAGGCGGCGGGATCCGCTTCATCCACGTCGAGATCTACAGAGACAACGATCCGGCCAAGGGAGAAAATCAATGGGTCGGCCAGTGGCGTCTGCCGAGCGAGCCGTGGACGTTTCTCGTCGGCCGCGACGGCCGCATCAAGGCGAAGTTCGAGGGATCGATCTCGCAGTCCGAGCTCGAGCGTGCCGTCCGTCGGTTTCTGCGCTAGGCCGGTCGGCGCTCCCGCATGAGCCGTTTGGCCCATCCATCCGGGTCGCAATGGTGTAAATCTACGAGGCTCGTGTCATCCGTCGACCCCCAGCCGGAGACTCTGTACACCGTGCGCGAGGTCGCGGGTCAACTCGGCGTTCATCCCGAGACGATCCGGCGGCTGATCCACGACGGCCGTCTGGACGCCGTTCGCGTCGGCCGCGTCCTTCGTGTGCACAGGCAGGCCGTCGACGGCTTCCTGGCGCGGCAGCGAATCAAGCCGACCCGCGGCTAGAGGCGCTTGTCCAGCCCGCGCGGGCTGTGAGATAATCACACTTCAAAAGGGATAGTTTTAGGGAGGGCACATGGCTGAAAACGGCTACGCGAAGCCGGTCCTGGTCACGACGGATTGGCTCGCCGAGAACCTGTCGCGTGACGGCGTGATCGTCGCCGAGGTCGACGAGAATCCCGACCTGTACGACGAGGGTCACATTTCGGGAGCCGTCAAGCTGCACTGGCGCGAGGATCTCCAGGATCCCATCGAGCGCGATCTCGTCGAGAAGGACCAGTTCGAGGCGCTCATGGGCTCGCGCGGCATCTCGAACGACACGACAATCGTCGTCTACGGCGACAAGAACAACTGGTTTGCCGCGTACGCGTACTGGTACCTCAAGATCTACGGTCACGAGGACGTTCGGGTCCTCGACGGCGGCCGTCAGAAGTGGATCGACGAGGGGCGCGAGCTGACGACGGATACGCCGAAGGGCTCTGCCGCGTCCTACTCGGCGCGCGACCGCGACGAGTCGATCCGCGCCTACCGCGACGCGGTGCGCGAGACGATCGGTTCGGGCGGGATGGCACTCGTCGACGTGCGCAGCCCGCAGGAGTACTCAGGCGACCTGATCGCGCCGCCCGGCTACGAGCAGGAAGGCGCGCAGCGCGCGGGCCACATTCCGACTGCGGCTTCGATTCCCTGGGCGCAGGCCGTGCGCGACGACGGGACCTTCAAGACCGCCGACGAGCTGCGAACGCTCTACGAGGGCAAGGGTGTCACCGCGGACAAGGCTGTCACCGCGTACTGCCGGATCGGCGAACGAAGCGCTCACACGTGGTTCGTCCTGCGCGAGTTGCTCGGCTACCAGGACGTGCGCAACTACGACGGGTCGTGGACGGAGTGGGGGAATCTCGTGGACGTCCCGATCGAAAAGGGCGGCTGACGTGTGACCAAGGGTCAGACCCTCCTGGTCTGACTTTTCGCTCGCCTACGTGCGCTCGATCACAACCTGCGGAATTCGCGCGCGCGGGCTGAGCTTCAGCAGCGTGCGCACGATCTCCGCGCAGTCTTCCGGCTGGATCATCTCGTCCGACGCCATCCCGGTCCACGCTGCCATTGGCGTGTCCACGAAGCCGGGACAGATCGCCGTCGCGCGCACGCCGTCGTCGCCGTGCTCCGCGTTGAGCGTGCGGGTGAGCGAGATCAACCCGGCCTTTGCTGCACCGTAGGCGGCGAGCCCGGGCGCCGGGATCGTGCCGGCGATCGACGATACGTTGACGACGAGGCCGCGGGCCTGTTTCAACAACGGCAGCGCGAAGCGCGTGACGAGAAACGCCCCGCGCAGGTTCACGTCGAACTGCAGGTCCCAGTGCTTCGTCTCCAGGTCTTCGATTCGCCCCGCGACGCCGACTCCCGCGGAGTTGACGAGCACGTCGAGGCTCTTGTAGCGCTCTCGGTGCGTCGCGACGATCCGCTCGCAGTCCTCTTCGCTCGCGACGTTGGCCGCGACCGCTTCCGCCGCGAGTTCGGCCGCCGCACTCTCGAGTCGCTCCGGGCTGCGCGCGGCGATCGTCAGCCCGTAGCCTTCGTCGCGCAGCATCCGGGCGATGGCGAGTCCGATACCGGACGAACCGCCGGTCACGAGGGCTGCCCTGGCCATGAGCCATCTTTGCAAGCCAGGAGGTGCAGCACGTGTCATGCCGAACTTGAGGCGGGGGAACCGTCAAGGCTCCTCCTCTCCCCTGACGGCGGCGGCGCTCTGCGCCGCCGCCGGCTTTGTCTGGGCACATGCGTCGGGCTGGGGCGATCGAACGGCCACGCGAGCAAAGCTCGCGCGGCCTTCACTGCGGCGCCGACTAGTCGGCGCCTGGGCGGCGCTCTGCGCCGCCGCCGGCTTTGTCTGGGCCCGGCTCAGACTGCCTCTGGCGTAACGGGGTGGACCGTCGGCAGTCTGTAGACGAAGCTCTTTCCGATCCCTACAGTTCGCCGTTCACGACGATGGAGGACTCAGTGGGCACCGAGACCGGCCGTGTGAAACTGACCGACCTCGCATCCTGCGGAGGCTGCGCCGCGAAGTACTCGGCCGCTCGCCTCGAGCAACTGCTGCGGGGCTTCGTCCCCATGGAGGAGGAGAACCTTCTCGTCGGGCTCGCCCCGGCGGACGACGCAGCCGTCTACCGGCTCGACGACGAGCGTGCGTTGATCTTCACCCTCGACTTCTTCCCGCCGGTCGTCGACGACCCGAGCGACTACGGCGCGATCGCCGCCACGAACGCGTTGAACGACGTGTTCGCGATGGGCGGCACCCCGCTGCTCGCGCTTTCGATCGCCGCGTTCCCCGAAGAGCTGCCGCTCGAGATGCTCGGGGAGATCTTCGCAGCGGCCGACGCGCAGGTGCGCGCGGCGGGTGGACTGCTCGCCGGCGGTCACACGATCCGCGACGCGGAGCCGAAGTACGGGCTCGCCGTCGTCGGCACGGTGCATCCCGACAGGATCTGGCCGAAGAACGGCGCGCGCCCCGGCGACGCCCTCTTCCTCACGAAGCCGCTCGGCACCGGACTGATCATGACCGGCTACAAGAGGCGACTCGCGGGCGCGATGCAGCTCGAGCGCGCCGTGCACTGGATGCGCACGCTCAACAAGTCCGCGGCGGAAGTCCTGCGCGGTGTCGGTCCCAACGCGGTGACCGACGTCACCGGGTTCGGCCTGTTCGGTCACGCGCACGAGATGGCCGAGCGAAGCGGCGTTCGGATCAACCTCGAGTCCGAGCGCTTCCCTGCGATCGACGGCGCGCTCGACCTCGCGCGCAACGGCGTTCGCACGAGCGGTGACCCGCGCAACCGCGACTTCGCCGGGGCGCACGTGAGCGCAATCGGACTGAACGAGACGCTCGAGGCGCTTGGGTACGACCCGCAGACCGCGGGCGGCCTGCTCGTCTCCATCCCCGTCGACCGAGCCGTCGCGCTCGAGGCGGAGTTCACGGCGAAGCGTCTGTTCAT
>VAXU01000020.1 GCA_005885125.1 Actinomycetota bacterium
CGCCGCTCGTGTCGCCGTAGGTGATCGTCATCGTCGCGCCGCCGGCCAGCGTCAGGCTCGAGACCGTGATCGTCTGGCTCGCGACGGCGAGGGTGCCTTTGCTCGCGGTCGTGTAGCCCGCGTTGTTTGCCGTCGTCGAGGGGGCCGTCCACCCGCTCGGCACGACGAGCGTGAGCGTGCCGTTCTGCATGCCGCCCGCCGCGGCCGTATACGTGAAGGTGATCGTCCGGCCGGTCTGGTTCGCGGAGACGTTCGTCGTCGGAGTCGTCAGCGTTCCCGAGCCGTCCGCCGACAGCGGCGGCATCAACGCGACCAGATGGGCAACCCAGTTCGCGGCCGCGGTGACGGTGGCCGTCTTGTTGCCGGTCGCACCCGCGCTCGCCTGAGTCCCGTCGGCGCCTGTCGAGCGCGAGCGGCTCGCGGCCGAGCTCGTGGAGAGCACGGTGTACTCCTGGGTCAGGCCCTGGCCTGCGTCCTGCACCGCGGTTACGTTCGCTTGCGCGCCATAGAAGGCGATCAGCATGTCGTTGTTCTGCGTCGTCGTCAGCCCGGTGGCGGTGGCCGTCCCGCTGTTCCCCGAGTTGTCGGTCGGCGTGACGTCGAACGGGCTCGTGCCGTCGACCCCCGAGTAGGCGAGGATCGCGGCCGTTGCATCCGCGTTGTTCGTCCACGACCAGCTGTACGTCGTGCCGGCCGTGTCGGCCGCCGTTGCGACGCGGTAATAGAGAGCCTGCTCGAGCCCGGCGCCTTGCGTCCGGAGGTTGCCGATCGGCGTCCAGCCTCCTGGCGCCGTGATCGCGTCGTTGTTGCGGAGCGTGACCTGGGCGAGCATGAGGTCGCCGGTGGTGACCGACGCCGGCCGGACGAGCGGCGCGCCCGTGAAGTCCTTCCTGTTCGACACCATCTGCACGGAGCAGCCGTTGTAGTTGCCGGGGAACGTGCCGGGACACGTGCCGACGAGCGCGATCGGGTCGATGACGTAGGGCACGGGCAGCCTCGCGTCGTCGAGGCGGAGCTCGAGCCACTCCGCGCCGCGGTCGCGCTTGACCTTCCAGCGCAGCCCCGCGGGGGTCACATCCTTGCCGTGCTCGTCCAGGATCGCGACCCGCAAGATCTTGAATCCCGAGTCCTTGCCATTCGAGGTGAAGCGAACGGAGCCGTCCGCGCCCACTGCCGGATTGAGCCGCTTCGTCGACAGCTGCCATCGCCACACGCGCGTGCCCTCGTGCTGGTTCACCGTCAGCGACTGCTCCATCCGGTTGACCCCGAAGGTGATCGACTCGGTTCCGAACGCAGTCGGCCGGCTGACGCCGTGCTCGAACCTCCGCCACGAGCCGGTGGTGGACTTGCCGAATGCCAGCGACAGCGCAACCTTCCCGGACGCCACGGTCAAACCGCCGTGCGCGACCTCGAGCTTCGCCCCGAGCGCCGGCCTGACCAGCGACGCGGCCGGTTGCGGCCGGCCCAACGACTCTGCGACGAACGACGTGCGCGCCGAACCGCCGCCGGCGACGGTGAACTGGATCGCAGCAGCGGAAACCGCGACGATGCCGATCAGTGCGATGACGAGCAGATGCGATCGCCGGACGCTTGTCATCGCAGAGCTCCGAGGAGATCGCTAGTGCCGGGCGCCGGCTTCCTGACGGGCGAAGCAGCCGGGCCCGAAGACCCGATCGCGTGCGTCAGGAAAGCCGGCGTCCGGACGGATGCCTTCGCGCCGCGGAGAGTGGCGAGCTCGGAGACGGCGAGGAAGGCAACGACGGAAGGAGCCGCCGGAGAAGCGGCCAGGAGAAGGGCGAACTGCCTGGACCAGAGCACGGCCCCGGCCTCGGCTGACGCCGAGCCACGATTGGGCCGCAGGTCCGAGAAGCTCGCCATGTTTTTCTCCTACGCGTGTGCGCTTTCACACGCGTCTCCGCATGGAGAAATCGGCTCGCAGAGCGGTGTCCTGAAGAAATTCAGGCTTCCAAGGGGTACGAAGAGGACACAAATCCCCCTTCGGGGGTAGTAACTGTGCTCCACGCCGGGTAAATCGGACCCGATTGGGGCGCTCAGCCGTGAGCCGACGACCGCGAGATCAGGCTCAAGTAGAGGTTTAGGTGTCTGCTACCGAGCGAGCGCTGCGGCGACGAGCTCTCCCGCAGATCCGCTCGCCACGACAGTCAAGGCACCCGTGCCCGTGGAGGCGATCTCGCGCGCGCCCGAGACCCAACAGTGGTCGACCGCGGGGCACACTCGCTCTTCGACGCCGGGAAACGCCGCCAGGACATAGCGTGGCGTCAGAGTCCGCCAGGCCTGCGCCTGGTCGATCGAGTCCCAGCGGAGGACGAGCGCGACCGTCGCGGCGCCGTCGGCGCCGACGTACAGGGCCAGCCGCCCGCCCGCCCAGCCGGCGGCGGCACGCTCCGCTCCGGGGAGGCCGAACGCGCGAAGGAGCGCACGGACGTCGAGCTCGCCGAACGTCTCCGATGCAGTCAGCGTCTCGGACGTATGGAGCGCCTGGTCATCGACACGCTGTGCGAGTGCCACCGACCGGGAGCCCTCGCGGTCCAGGAACTTGTCGACGTGCAGCATCTGCTCCGTCGTCTTGGGAAATGTGCGCAGCGCAGTGGAAACGGCGAAGCTCCCGCCGATCGAACGGAGCTGCGCGATGAACGTGCGTCCGGGGCCCAGGCCGGCGGTCCCTTCCAGTGTGAGGAAGCGATCGAGCGGCTCGCGCGGAAGCGCGGAGGCGCGGCGGCCCGACGCGAGCGAGGCGAGCCCGTCCACGACGGCGTTCGCAGCCAGCGATGCGTCGCGATCGCGCGGGCGCAAAGTGCTGAGACGCCGCAGCCCGACGTTCTGGTCGACCAGCGCGCGTACGAGCTCGTGCACCAGCTCGGCACGTTTCGGCGCGGGCTTGCTGCGCACGCGGAGGACCTGCGCGACCGGATCGTATTGCGCGTTCACGGATGTCGCGGCCGCCAAGAGCTTGGCGCGTGTGCTCCGGTCCGGCGGCTGCAAGCCGAGCCCGACGTAGAGCCGGTCGTCCAGCCGCTGCAGTGCCCGCGGATACCCGCGGTCGAGCGCGCGCACGACGTCCACGTTGAACCGCGCCGCGGGCTCCGTGATCGTGCGAATCGGCCGGTGCGCCTTGAGGCCCGACAGAAGTTCCGCCTGCCGCAGTGCGGTGGGTGACGCCGCGCCCGCCGCGCCGGCCTGCCCGGCCAGGACGACACAAATGACAAAAGCAACGAGGGCTCTCACGGGGGCAGTATCGGCGCGAGCGGCGGACGGCAGGAGGTCCTTCCGCTCGTAGAATCCTGTGGAGATGGCGACAACCGAGGACAAGCTCGACTCCACGAACGAATGGCGGCGCGAGCTGTACGACGCGAAGCCGGAGCGGGAAGGCGAGCTGTTCTCCACGATCTCCGGGCTCGAGAACGAGCCGCTCTACACGCCGGACAACGTCGAGATCGACTACGAGCGCGACCTCGGGTATCCGGGTGTCTTTCCGTTCACCCGCGGCGTCTACCCGTCGATGTACCGCGGGAAGCTCTGGACGATGCGTCAGTTCGCCGGCTTCGGCACGGCGGCCGAGACGAACGCGCGGTTCCGGTACCTCCTCGAGCACGGGCAGACGGGCCTCTCGACCGCGTTCGACATGCCGACGCTGATGGGTCACGACTCCGACCATCCCCGGTCGCTCGGCGAGGTCGGGCGCGAGGGCGTGGCAATCGATTCGCTGGACGACATGGAGACGCTGTTCGAAGGGATTCCGCTCGACAAGGTCTCGACGTCGATGACGATCAACTCGCCGGCGGCGATGCTGCTTGCGTTCTACCTCTGCGTCGGCGAGGAGCAGGGCGTGCCGCGCGACAAGCTCCGCGGGACGATCCAGACGGACATCCTCAAGGAGTACATCGCCCAGAAGGAGTTCATCTTCCCGCCCGAGCCGTCAATGCGGCTCGTGATCGACATGATCCAGTTCTGCGCGGAGGAGATGCCGCTCTGGCATCCCGTCTCGATCTCCGGCTACCACATCCGCGAAGCAGGATCGACCGCCGCGCAGGAGCTCGCGTTCACGCTCGCCGACGGGTTCGCCTACGTCGAGGCGTGCATGGCGCGCGGGCTCGACGTCGACGACTTCGCCCCGCGGCTGTCGTTCTTCTTCAACGCGCACCTCGACTTCTTCGAGGAGATCGCGAAGTACCGCGCCGCGCGCCGCATCTGGGCTCGCGAGCTGCGCGATCGTTACGGCGCTCGCAATCCGCGCTCGTGGCTGATGCGCTTCCACACGCAGACGGCGGGGGTGTCGCTGACGGCGCAGCAGCCGGAGGTGAACATCATCCGGACGGCGCTCGAGGCTCTGGCAGCGGTGCTCGGCGGGACGCAGTCGCTGCACACGAACTCGTTCGACGAGGCGCTGGCGCTGCCGACCGAGCATGCGGTTCGCCTCGCCTTGCGGACGCAGCAGGTGATCGCGCACGAGACCGGTGCCGTGAACACGATCGATCCGCTCGGCGGCTCGTATTACCTCGAGGATCTGACCAATCGCCTCGAGACCGAGGCATACGACTACTTCGGCCGGATCCGCAAGCTGGGCGGAGTCGTGGCCGCGATCAAGGAGAACTTCTTCCAGCGGGAGATCGCGGACGCGTCGTTCCGGTACCAGTCGGAGGTCGAGCAGAAGCAGCGGATCATCGTCGGCGTGAACCGCTACGAGCTCGAAGACGAGCAGCCGGTCGAGATTCTGAAGATCGATCCTGCGCTGGAGCGGGAGCAGATCGACCGCGTGCAGGCACTGCGGGCGCGTCGCGATTCGGGTGCAGCCGCGTCGGCGCTTGCCGAGTTGAAACGCTCTGCCGCGCAGGAAGACAAGAACCTGATGCCGCCGATCGTGGAGGCTTCGAAGGCGTACGTGACGATGGGAGAGATGTGCGACGCATTGCGCGAGGTGTGGGGCGTCTGGAGGGAAACCCCCGTCTTCTGAGCGCCGTTACTGGGGGAACCTCCCGGTTCCCCCAGACCCCCTCCACTGGTCCGCTTCGCGGACAGGCGCCTTCGGCGCCCCCCCGTCTTCTGATCCTGCGGGCGGCCGCGCTCGCGTTCTGGGTCGCGTGCGTCGTGTTCCTCTTGCTCCCGACCGGGGGCAGTCAGTCGGCGCCGTTCCACGGCGGCCGGCAGTTCCAGCCGAAACAGACGCCGGCGCGCGGCCTCTAGACTCCTGCGTCGTGGCGCGGAAGATCCGAGTCGTCATCGCGAAGCCCGGCCTCGACGGGCACGATCGCGGCGCGAAGATCATCGCGCGCGCGCTCCGTGACGCCGGGATGGAGGTGATCTACACCGGGCTGCACCAGACGCCGGAGCAGATCGTGGAGACAGCGATCCAGGAAGACGCAGACGCGGTGGGCATCTCCATCCTCTCGGGCGCGCACATGACGCTCGTGCCGCGCATTCTCGAGGGGCTGAAGGAGAACGGGGCGGAGGACGTGCTGATCGTGGTCGGCGGCACGATCCCCGACGACGATGCCGTCGAGCTGAAGAAGCTCGGCGTGGCGGAGGTCTTCACGCCGGGCGCGCCGACAACGGAGATCGTCGAGTTCCTCAGGGGAAAGGTTCCTGTCTCTTGATCCTTGTCGACCGCGAAGGAGCGGTCGCGATCCTCACCGTCGATCGGCCGGACGCGATGAACGCCGTCGACGTGGCGACGCTCACGCAGCTCCGTGACGAGCTTCGGACGGTCGCCGCGGACGATGCCGTGCGCGTCGTCATCCTCACGGGCGCCGGCGAGCGGGCGTTCGTCGCTGGTGCGGACATCAAGTACATGAGCGGCCTCGGTGTTGGCGAGGCGAAGGAGTGGGGAGCGCTCGGGCACGAGGCGGGCCGCCTGCTCGAGACGATGCCGAAGCCGACGCTCGCCGCCGTCAACGGCTTCGCGCTGGGCGGCGGCTGCGAGCTCGCGCTCGCGTGCGACATCCGGTACGCGTCGTCGACAGCGAAGCTGGGCCAGCCGGAAGTAAACCTCGGGATCATCCCGGGCTGGGGCGGCACGCAGCGCCTGGCCCGCGTGTGCGGGCTCGGCGTCGCGAAGGAGCTCATCTTCACGGGCCGCATCGTGGACGCGGATGAGGCGTTCCGCATCGGGCTCGTCAACGGCGTGCACGATCCGGTGCTCGACAAGGCGCGCGAGATCGCGGAGCTCCTCGCGACGAAGAGCCCGGTCGCGCTGCGCGTGATGAAGCAGCTCGCGAACCGCGCGCTGGGAGGCGATCACACGGCGAACCTCGACGCCGAGGTCGAGTCGTTCGGCGAGCTGTTCTCCTCTGAGGACGCGAAGGAAGGTCTCGCCGCGTTCGTCGAGAAGCGCGAGCCGAACTTCCTCGGTCGCTAGCCGCTCAGCTGGATCAATGCGGCGGTCAGCGCGCCTGAGTCACCGCGCTGCGCCTTCAACGTCGCCGGCGCCGGCTGAGTCCACACAACGACTTTCTGGTCCTTCTGCGCGAGTGCGATGCTCGTCATTGTCTGAAGGCTGCCGCCCGGATCGACGCTCTGCACGAGCGCGGTCTCCGGAACGCCTAGCGTGATCGTCTGGTTGAGCTTCGTCAGCGTCAAGTCCGACGGAAACGCATGCGAGGTCGAGACCTTGACCGTAAGCAGGTTCGCACTCGCGCTGACCACCGTCCCGGTCAGCATGAGGGCGAACGGCGTGCCAGGCTTGGCGGCAAACAGCAGCTTCTGTGCGGCCTGCAGGTAGGGGTACGGGTCAGTCGCTTTCCCGCCGTTCGGGTGCACCTCGAAGTGCAGATGAGGGTGAACGCCGTTTGCGTCGCCCGAGTCGCCGACGTACCCGATCTGTTGTCCCGCCGCGACTCGCGCGCCGTCTTTGACCGCGTAGGCACCGCCGAGGACGCACTTGCCGCGGTTGTCGTTCCGCATCGTCCGATCGTTGTTCAGATGGATGTAGTAGTACGTCGTGCCGCTCGCCCCGTGGAGATAGAGCATGCAGCCTCCGCTCGCGGAGGTCGTCCAGTACTTGACCTTGCCGGCCTCGGCGGCGACTGCGGGTGACTTCCTCGCGGCCATGATGTCGTTGCCCTGATGAGGGCCGCCCGGGCGCGGCTGTCCAAAGTCGTCGATGTACTGCACCTGGCCGACGACGGGGAAGATGATGTGCGCTGGCGGCTTCGCGTCCGTCGACGCGGCTGCAGTCCCGGCGGCGAGGCCGAGCGTGGCGGCGAGGAAGAGGACGCCTCGGGCTGTCGTCCGGTGGCTACGCATTGGCTCCGGTTCGGTCCGAAGGGCGGGACGCTAGCAGGCCCGCAGGAGTGCGTCGTCTGGCGGGGGCGCCTCAGTAGAGTCAGCGCCGATGAAGATCGCAGTCTGCGTGAAGCACGTGCCCGAAGGCACCAAGCGAATCGATCCCACGACGAAACGCCTGGATCGGGGCGGAGAAGGCGCTCTGAACCCGTTCGACGCCAACGCCGTCGAAGAGGCGCTCCGGCTGAAGCAGGCAACCGGGGAGGGAGAGGTCCTGGTCGTCTCGCTCGGCCCGGCGAAGGCGCAGGATGCACTGCGCAAGGCGCTGGCAATGGGGGCCGACCGCGCCGTGCTCGTCACCGACGACGCGGCGGCCGGGTCGGACCTCGTCGCGACGAGCCGCGCGCTCGCGCAGGCGCTCGAGCGCGAGAACGCGGATCTGGTGCTCTTCGGCCAGCAGGGAAACGACTCGGACGGCGCCGTGCTCGGGGCTGCCGTCGCGGACCGATTGCGCCGCCCGATGGTCTCGCAGGTAGCCGAGGTCACGCACGCGGACGGGAAGTTGACCGTGAAGCGGCAGACCGAGTTCGGCTACGACGTGATCGAGACGCAACTGCCGGCAGTCGTCGCCGTGTCGGACGCGATCAACGAGCCGCGGTATCCGTCGCTGAAAGGGATCATGGGCGCGAAGTCCAAGCCGCAGGCGACGCTGTCCGCCGATGACCTGGGCCTTACCGCCGAGGTGGTCGGTGTGGGCGGGTCGAGAACGGAGGTGCTCGAGTTGAAGGCTCCTCCTTCCCGCGGGGAGTCTCGCAAGATCGAGGACGATGGAAGCGCAGCACAGGCGATCATCGATTTTTTGACAGAGAAGCGACTGATTTGACGTGACCGGTCTGAGCAGACCAGCCAGACCAGACTGACTTGACCAGGCAGACCAGACTGATCAGACCAACTTGAACAATCCTGCGTTTTGAACATGGCCACACTCGTTTTCCTCGAACACCACGGAAGTGAGCTCCTCAAGGGCGGACTCGGTGTCCTCTCGAAGGCCGCGTCCCTTGGAGACGACGTCAGCGGCATCGTGATCGGCTCAGGCGTGCGCGGGCTTGCGGACGAGGCCGGCAAGTTTGGGGCCGCGCGCGTGTACGTGGCGGACGATGCGCAGCTCGAGGCGCCGTTGCCACAGCCGCGCGTAGACGTGCTCGCACAGCTCGTCCGTGACAAGGGCGCCGACTCGATCCTGTTTGCGAACTCGGTCCTCGCCGCGGACACCGCGGCGGGACTCGCTGCGCGCCTCGACGCGGGGCTGAACTGGGACCTCGTCGATATCGCCCGCAACGACGGGAAGCTCGTCGGGACGCGTCCGGCGCTCCAGGACTCCGTGTACGTCGAGGTCGGGTGGACGTCGCAGCCGCGCATAGCGCTCTTCCGAACAGGGTCGTTTGATCCGGTCGCGAGCGGCGGTGCCGCAGAGACCGAAGACGTGCCGGTGCAACTCGAGGACTTCTCCACCGGGGCGCGGATGGTGGAGCAGGCGCACGCGGAGAGCGAGGGACCGTCGATCGAGGAGGCCGACGTCGTCGTCGCCGGCGGCCGAGGTCTCGGCGGGCCGGAGAACTTCACGCTCGTGGAAGGGCTCGCCAAGGCACTCGGGGGCGCTGTGGGCGCGACGCGCGCAGTCGTCGACGCGGGGTGGTACCCGTACTCGACACAGGTCGGACAGACAGGCAAGACCGTGTCGCCGAAGCTGTACGTGGCGTGTGGGATTTCCGGCGCGATCCAGCACAAGGTCGGGATGCAGGGGTCGGGCGTGATCGTCGCGATCAACAAGGATCCGAACGCGCCGATCTTCGACTTTTCCGACCTCGGAGTCGTCGGCGACGTGCACCAGATCGTGCCGAAGCTCACCGAACTCGTCGAGCAGCGCAAGGGTCAGTGAAGCCCGCGGACTTTGCGCCGCCGTTCCGCGCGAGCGACTACGTCGCGCCGCCGACCGACCCGGAGAACGAGCGGATCGACGTCGGTGTGCTGATCGTCGGCGCCGGGCCTGGTGGGCTCGCGTGCGCGATTCGGATCGGCCAACTGCTCGACGACGCGCCCGAGATCCGGGAGCGGCTCGGCGAGGTCCCCGTTGTGGTGCTGGAGAAGGGAAAGGCGCCCGGCTCGCATCTGCTTTCAGGCGCAGTCGTGAATCCGCGTTCCCTCCGCCGTTTGTTCAAGGGACGGAAGCGCATCGAGGACATGCCGTTCTACGGACCGGTTGAGCACGAATCGGTGTACTTCCTGACCGCCAATCGCGCGCTGCGGATCCCAACGCCGCCGACGATGCAGAACGACGGCAACCATGTCGCCTCGCTGGCGCGGCTCGGCCGCTGGCTCGCCGAGCAGGCTGAGGAGAGCGGCGCGATGCTCCTCCCCGAGACGCCCGCCCACAAGCTGCTCGTCGACGGCGGGCGGGCTCGCGGCGTCCGCACGGGCGACAAGGGGCGTGGCCGCAACGGCGAAGAGCTCGGGAACTTCGAGCCCGGGGCGGACGTCGTCGCGCGCGTGACCGTCCTTGCGGAGGGAACGCAGGGGCATCTCACCGGCGTTGCGCTCGAACGCTTCGGCCTGCAGAGCGAGAACCCGCAGGTCTGGGCACTCGGGGTCAAGGAAGTGTGGAAGGTGGCGAAGCCACTCGACAGGGTGATCCACACGATGGGCTGGCCGCTGCGACCGCAGGCGAAGTACAGAGAGTTCGGCGGCTCGTTCATCTACCCGATGGGCGACGACATGGTCACGCTCGGAATGGTCGTCGGGCTCGATTACCGCGACGTCGAGCTGTCGGTGCACGACCTCCTGCAGGAACTCAAGACGCATACGCTCGTCCGCGGGATCCTCGAAGGCGGCGAGCGCGTTGCATGGGGAGCAAAGACGATCCCGGAAGGCGGGTTCGTGTCGCTGCCGAAGCAGCTGCACGCGCCGGGCCTTCTGATCTGTGGCGACGGGGCGGGAATGGTGAACGTTCCGGCGCTCAAGGGGATCCACTACGCGATCGAGTCCGGCTCGCTCGCGGCGGAGGCCGCGTTCGCGGCGCTGCGGCGCGGCGAGACTCCGTGGCGGCCCGGTGCGCTCGCGGCCTACGACGAAGCGATCCGGCAGAGTTTCATCTGGAAGGACCTGCAGCAGGTGCGCAACATGCGCCAGGCGTTCGGACGGGGGTTCTGGCTGGGCGGGGCGTTCGCGGGGGCGATGACGGCCTCGCGAGGCAAGTTCCCGCCGGGGAACACACGCACGGAACGGGACTCCGAGCAGGAGCTCCTGCGCACCGACCGCGCGAAGTCGTACCCCGCTCCGGACGGGAAGCTCACGTTCGACAAGCTCTCGTCGGTGTTCGCGTCGGGGAACAAAACGCGTGACGACCAGCCGAACCACATCGTGATTCGCCGTGACGTCCCGGGCGAGGTCGCTCAGCTCTGGGAGCGAATGTGCCCGGCGCAGGTGTACGAGGCGACCGGCGACGGCGTCGACGTGACGCCGTCGAACTGCGTCCAGTGCGGCGCGATCACTGCCAAAGGCGGCCGGCTCACCCCGCCCGAGGGCGGCTCAGGCCCCGAGTACACGTTGACGTAGCAGTGGTCAAGAACCGACGCCGCACCGAAACGGTAATGACGACCATGCGCACACGTCTGACCCTGGTGCTCGCCGCGGCCGCTCCGTTCCTCCTTGCCGGCTGCGGCAAAGGCAAGTACTGAGAACCGCCACGCATCCGACACCCATAGATGCGCCGAAGGCCGGTATTGTCGACAACGAGGGTGGCGGGATTGAGCCCCACCCTTGGGTGGGGGTGAGTGCTCGGACGAGTACGATCGGGCCATGGCGATAACGGGCTCGTTGATTTCGCTCGACGACGTGTACCGCGCGCGCGAGCGGATCGGCGAGCGCCTTCACCGCACGCCGATGCTCGGCTCGCGAACGCTCTCCGAACAGGTCGGCGCGGACGTGTTCTTCAAGGCGGAGCTCTTCCAGCGAACCGGGTCGTTCAAGCCACGCGGCGTACTGAACAAGCTCGCAACGCTGTCCGACGACGAGAAGCGCAGTGGCCTGATCTCCATCTCGGCCGGCAACCACGCGCAGGCGCTTGCATACGCGTCCGCGCTCGAAGGTCTCGATGCACTGATCGTCATGTGGCAGACGGCGAGCCCGATGAAGATCGCCGCAGCGCGGGACTACGGCGCGACGGTCGACACACAGGCGCCGGAGAAGATCGAAGCGTTCGAGCGCCTCGACGAGCTGATCGCAGCGACAGGTCGAACGCTCGTCCATCCGTACAACGATCCGCTCGTCATGGCCGGCCAGGGAACAGTCGGTCTGGAGATGCTGGAGGACGTCCCCGATGCGGAGATCGTCGTCGTCCAGGTCGGCGGCGGCGGGCTCGTTTCGGGCATTGCGACGTCGATCAAAGGGCTGCGTCCGGACGCACGGGTGATCGCGATCGAGCCGGAGCGTTCGCCGGCGCTGCACGAGGGCCTGAAGGTCGGGCACGCCGTCACCGTCGAGGCCGAATCGATGGCGGACGGACTCAACGGTCCGTATGCGGGGGAGAACTGCGTTTCCGTGTGCGGCGCCCTCGGCGTCGAGTCCGTCCTAGTGACCGAAGAGGAGCTGCTGGCCGGCTTCCGCTTCATGTACGGGCGGATGAAGCTCGCGTGCGAGGTCGCGGGAGCGGCGACCGCCGCGGCGCTACTGGCTGGAAAGATCGACGTGGAACCGGGTCAGAAGGTTGCGGCGGTCGTCTCGGGCGGCAACGTCGCACCGAAAACGGCCGCTGCTATCCTGGCTTCAGATGAAGCCTGACATCCATCCCGACTATGTGATCGCAACCGTGACGTGCTCCTGCGGGAACACGTTCCAGACGCGCTCCGCCAAGCCCGAGCTCCACGTCGAGATCTGCTCGAACTGCCATCCGTTCTACACGGGCAAGCAGAAGCTCGTTGACACGGGCGGCCGTGTCGAGCGCTTCCAGCGCCGGCTGGAGAAGGCCGGCGGCGCCCGCCGCGGGTAGCACACTCTTGCCATGACAACGGTGGGCGGGCAGGCCGTCCTGGAAGGCGTGATGATGCGTGGCCCGTCGAACTGGGCCGTCGCGGTGCGCAAGCCGGACGGGGACATCGCGCAGGTGCACCAGCCGATCCGCTCGCCGATGGCGCGGCACTGGGCGTTTCGCATTCCGGTCGTCCGCGGTGTCGTCGCGCTCGGCGAGTCCTTGGCGATTGGCTTCCGCGCGCTCGCGATCTCGGCGAACTACGCCGCCCAGCAAGAGGGCGAGGACGGCGTCGACGCGGAGGAGGTGTCGACCGAGCTGACGCGCGGCCAGCTGATCTTCGCGTTCGCGATCGCCATCGGCTTCGCGGTGATGCTGTTCAAGGTGACGCCGGCCCTGATCACGGACTGGATCGGGATCAAACGCACGGGCTGGTTCGTGATCGTCGAGGGAATGATCCGCGTCACGCTGTTCATCCTCTATCTGACCCTGATCTCATTCCTGCCCGACCTCCGCCGCGTGTTCCAGTATCACGCCGCTGAGCACAAGGCGATCAACGCGTACGAGGCCGGGG
>VAXU01000186.1 GCA_005885125.1 Actinomycetota bacterium
GTTCGTCGCGGTCGTCGGCGACAGCGTCCAGTCCAGGTAGAGGACGCTCCGGCCGCCGGTCACCGAATGCACCTTCGCGACGTCGCCGAGCGAGTCGCTGAACGGGACGAGCGGTTTACCCGCCTGGTCGGGATGCTGCCAGGCCGCATAGACCGTGAGGAAGGTCGGCGCCTTCCCGTCGAGCTCGTTCGTGATCGAGTCGTGGATCCGGGTGTCGAACGGGCGCGTGTCACCCCACGCCTGATCGGTCGTGTCCCAGAGCCGGAACGTGAAGCCGAAGTAGCTCCGCCCATCGGGCGGGGCCAGCAGCCGAGTCAGACCGGCGTGCGCTGGCACGGCCAGGAAGAGCGCCACACCGGCGACGGCGAGGAGGCGCGTCACGCGCTCACCATAGTGAGGCCACGTGACGAGGGCGCTAAGCTCCGCCCGTGGCGATCGTCGAGTCCAATACCGAGCTCGGCCGGCAGGTCGTCGCGGACGCGAAGCAATACGTCCTCCACTCGTGGTCGGTCCAGGACGCGCTCAACCCGATCCCGGTCGCGGGGGCGGAGGGCCGCCATTTCTGGGACTTCGACGGGAACCGCTACCTCGACTTCGCGTCCCAGCTCGTCAACGTCTCGATCGGTCACCAGCACCCGAAGATCGTTGCCGCGATCAAGGAGCAGGCAGAAAAGCTCTGCACCATCGGCCCGCCGATGGCGACCGAGCCGCGCTCGACCCTCGCGCGGATGCTCGCCGAGATCACGCCCGGCGACCTCCAGATGTCGTTCTTCACGAACGGCGGCGCAGAGGCGAACGAGAACGCGATCAAGCTCGCGCGCTGGTACACGGGACGTCACAAGGTGATCGCGCGCTACCGCTCGTATCACGGCGCCACCGCCGGTGCGATCACGCTCACCGGCGATCCACGGCGCTGGCCCGCCGAGCCCGGGATTCCGGGCGTGGTGCGCATGCTCGACCCGTACACGTACCGCTGCCCCGCAGGCCATCCGGACCCCTGTCCCGTCTGCACCGGCGCGCCGCACCTCGAGGAGATCCTCCAGTACGAGGGAGCGCACACCGTCGCCGCGGTGATCCTCGAGACCATCACGGGGACGAACGGGATCATCGTCCCACCCGACGGCTACCTGCAGGCGATTCGCGAGGTCTGCAACCGGTACGGGATCCTGCTGATCTGCGACGAGGTGATGGCCGGGTTCGGCCGCACGGGCAAGTGGTTCGGCGTCGACAACTGGGACGTCGTCCCCGACATCCTCACCGTCGCGAAGGGGATCAATTCCGGCTACGTCCCGCTCGGCGCGATGATCGTCCGCGCTCCGATCGCGGAGTGGGTGCGTGACAAGTACTTCGCAGGCGGGCTGACGTACAGCGGCCATCCGCTCGCCTGCGCGTCCGCGATCGCGTCGATCGAGGCGTTCAAGGAGGAGCGGATCGTCGAGAACGCAGCCGAGATGGCCGGGGTGTTTGCCGAGGCGCTGGGAGGGCTCCAGGAGCGGCACCCCTCGATCGGCGACGTGCGCGGGCTCGGCTGTTTCTGGGGGATCGAGCTCGTCAAGAACCGGGAGACGCGCGAGCCGCTCGTTCCGTTCAATGCCACCGGCGAAGCGTTCGCACCGGTCGCGCGCATGTCGAAGGCCGCACTCGAGCGCGGGCTCTATCTGATGACCCACTGGAACGTGGTCATGGTGTGCCCGCCGCTGACGATCACGCAAGACGAGATCGAGGAAGGGATCGCGATCCTCGACGAGGCGCTCGCGATCGCCGACAGGGCTCGTAGAGTTTCCTGACCTTGAAGGAGCCGAAGGAGCCGGAGCTCTGCCTGCGCTGTGCCACGCCGATGGAGTGGCGTCATTCGAGCTGGCAGTGCACGAAGTGCCATTTCAAGCTCGGGTGCTGCGAAGGCGAGTGCCCGGACGACTAGCCCTGACGACGTCGATCTCGTCGTCCTCGCCTACGTCGCAGGCCAGGCCGTCGGCCTGACGGACGAGGAGCGGAACGCGGCAGTGAGGCGGGCGCTGTTCGTGTTCGCGGGCGGCGGCGATCTCCATCGGGATCCCGGGCTCGACGATCCGGCCGTGCTCGAGCTGGCGGGCGACCTCGACACGCCGGCGCGACGCGCCTCGCTGCAGGAGGCGCTCGCCTCGGTCGAGGGGAGCGAGCGCTTGAGGAGCGATCCCGACCTCGCCTGGCGCGCCTATGCCTGCAGCCTCCTCGCGGAAGCGATCGGCGAGGAGTAGTGCAACTAGCGGGCGGCCAGCCGCACCACGATCGCGACCGCAAAAACTGCGGCGCCGACGCCGATCGCCTCGAGTGCGAGCCCTGCGCTCGCGCTTCCACTCGCGACGAGCAGCAGATCGGCGAGCAGAGCAACGAGCGCAGCGCGCGAGTCGACCGAGCCGCCGCGCAGCCGGAGAAAGGTCGCGTACTCCGCGCCCACTGCTGCGAGGCCCCAGGCGAGCAGCAGCGGCCGCCGGATCAGCAGAGCCAGCCCGGCGAGGAGCCAGCCGGCGATCCCGACGAGCGCGACGAACAGCGCGAGCCGGTCACCGGCCGCCGCCGGGTAGGCGACGAGGCCGGCGAGCAGCGCCAGCGAGGCCAGCGCCGTCCCTAGGCGACCACGACTCTCCCGCGCCTGCGAAATGTCGTCACCTCCTCGAGCCCTTCCGCGAGCGCCCGCTCGTCGTTCCACACCGCGATCGGGACACCCGCTTCCTGAAAGCGGACGCGCAGCGCTTCGCGCCGAAGGTCCCAGACCCGTCGCGCCACTGACGACACCTCGCCCGACGGCGCCGGCATGAACGGCTGCGGCGAGATCTCAACGACGACGAGGTCGAAACCGCGCGCCCGCAGGTCGAGCAAGGCGCCGGCGGCGCGATCGTCGAGCAACGGCGTCAAGGCGATCACCATCGCCTTCGGTGGAAGCGTCCGCCGCGGCAGCACGTCGATGTCGCGCCACGCGTAGTTGAGGACGATCTGTGTGTCGATCAGCGAGTCGACGAGCCGATAGAGCTGAATCGTCCCGGTCGCCGGCAGCATCCAGTTGAGCATCCCGCCGAACGTCACGAAGCCGACGCGATCCTTCTGCTGCAGGTAGCGGGCGATGAGGGAGGCCGCGGCGCGGAGCGCAAGATCGAGCGTCGATCGTCCCTCGCGGCTCGCCTCCGAGAACGTGTCCATGAACAGGAGCACGTCCGCGTTTCGCTCGGCGTGCTGCTCGTTCACCCACAGATCGCCGCGCCGCGCGGTGGCGCGCCAGTTGACGTGCCGGACGTGGTCGCCCGGAACGAAGAGGCGCAGGTCGGCGAACTCGATCCCCTCTCCCCTCTGCCGCGAGACGTGGTGGCCGCTGAACACCTGCGTCTCGAGCGGACGCAGGAGGTCACGAATGAACTCCTCGCGTGGATACACCTTGAGCGGCGAGCGCCGGTCGACTTCCCACTCCCAGGCGACGAACCCGAACCGGTCGTGGGCGCGGAGAAAGACGCGGCCGACGCGGTAGCCGCCCCACCGCTCACAGCAGAGACGGAGCCGCAGATCGCGCCGGTCGTCGTGACCGATCGAGATCGAAGCCGGGTCGTTTCCATCCGTGACGCCGATCCCGCGCGGAAGGTCGAGCAGCACCTCGAGCCTGGCGGCACCGGTCTCCGCCGTGAGGGCGACGCGCGCCTCCAGCTCCTCCCCCTCGAGCGCCCGCTCGCGCTCGAGCTCGACATCCGTCTCGATCCGCGGGCTGCGCGCGAGCAACAGCGAGACCGCCGGCAGGAGTGCAAACGGCGCCGCCACGACAACGAGTTCCTGCAGCCGGAGCGCCAGCGCCGCGACGAGCCCGACGGCGGCCAGGCCGACGTATGCGACGAGCTTCGGGGAGAGCGTCCGGGTCATCCGGGCCGGCCGGCGACGTCCTCTGCCGCCGGCGTCGGCACCGTGCCGAGCGACTCGACCACGACGTCCTCGGGTCGCACGCGCTGCACCCAGAGCTCGGGCCTCAGCATCAGCCGGTGCGCGAGCGCGGGAACGGCGACCGCCTTGACGTCTTCCGGTGTGACGAAGTCGCGGCCGCGAAGGGCTGCGTGCGCGCGCGAGAGCTTGAGCAGCGCAAGCGTGCCGCGCGGACTGGAGCCGACCTGCACCCGCGTGCTCGTCCGCGTCGACGCCACGAGGTCGACGAGGTAGTAGCCGATCGACTCCGAGACGTGAACCTCCTCGATCGTCCGCTGGAGCTCGATGAGCCCGGCGCGATCGATGACGGGGTCGAGCTCGATCTCGTCCTCTGCACGCTCGAGGCGGCGCTCGAGCATCCCCCACTCGTCGGCGCGACCCGGATAGCCCACGCTGACGCGCAGTAGGAAGCGGTCGAGCTGCGCCTCGGGTAGCGGATACGTTCCCTCGTACTCGATCGGGTTCTGCGTCGCGATCACGAGGAACGGCCGCTCGAGCTGATGCGAGACGCCCTCGATCGTCACCTGCCGCTCCTGCATCGACTCGAGCAGCGCAGCCTGCGTCTTCGGCGGCGCACGGTTGATCTCGTCGCCGAGCACGAGATTCGCGAACACGGGCCCCGGGCGGAACTCGAAGTCCGCCGTCCGCTGGTTGTAGATCGACGAGCCGGTGACGTCTGACGGCATCAGGTCCGGCGTGAACTGAATGCGCGCGAAGCGCATGTCACAGACCTGCGCGAACGAGCGGGCGATGAGCGTCTTCGCCAGTCCCGGGAAGTCCTCGATCAAGATGTGTCCGTCCGCCAGGAAGCCGAGCAGGACGAGCTCGAGCGGCGCCCGCTTCCCGACGACCGCGCGTTCCACTTCGGTGAGGATCCGTTCGCAGCGCTCGGCGACGTCTCCGACGCTCGTCATGCCTACAGCCTCTCAAGTTCGGAGACGAGCTCGCGCAGCGAGGCGAGCGATGGCCCGTGCGCGAGCCGGTCTTGCGGCGGCGGCCGGTCGGGGCGGACGGCGTCCCAGGCTGCTGACGGCACGAGCTCCTGGGCGCGGGCCGCCTCCCGGTCGAGGTCGACGCCGTAGCGCCGCCGCAGCCGGATCGCCGCGATCTCGCGGAGCACGGGCCGCAGACGGATGTGAAAGTGGAATTCGCTGAGACGGGCCAGCTCGACGTCGCGCTCGAGCGCCAGCCCGCCGTGTGCCGGCTCGGGCTCGCGCATCGCGGCCAGCGCGGCGTCGAAGCGGGACGCGGGCGGCGCGGGGAGGAACGCGCGCACGGTTCGGATCAGCATCAGCATCAGAACGCCGGCGATCGTGACCAGGTAGGCGTCGAGAACGCGTGCGCGGACACCCGTGCTCGCGAATAAGCCGATGAGTGCGCCCAGCGTGACGAACGCTCCGACGATGACCGCCCGGCGGACCGGATAGCTCACGCCGTCACCGCCGCTGGACGCAGGTCGTCGCGCACCGAGAGAAGAGAGGAGATCGCTCGATCCTTCATCGTCTCGTCGATGTCGTGCGCGCTGAACTTCGCGCGCTCGAAGAGCTCGGTGAGCTCACGGACGGCGCCGCCGCGGACACGAAGGCTCAGCAGGATGCGCGAGAGGTACTCGAACGGCGTCTCGGCCGGGTCGCGCGCGTAACCGCGCCGCGCGAGCACCCGTTCCATCCGCGCGTAGGCGGCGATCACCGCGCGCCGCGCGTCCTGCTCGTGCCGCAGATCGTCGATCGCGTCGGAAAGCGCGGCCGAAAGCTCCTGTTTGACGTTGTCGGGAAGAACGAGCGGGCTCGGCATCGG
>VAXU01000021.1 GCA_005885125.1 Actinomycetota bacterium
GGAACGTCGACTTCATCGGCAACGTCATCTACCGGAACGTGCTCGGGCTCACGAACAACCTTCCCTTCGCCGCCGCGTACGCGACCGTGCCGCTCGTCGTGATGGCGATTTACCTCACGCTCGCGAAGCGCCTGGGCGCATTCGAGGCGCTGTAGTGGAAGCGCGCGCGACACGGTTGTCCCTCGGTCTGTGGGCTCTGCTCGTCGTGCTCTTCCTGTGGATCCCGCTCGTCCTGATCTGCGTCTACGCGTTCAACTCCTCGAACATCCAGAGCTGGCCGATCGCCGGCTTCAGCACGAAGTGGTTCGACGCCGCCTGGCACAACACCGAGGCGCGTGACGCGCTCGTCCTCTCGCTGAAGGCCGGCGGGCTCGCGACCGCGGTTGCGCTCGTGCTCGGTACCGCCGCTGCTGCGGCGGTCAGCCGCTTCCGCTTCTTCGGCCGCGACGCGATCACCTTTCTGCTCGTCCTTCCGATCGCGCTTCCCGGCGTCGTCACTGGGATCGCGCTCAACTCGTTCTTCGGGCAGAACCCCGTCCACCACCTCACGCCCTCGCTCTGGACGATCGTGATCGGCCACTCCACCTTCTGCATCGTGGTCGTCTACAACAACGTGGTCGCGCGGCTGCGGCGCACGCAGACATCCCTGACCGAGGCGTCGATGGATCTCGGCGCGGACGGCTGGCAGACGTTCCGCTTCATCACGTTTCCCGTCATCTCGACCGCGCTGATCGCCGGCGCTCTCCTCGCGTTCGCACTGTCGTTCGACGAGGTGATCGTGACGACCTTCACCGCGGGCGCCCAGAACACGCTCCCGATCTGGATTCTGGGCAACCTGCGCCTCGGCCAGCAGCTGCCGCAGGTGAACGTCGTAGTGTTCTTCGTGATAGTCATGACCGTGCTTCCGGTGACGATCGCGCAGCGCCTGACGCGCGACACCGGCATTCTGCGAAGGAGGTAGCCGTGAGCACCACCGTGTCCAAGCATCAGAACCTCGTCGGGGGTGAGTGGGTCGACGCCGCCGGCGGCGAGACCATGGAGGTGCTGAACCCAGCGACCGGCGAGACGATCGCCGAGGTGCCGCGCGCCTCCGCGGCGGACGTCGACCGCGCCGTGCAGGCGGCGAAGAAGGCGCTTGTCGAGTGGCTGGAGACGACGCCGGGCGAGCGGGCCGAGCTGCTGCTGAAGCTCGCGGACGCGATCGACGAGCACGAGGGGCGGCGCGCGTGCTCGAGGGCAAGTCCGCGGGCGAGTACATGCGCGGCTATACGTCCTTCCTCCGCCGCGAGCCGATCGGGATCGTCGGCGGGATCGCGCCGTGGAACTACCCGCTGATGATGGCGGTGTGGAAGCTCGCGCCGGCGCTCGCCGCCGGCAACGTGCAGGTGCTCAAGCCGTCCGAGCAGACGCCGCTGTCGACGCTGCGGTTCGCTCAGCTGGCGTCGGAGATCCTCCCGCCCGGCGTGCTCAACGTCGTCACCGGTGACGGCGTGCCCACGGGCGAGGCGATCGTGAAGCACCCGGACGTGCGCATGGTGTCGCTGACCGGTGACGTCGAGACCGGGAAGCTGATCGCGCGCACGGCTGCAGACAACCTGAAGCGCGTGCACCTCGAGCTCGGCGGCAAGGCGCCTGTGCTCGTGTTCGACGACGCGGATCCGGCCGCCGTCGCGGAAGGGATCAAGATCGCCGGTTACTGGAACTCGGGTCAGGACTGCACCGCTGCGTCGCGTGTCGTCGCCGGGCCGAAGATCTACGACAAGCTGTTGGAGGCGCTTGTTCCGGCCGTCGAGTCGCTGCACGTCGGCGATCCTGCGGACGGCGACGACATCGAGATGGGCCCGGTGATCTCCAAGGCGCAGCAGGAGCGCGTGCTCGGTTTCCTCGAGCGGGCGAAGGGCGCGACGGTGCTGACCGGCGGCGACACGAACGGCTCGCGCGGCTTCTTCGTCCAGCCGACGGTGATCGTCGACGTCGGCCAGGAGGACGAGATCGTCCAGCGCGAGGTGTTCGGGCCGGTCGTGACGGTCCAGAAGTTCGGCGAGGACGACCAGGCGATCGCGTGGGCGAACGACGTCAACTACGGCCTGGCCGCGTCCGTGTGGACGCGCGACATCGGCCGTGCACTCAACGCCGCGCGCAAGCTGCAGTTCGGCACCGTGTGGATCAACGACCACATCCCGCTCGTGAGCGAGATGCCGCACGGCGGCTACAAGCAGTCCGGCTACGGCAAAGACCTGTCGGCGTACTCGCTGGAGGACTACACGCAGATTAAGCACGTGATGGCCAAGATCGGTTGAGCGCGTGTCTCGGCACACTTTCGTCGCGGTGCCTGGCACCGGGGCTTCCGAAGGAAGATGTCATTCGGCCGCGCAAGGCGGGATTCTCCGGCAGCCATGCGCGAGTGGTCGTCACACTTTCGTCGCGGTGCCCGGCACCGGGACTCTGAAGGGGCCATGGCCTTAAAGGCGAGGCTGCTCCGGGAAGGCGGGACGATCGGCGTTCCCGCGCCGTCGAGCCCGTTCGAGGACCGCTCCGAGATCGACCGCGGGCGGCGGTGGTGGGAGGAGCGCGGCTACAGAGTCAAGCTCGGGAGCGGCGTCTACGCGCAGGACGACTACTTCGCGGGCGATCCCGAGACGCGCGCGCGCGACCTCAACGCGCTGTTCGCCGATCCCGACGTCGACGTCGTGCAGTCCCTGCGCGGCGGCTACGGCGCGTCGCAGGTCGTGCCGCTCCTCGACTACGACACGATCGCGGAGAATCCGAAGCCGCTCGTCGGCTTCTCCGACATCACCGCGTCTGCTCAACGCCCTCACGTCGACCGAGCCCCTCGGCGAGATCCCCGCCCGCCCGGAGGACCCGTACATCGGAACGCTCGGCTCAGGCCGTGCAACTGCGCCGCTCGTCGGCGGCTGCCTGTGGCTGCTCCGCGAGACGCTCGCGACTCCGTGGGAGTTCGACCTGGACGGGTGCATCCTGTTCTTCGAGGACGTCCATGCACCGCCGTGGCAGGTCGACGGGATGCTGACGCAGTTCCGGAACGCGGGGAAGCTCGAGCACGTCGTCGGGGTCGTGATCGGCGAGCTGTACGAGTCGGATCCGACGAAGGACCAGAATCCGTGGCTGCGCAGCCGCTCGATGGAGGACGTCTTCGAGCACCACCTAGAGCCCCTCGGCGTGCCGGTGGTGTTCAACCTGCCGCTCGGGCACGGCGAGAACCTCTGGACGCTCCCGCTCGGGGTCACCGCAACCGTGGACGCCGACGGGCGCACCGTGACGATCGACGAGCCGGCGCTCGAGCCGCAGCCGGCCGAGGTCGGCGCGCAACCGGCGCGAACGTGACCTAGACGTCGGGGCGGCCGAAGCCGCCCCGACTCGAACGGAGGTACTGCCGCCGCTACTCCGAGGTTGGCCGCTCGGAGGAAGGCCGTTCCGTCAGGGAGTGGCCCTCGACGTCCGGCTCCTCGCTAGCCACCTCGCTCGTCGGCGACTCTGACGATGGACGCTCCGAGAGCTTGTGGCCCTCGAAATCCTCGTCCTCGCTGGTCGTCAGATCTTGCTCTTCCACAGCGCCTCCTTTCGTCGCCGGATCCGGCGACTTTCATTCGCTAGACGGAGCACACCACCCCAATCTTCCCCTTCTTCTCTCCAAACGCAAGCGGCTCTACGATCGGCCTCGCATGCTGAGGTCTCTGCGAGAGCGGCTCGCCGAGTCACGCCGGGCGTTTGCGGCCGTCTTCACCAACCCGGGCCTTCGCCGCCTCGAGCTCTCGTGGACGGGAACCGTCTGCGCGTACTGGATCTTCATCGTCACGCTGTCGCTGTTCGCCTACGAGCACGGCGGCGCAGGAGCCGTGGGGCTCGTCGGCCTCCTCCGCGTGCTGCCGTCCGTGGTTGCGTCGCCCTTCGGGGCCGTGCTCGGCGACCGCTACCCGCGCGAGCGCGTCATGGTCGGTATCAACCTCGCACGGAGCCTGACGATCGCAGGTGCCGCCGTGGCGGCGTTCGCGGGTGCGCCGGCCGGAATCGTTTACGCGCTCGGCAGCCTGATGGGGCTGCTGCAGTCGACGTTCCGCCCGACGCAGGCCGCGCTGCTGCCACAGCTCGCGCGCTCCCTGGCAACCACCGGTACAGACGTCGTCTTCGCAGCGACCGCCGGCGTCTTTCTCGTGTCGGCGTTCCTCCTCGTCGGTGTCCGCGTGGAGCGCGGCACGCGGGCGGCGGCGCGCGTGCCCGCGGGATTCCTCCGCGAGGCGTTCGCCGGCTACCGAACCGTCGCGCACGACGCGCGCCTGCGACTCGTGATCGGGCTCTACGGCGCGCAGACGCTCGTCGCCGGAGCGCTCAACGTGCTGATCGTTGTCGCCGCGCTCGAGCTGCTCGATCTCGGCAAGGCCGGGATCGGCTACCTGAACTCGGCGGTCGGAGTCGGCGGGCTCGTCGGCGGCTTCGGCGCACTCGCACTCCTCGGACGGACGAAGCTCGCCTCCGATTTCGGCGTCGGGCTCGTGCTGCTCGGGCTCCCGATCGCGCTGATCGGCGTCTTCCCCGACACCGCGGTCGCGCTCGTCCTACTCGGGGTCGTCGGCGTCGGCACGACGATCGTCGACGTTGCGGGAGTGACGCTTCTGCAGCGTGCGGTCCCGGACGACGTGCTGACCCGTGTCATGGGAGTCGTCCAGAGCGTCTTCGTCGGCACGCTCGGCATCGGCGCGGTGATCGCCCCGCTCCTGACGTCCGCGATCCACGTCCGTGGAGCGCTGATCGCGACGGGCGCGGCGCTTCCGGTTCTGACCGTGCTGGCGTGGACACGACTCCGTGCGCTCGACGCCCAGACCGCCGCGCCGGCCCGCGGGCTCGAGCTGCTGCGCGGGATCGCACTGTTCCGGCCGCTGCCGCCCGCGACGATCGAGCAGCTCGCCGCGAACTTGATCCCTGTGCATGCGGCCGCGGGCACAGAGATCGTCCGGCAAGGAGCGATCGGCGACCGGTTCTACATCGTCGCCCGCGGCGAGCTGGACGTCACGGTCGACGGCCGTCCGGGGGAGCCGCTGCTAGCAGGCGATCACTTCGGCGAGATCGCGCTGCTGCACGACGTGCCGAGGACGGCGACCGTTCGAGCACGCACGGACGTGGAGCTCCTCGCGCTCGACCGGGACGAGTTCATCGGTGCGGTGACGGGGCATCCCGAAAGCGCCGAGGCAGCACACGCAGTCGTTGCCGCGCGGCTCGCATCGCTCCGCCCGAGCGTCGCGTCAGTCTGACCCGCGGACGACCGCTTCCAGCGCGGCCAGGAGCTGCAAACCCGCCTCGTTCCCTTCGAGCGAGGCTGCGAGCCTGGCGAGCAGCGCCAGCTCCCCGTCGTCGGCGAGCGCCGCGTGCGCGCGTCGAGCGCGCTGCAAGAGGTCGAGCGCGATCGCAGCCTGATTAGCGAACTGAGCGAGCAGCTCCATCTCCGCGAGGGTGAACGGGACGTCCTGCGGCCGGTCGAGCACCTCGAGCACGCCGAGCGACCGTTCCTCGTGCAGGAGCGGGACGGCCATCACCGCCTACGGCACGAACCCCGTGCTCTCCGCCGCCTCGCGTCCGAACCGGGGATCGTCGGCGACGTTCTCCAGGACGAGCGGTTGTTGCGTCACGAGCACCCACCCGGCGATGCCGGTGCTGGACGGGAAACGCCGTCCGACGAGCGTGCCGGCGCCCTCCCCCGCGACTGCCTCGAACACGAGCTCGTCGTTCGCTTCGTCGAGCAGGAAGATCGACGAGGCCTTCGCACCGAAGATCGCGCGCGCCACCTCGACGATCGACTGCAGCAGCGAGCGGTGGTGCTCCTCTGCGCCGAGCACCCCGGCTGCGACGGCCGAGCGCAGCTCCTCGCTCACGCTTCACCCCCGACGTTCGACGCCGTCAGGTAGAGCACGCTCTTCAGCTGGAACGGCGTCAAATCGCCGTGCTTGCTGAGCACGAGCGCGGCCAGTCCGGAGATGTGCGGCGTCGCGAAGCTGTTCCCGGTGCACACGTACGTCGCGCCACCAAGCCACGGCACTTCCACGTTCACGCCGCGCGCGAAGAACTCGACCGGCGGCGTCGGGTTGTAGAAGAACGCGAACGGATCGGCCCGCTCGTGACTCCCGACCGAGATCACGCTCGCGAAGCGCCAGGGGTAGCTCTCGACCGGCATGTTGTGCGCCGAGGCAACGAGCATCGTGCGCCGGAAGTATGCGCTGTCCGTCAGCTCGTGCAGGAGCGCCGCGAACTTCTGCTTCGTGGTCGACAGGCTCATGTTGATGACGTCGAAACCCTGCTCGACGGCCCAGCGCAAGCCTTCGAGCAGCACGGGCCCGCTGCCGGCGTAACCCGCGCCGAGCACGCGCACGCTGACCAGCTCGCAGGCGGGCGCGAACGTGCGCACTATGCCGGCGCAGGCCGTTCCATGTCCGGCGACGTCGCCCTCGGCGTCCGGCTCGACGATCGTCTCGTCGCCGTCCATGCGGATCGCCACCGACTCCTGCACCGCACCCACGTCGGGATGGCCCGGCTCGATGCCGCTGTCCAGGATGCACACGCGCACGCCCGCACCCGTCGCACCGCCCCATGCCCAGTCCCGGGTGACGTGCTCGGGCCAGTCGCGCGGGAGCGCAATCCGGTCAACCGCGTCGGCCGGCAGGCTCCAGGCCGGAAGCGGCTCGCTCATGGCCGAAGCGTATGAGGTTCTCGTCGCTCCCGTTCGGGAACGTCCGATACTGCTAGCCGCGGGCGGCCGAGCGATCCGGCGAGTTCGTCGCGCCGGTGTCGCAGCGACGGGCTTGCGCCTCGCGAGCCCGAGCCGCCAGAATCACCATCTGCGCGTCGGCATACCGGCGGACGAACGGTCCGCCTTCCACCATGCCGCGCTCGACCGTCTCTTGCAAACGCGGATCGAAGACGATCAGGTCGTAGCCTCGGGCGGCCTTGCGCCAGTCGTCGCCGACGCGGTTGCGGTACGAGTACAGGCTCAGGAACTGCGGCGGCGTGAAGAGCTCGAAGCGCACGTCGTAGGCGACGCGACCACGAAGCTCGGGAAACGTCCAGAGCAGCCAATCGGCGTACCGGTCGTCGGCGAAGACGCGGCTGCGCGAATCGCAGCGAACGAGCTGCGCGACGGTCGTCGCCTCCCTCGTCGGCCAGGCCGCTGTGTACCAGCCGCTCGGCCGGCTGACCACGTACCCGAGCGTGATCGCCGCGACGAGAACGAGGATTGCGGGAGCAGTCCGACCGAGCCGAGACGGCAGACGCGAGAACGAAAGCCGTTCGAGCGCGCCGTCGAGCAGCGGCGGCAGCAGGACGAGGCAGCAGAGGCCGAACCAGATGATGCTGCGAATCGCCAGCACTGCCCCGAGGAGCGTGCAAAGCAGGGCCAACTGCTCGAATGCGGTCAGCCGGTGCCGATAGCGGCCGAGCAGCCACACGGTCGCGAACGCGAGCAGGTAGAAGGTCGCCGTCTTGTGCGAGGGCGTGCTCGCCCGCCACTCGTCGATGAACCACCGAAGCGTCGGATTCATCAGCAGCCGGTGGTAGTAGCCGCCCAGCGAGATGCCGTACGGCGATGCGAACAGGCAGCCGACCGGGACGAACACGAGCAGCGCCGCGCGCCGCGGGACCCCTCGACCCGCTCGAGCCTCCGTCCACGCGAACGTCAAGCCGCGGAGCACCACCAGCCCGGCGCCGAGCACCACCGTGCCGTGGACATTCGCCCAGAGCACGAGCAGCGGGAGGACGAGGAGGACACGTCGACTCGGTGACCGGCTGTCAGCCGCCAGCAGCCAGAGCACGAGCACGAACAGGAGCTGCGCGATCGACTGCGCACGCATCTGCAACGCCCAGGGCGCGACCGCGAGGGACGCAACGGCACCGAGGCTCACGCTCGCCTGTGACGCCCCGAGTCTCCGGGCGGCCACCATGCCGACAAAGACCGTCGCGGCAAGGAGTGCAGCGTGCGTGAGCAAGACCGCGCGCACCCCGCCGAGCACGTAGAGACCGTAGAACGTCAGCTGTCCGAGCCACTGCTGGTCGACCCAGCGGGCGCCGTGCGACCAGACGGTCAGGTGGTCCGTCGCCGGCAGTCCATGGTGCGCGACCTCCCGGCCGCTCAAGAGGGTCAACCAGCTGTCCTGGACAAGCTCCTGCGGCAGGGCGACGAGCAGGAGCACCAGCCAGAACGCCCCGACGCTCACGAGCGCCGGCTGCTGGAGGAGCGCGACCCGAAGACGGCGGCTGAGGGCGGCTAGACGAGGCATGAGGACCCCTACGGCGACATCGGCACCGCCGCAGGGCGACTTGAGGCCGGCTCCTCGGGCGGCGTGCGGCCACGCGGAGGGAAGAAATCTCCGTCCTCCGCCGTCTTGCGGGCATGACGACCCATTACGTCAATCAGGAGCTTGCGAAGCACCACTACGCAACGCTGCTTCGCGAGGCCGGCTCGCACCGGCTCGCGAAAGAGTCCTCGGAGCCGCGGCACGAGCGCTCGTCGATCGTGCAGCAGCTCACGTGGGCTCTCAGGTCGCTCGGGCGCCGTGCCCCGGCGATCAGGCCTGCGTAGCTGGTTCTAGGCGGCCGGCGCTTCGGTGTCTTTGCCGAGCTGCTTTTCCCACCACGCGGTCTCGCGGCGGTCGAACTCGTCCTGGAGCTGCGCCACGTAGACGCCCAGAGCGCCTTCGCGGGTCTTCAGTTCCTCGGAGTGCTGCGCCTCCGTGCGCTCGCGCTCCTCGAGCCGCTGCTCGCGCACCTCGAACTCGGCCTCGAGCTGCGCCTCGCGCAGGTTGAGCGCGTCCTCGCGCTCCCGAAACTCCCGCTGCTGGTCCTCAATCGACTGCTCGCGCTGCGACAGCCGCTGCTCCTTGCTCTCGGTTCGTGACATCGCCGACGTGGCGAGCGACTCCGCCTTCTGCAGCTGTGCCTCGCGTGCTGCCAGCTCCTCCTCCCGCGCGCGCAACCGCTTCTCGGCAAGCTCGTCCACCGGCGCGGTCTTCGTCAGCTCCGCCGAGCGGTGGAGCGCGGCCTCCTGCCGGTGCAGCTCCGCCTCGCGCGCGATCAGCTCGGATTCCTTCGAATCGATGTCGCGCATCCGCGCCGCGGCTTCCTCGGAGTCCTCGCCGTGGCCGGCCACCTCGCGCTGGAGCTGGTCCTGCCGCGCATCGATCTGCGCCTGCAGGGTCTTCAGCTCGAGCTCGCGCTCGTCGAGCTGCTTCGCGCGCGCCTGGACCTGCTCCTCGCCGGCAGGACGCATGGTCGAGAGCTCTGCCTCGCGCTGTGCGATCGCCTGCTGCTGGGCGGCCATCTTCATCCGTGCCTGCTCGAGCTCCCGCTCATGTTTCGCGAGCTGCTGCTCGCGCAGGCGGAGCTCGTCGCTGGTTGCACTCACTTCCTTCTCGAGCCGGTCGACGTCGTCTTTGAGCACCGCCTTCTGCTCGATCCGCTCGGCGCGTGCGCGGAGCTCCTGCTCGAGCTCGTTCAGGTCCTGCTCGCGCGCGTCGAGCTGCTTCGCCCGTGCCTGGACGAGCTCCTCGCCGGGCGGGCGCATGTTCATTACCTCTTCCTCGCGGCGGTCGAGCATCTCCTGCTGTGCGACGATCGCCCCCTTCTCCTCTGCCAGCGAGCGCTCACCGTCTGCGATCACCTGCTCCCGCTCGCTGAACGCCTGCTCGCGTGCGGCCAGCTTCTCCTCGCGCGCCTTGAGCCGCTCCTCGAGCTTCTTGTGCCTGCTTTCGAGCTCGTCGACCTTGCCCGCCGCTGTGGCTTCGGTCTTTGCCAGCTCCTTCTCGCGCGCGGCGATGTTTGCGATCTGCTCGGCGAGCTGTCCCGCCGAGTTCGCGCGCTTCTCATCGGCGGCCTTGAGCTCGCGCACCTTCATCTCGATCAGCTGCTCGCGCTCGCCGATCCGTGCCTCGGTCTGCGTCAACCTCTCCTGTAGCTCGGCGACGTGTGCCTCGGTGTCCGAGATCTCGTCGAGTCGCGCGGCCACCTCCCGCTCGCGCTCCTCGAGCGCGGCTTCGGTCGCCGACAGGGCCGCGGCGCGCCGGTCGAGCTCGCCCGTGCGCTCCGCCGCGACCGCCGAATCGGCCGACTCGCGGCCGAAGTCGTCGATCTGCTGGGTCAGCGACGCACGCAGCTCCTGCTCACGCGCGAGCGATGCGGACAGCTCCGCACGCAGGGCCGCGACATCGGCTGTGTCGCCCGGCGTCGCAGCGGCGATCGCCTCGCCGGGCGAACGCGGTGCGGGAGCCACCGGCTCGCTGCCGTTCGCGCCGCCCAGCTTGGCGCGCAGCCCGGTGCCGAAGCCTCTCTCGGTAGTGGCGTCTGACTCTGCCACGACTCCCACTTACAGGGCGAAGAGCTTTCCGAGGCCGAGGAAGGCCGGGCCCAGGATGACGATGAACATCGCAGGGAAGATGAACATGACGAGTGGGAAGAGCATCTTGATCGGCGCTTTCATCGCCTTTTCCTCGGCGGCCGCCTGACGCTTGAGCCGCGCATCGGTCGCCTGAACGCGCAGCAGGCGCCCAAGCGAGATACCGAGCTGGTCCGCCTGCACGATGGCCCGGACGAACGACGCCATCTCCTGTGCAGGCACACGTTCCGCCATCCCCTTCAGAGCCTCCGAGCGGCTCTCGCCAACACGCATCTCGCCGAGCGCAAGCTCGAATTCGTCGATGAGCGGCCCCTCCATGTGCTCCGTCAATTTCTGGATCGCGCCGTCGAAGCCGAGCCCCGCCTCGACGCTGACGGCGAGCAGATCGAGTGCGTCGGGCAGATCTGCCGAGACCGCGTCCTGACGGCGGCGACCTTTCAGTGTCACCCAGTAGGACGGCCCGAAGAAGCCGACGATCGTGAAGAGGAGGACTGCCATCAAACCGGTCTGCGCCGACGAAGAGCTGGCCAGTAGCAGTCCGAGGATCAGCCCCCCGATCCCGAAGCCCGCCCGCGCTGCCAGTAGGGCTGAGGGCGAAGTGGTGCGCATCCCGGCCATCGCAAGCTTGATGGAGATGGCGTCGAGATTCGTCTTCGGGTTGATGCGAAGCGTCAACCGCGAGAGCTTCGCGATCAGCGGTGCGAGCGCCCGCTCACGGAACTTGGGCAATTCACGCCCGTGGATCACCCGCATCTGCCCGTACCGGGCCGCGCGGGTCAGCAGGGTCCGCCGTTCTCGGCTCGGGGCGGTCACGACCTCCCCGAGGAAGAACGCTGCGGTACCTAGACAGACGATGGCGAGAAAGAGAAGCATGGCATCAACCTCGGAAGGAGACGATCTTCTTCAGGATCGCCGAGCCGACCAGCATCATCACCAGCCCGGTGCCGATCAGCAGGCGACCTGTATGGGTGTGGTAGAGCGGGCTCATGTACGACGGATTGATCAGAGTGATCGTCGCCGCCATGAAGAACGGAATGCCCATCAGGGTGTACGCCGACATCCGCCCCATCGCGGTCAAGGAACGGATCTTCCGCGCGAACTGCTGCCTCTGGCGGACCGTGTCGGCGACCATGTCGAAGAGGGAAGCGAGCGAGCCGCCGACCTGACGCTGGATCGTCACGGCGGTCATCGCGAACTCGAAGTTGTTCGACCCCGCGCGCTCTGCCATCTCCGCAAGCGCCTCGTCCATCGGGCGTCCCAGCGACGTCTCCGTCAGGACGCGCTTGAGCTCGTCGCTCGCAGGCGGCTGGCCCTCGTCGACGACGGCCTGCAGCCCTTGCTTGAAAGAGTGGCCGGCCTTCAGCGACGCGGCGATCGTGATCAGGAGGTCCGGCAGTTGATCCTCGAACGCGCGCAGGCGCTTGCGCATCTTCAGCCAGACGAAGAGGAACGGCGCAGCCGCACCACCGATCATCAGCCCGAGGATGACCATCGGAGATTGTCCTGCGACGGCGGCGAGCAGAGCGAGACCGAACGAAGCGCCGATCATGATCCAGAAGAACTCGACTGTGCGCAGCGGCAAGTCGGCGCGCTCGAGCGTGCGCTGAGTCCAACGCCACTGCTTCAGGTGACCGAGCGCGCCTTCCGTCGCGCGGAAGACCGCCGCAAGGGTCGCCAAACGGCGTTTTCGCCGCTGCTGTTTCGACCCGCCCTTCGTCTCGCCGGTGTGCGGAGCGATCCGGCTCTTCACCCAGGACCCGCGGTAGGCGGCGAGCACGAGGACAAGCGCCAAGAGCATCAGCGCGCCGACCGCGAGGCCGACGGCAAGGGGACCGCTCGGGCCGTACGCGGATGCCGGCACGAGCTTCGACGGCTCAGGCGCGGGACCCGTGCCAAAGCTCGGTGGGATCGTCGCCACGGTCGAGGCGGAGCCCGCCCCCGCCGCGGCTGCCTGCAACTCCACCTTGTCGCCCGGCCGTGCAGCCGTGAAGTACTCGACGCGCCACGTGTTTCGGAGCGCCGCCGCGATCGAGCCGTAGACACCGGCAAGCGCTGAGCTCGAACTGGCGCGATAGAACGTGCCGCCGGTCTCACGCGCAAGCTGTTGCAGTGCGGTCGGATCGTACTGCTTGCTCGCGATCGCGATCGGATACACGAGGACGTTGTTCTCGCGCGCCTTCCGAGCGACGGCGTCGAGTTTCTCCTTGCTCGTCGTGTCCGTTCCATCGGTGAGCAGGATCAGGACGCGCCCCCCGGACTGTCCGGTGAGCTCGCCTGCGGAATAGGACACGGCGTCGTAGAGGGCGGTCCCTTTCTGGGGATCGATCCCGAGCCCCCTGAGGGCGGCGTCGGCATCGTCCGCGGAGGCCGAGAACCGCGAGAGACTGACCACCGTCGAGCCGAATGCGACGACGGCGATGCGGTCACTCCCGGGCTTCGCCGCCACGAATCCTCTGGCCGCCGTGAGCGTGTCCGAGAACTTGGTCCGCATCGAGCGCGAGCGGTCGATCGCCAGCACAACGGCCTTCGCGGAGGCAAGGTTCGTTGCCTGGAACCCCGCGACTGCGCTGCCGTTCTCAGTCAGTGCAGGGACGACGCTCGATCCGGCGGAGGAGATGACCGTGGCCCGGAGCGTCGGGTAGTGAGTCGTGTCGATACCGGTCACACGCATGCCGGCGGACGCCGCCGCAGGTGCGATCAGCGCGGCGAGCGCGACGAGGACGAGGAAGAGCCTGACATGGCGGCGTGGTTCGCTCACGAAAAGCCTCCGCCGAACTTGGAGGCCTGGCGATCGAGACCAACGGCCGGGGCGTCGTCGTCCTGCGCGAAGAAGCTCGGCTGGAGGACGACCCCGTTGGCCGCCATCTTCTCCTGGAAGTGCGGCTTGAGGCCGGTGCACGTCAACGGCGCCAGGAACCGCGTTGCACGGTTCTCGGCGGCCTGGCCTTCGTCCGGCGGCTTCGCGACGAAGATGTCCTGCAGCGTGACGGTGTCGGATTCCATCCGCAGCACCTCGGTGATGTGCGAGATGCGGCGGGAGCCGTCCACGAGGCGAACGATCTGGACGAGCAGGTCGAACGCGGAGGACACCTGCTCCCGGATCGCGCGCAACGGCAGCTCGACGCCGGCCGTGAGCACGAGCGTCTCGAGGCGCGACAGGGCGTCGCGCGGCGAGTTCGCGTGGATCGTGGTGAGCGAGCCTTCGTGGCCCGTGTTCATCGCCTGCAACATGTCGAGCGTCTCGGCACCGCGCACCTCGCCGACGATGATGCGGTCGGGGCGCATGCGCAGCGCGTTCCGGACGAGCTCCCGGATGCGGATCTCGCCCTGGCCCTCGATGTTCGGCGGGCGCGACTCGAGCGTGATCACATGCTCCTGCTGGAGCTGGAGCTCGGCCGCGTCCTCGATCGTGACGATGCGCTCGTCGCCCGGCACGAAGGCCGACATCGCGTTGAGCGTCGTCGTCTTACCGGTGCCGGTACCGCCGGAGATGAGGACGTTCAGCTTCCCCTTCACGCACGCGGCGAGGAATTGCCCGGCCTTCGGCGTGATCGTCCCGAACGAGATCAGGTCGTTCATCGTGTACGGGTCGCGGGAGAACTTTCGGATCGTCAGCGTCGGACCCTTGAGCGCGAGCGGCGGGATGATCGCGTTCACGCGCGAGCCGTCCGGCAGGCGCGCGTCGACCATCGGCGACGACTCGTCGACGCGGCGGCCGATCGTCGAGACGATCTTGTCGATGATGCGGAGGAGATGGGCGTTGTCGGCGAAGGCCGCCGGCGTCCGCTCGATCTTCCCGAGCCGCTCGACGTAGATCCGGTCGAAGTTGTTGACCATGACCTCCGTGACCGAGTCGTCGCGGAGGAATGGCTCGAGCGGGCCGTAGCCGAGGATGTCGTCGGTGATCTCGCGGATGATCTGCCGCCGCTCCTCGCGGGTCAGCGGCGTCCGGTCGAGCACGAGCTGCTCGGTCACCGAGCGCGTGACGCGCTCGGAGAGGTCCCCGGACCCCTGGCTCTTGAAGAGCTCCGGACCAAGCGTCTGGATGCACGCGTGGTGGATGCGCGTCTTGAGCTCGGAGTACGGGTCCGATGCAGCCGTCGATTGGGGCGCCGTCTCGCCGGACGGCGCCCCGATCACGTCAGTGGTGAAGGCTCCAGCCGCACCATTGCTGGTCTTGAGCCGGTCATGGAGACCCATGGCTAACTCCTCGCGAACGCCGGCAGGAGGCGACGCTGCTTCTTCGCAGCCTCCTCGACCGGGAAGAGGTTCTTCGCCATGCTCCGGATCGCACGCGACACGTCCGCGCCCTCTTCATCGAGGACCACGGGCTTGCCACGGTTCACCGCGAGCGGCACGGCACGGTCGGAGGGAACCTCGAAACGCACCTTCATCCCGAGCGCACTCTCGACCTCGTTCTGCTTCATTCCGACTTTCGAGTTGGAACGGTTGAGGACGATCCGAATGCGCTGCTTCGGGAACGAGAGCAGCTCCAGCGTCTGCAGTGCCAGGCGCAGGTTCTTCAGCGTCGGCACGTCCAGCGAGCTCAGCAGGAGCAGCTCGTCGGTGCGGTCGAGCGTCGCGAGCATCGGGCCATGGAAGAACGGCGACGTGTCGACGACGATGCAGTCGTACGACTCACGCGCGACTTCCAGGAGCCGACCAAGCTTCGCCTCGGTCACGAGCTCGGCGTCCTCGGGGCGCAGAGGCGCCGGGAGGATGTCGAGGCCCGAGATGTGCTTCGTCGTGTAGCCGGCAAGCTTCTCGGTGTCGAGCTCACCCGGAGCGACGACCAGGTCGTAGATCGTCTTCTCCGGCTCGATGCCGAGCATGATGGCGGCGTCTCCGAACTGCAGGTCGAGGTCGAGCAGCAGCGTCTTCCGCTGCTCGAACTTCGCGAGCGCGGCGGCGAGGTTGGTGGCGGTGACGGTCTTGCCCGTCCCGCCCTTCGGCGAGAAGACCGTGACGATCTTCCCGTGCCGGCCTCCACCCGCCGGGTGAGCCTGACGCGTCGTGTGCGTCGCCTTGCGAATCGCGAAGACGACGTTCTCGACGAGCTGCGGAAGCAGCAGGACGTCAGCCACCTCGGAGTCGAGGGCTTCCTCGAGCATCCGGGAGGATCCGCTCGAAGCGACGACGAGCACCGGAGCGCGAGTGTGCTCGCGGATCGCTGCCAGTTCGTCTGCGGGCAGGCTCGCGCTCCGGGTCGCATGGAGGACAGCGTCCAGGTGGCCGCCCGCCAACGCCGCAGCGCCGTCGGCGACGTTCGCGCTCGCGCCGACGAGTTCCACCTCAGGATGACCTGCGAGCGATTCGCGGAGCTTCTCGAAGCCCTCGCAGGCTCCGGTGGCGAAGACCCGCACCCGCTCGCGCTGAGTTGTCTCATGAGTGCTCATCGCGTTACCTCGTCCTGTACAGCGTGTCGGAGTCGTCGACGCTGCGCGGACTGTTCGTCGCATTCGACGGCGGCCGCAACAGCAGCGACAGCGCGCCCCACTTCCGGCCCCAGTACAGCTTCTGCATCTGGGAGTCGGTTGCCCGTAGCTGGACCGAGAACGCATCCTGAGGACCGCCGAGCTTGGCGGTGGTCGCCGGGTCGGCGGCAGCCTTGAGCACCAGCAGGTTCCGCACGATCACCTTGCTGACGTGCGTACAGGTCGAGCATTCGGGGTGCTGCCAGGTGACGAGCACATCGATGTGATCGCCGTCCTTGAGCGTCCCGGCGAGCAGCTCGTTCGCATCCCCGGACAGCTGCAGCGCACGCTCATTGCCTTTCAGCTGCGCCCGGATACCGAGCTCGGTCGCGTTGCCGAACCGGAGAGCAGTCACCTGCTCGCCGCGATAGATCTGCTGGGTCGCGACGAGATTGTTGAGCTGGTCACTCTTGGAGATGGCTCCGGGCACGACTGTGCGATGCGGAACGGTCTCCGTCTTGAGATAATGCCCCCCGACGACCTCCGAGCCGGTCGTACCGGCAGGAATATCGCGAGCGGCCACGAGCACGCTGACGTTGCTCTCCCCGTGCTGCACGTGGCGCTTGTAGTTCGCCACGTAGAAGATCGTCAGCAGGCCCGCGAATGCGGCCAGAACGACCGCAATTCCGATGTTCTTTACGCGGTAGGTCATCGATCTCTTTCCTTGATAGGGGCACTTATCCGATGAGTTGAATCGACTTCACACCGTAGTTCGGCGGTCCACCGCCACCACTTGAGGCCAAAATTCCCTGGGCGATGTACTCGGTGAAGTAGCCGGTCAGGGTGGCGTTGTTCCCGTGGACCTCGTAGCTCTGGAGGTAGAACCCGATCCACCCGATGATGTAGTAGTTGGCGTTCTGCCCGCCTCCCGAAAGCGTCTGATACACAGGGAAGAGCAGAACGGTGT
>VAXU01000022.1 GCA_005885125.1 Actinomycetota bacterium
GACTGCGCGAGCAGCCCGCCCGAAGCTCACGCCAGCGATCTCCTGCCGCCGACGAGCCCGACGACCCCGACGACGAGCGCGACCCCCGCCACGATCAGCGCGACGATCCCGAGCGTGGAGCTCGAGCCGCCGCCGCCGAGCGAGCTCTTCGCCTCGAGGCGCGGCGAGGGCGTGTCCGAAGACTCCGGCCCCGACCAGTCGACGACCTCCCCGTCGGAGTACATCTGCCTGACGGTGAACAGATAGCTCTTCGATCCGTTCGTGGCGGCGTTGAAGCCGAACACAGAGTCTTCGCCGGTCGGAACCTTCCCACCCGTCCACGTCACCTTCGTGACCACGGCGTTGTCGCCGGAGCCGGTCGACTGCACCTGCCGTTTCCAGCCGGGAGTCGGCTGGAACGAGTCGATCGCGAAGCCGCTCGGCGGCGTCAGCTCGATCGACGTCGTCGACGCGTTCTCCTTCTCCGTCGGCACCGAGAGCGTGAAGAACTGAAGCGTCTTCGCGAGCACGACGTTCGGCGTGACGACGGCGTGTGCAGACGCGGCCGCCGGTAGTGCGAGCGCTGCGACCGCTGCCGCGGCCAGCGCACGGTGGAAACTCATAGACGTCGTTCCTTTCGTCGGGAGGCGGCACCCGCCGCCTCGGCTCACCGGACGACGGCGAGCGCGGGCGGTCCGCGTGCGCGCAACCGCTGCGTCGCGTGCCGCGGTTGCGCATCGGTGGCCGACGCCGAAACGAGAACGGCCGAGATCGGAAGCTCGAGACGGCGCTGCGTCAGCGCGCGCACCGTTCTGCGCATCCATCGAATCAGGTGGGTCGCGGCGGCGACAACCGCCGCGGCGACGAGCGACAGCGCGGCGAGCAACGGCAGCGCGTCCCGGTGAACGGGGCCGACGAGACAGTGGAGGCCGTGAAACCCGAGACCCGCGCGCCAGTGCAGGTACGACTCGAGCGCGTCGAACACGCCACAACTCGCGGCGAAGAGCAGGAAGGCCGAGCCGAGCACTCGCACGGGCCGGATCGGCTCCGGTGTGGGGCCGCCCGCCAGCAGGTGCCGCTCGCGCACGCCGAGCGCGGCCAGCCAGACGATCGTCGCGGCGGCCGCGAGCGCTCCCAGCAGTGCAACGATCGCCGTGACGACGAGACCCGGGCCGCCGACGGCCTGTTCCAGCGTCGTCCCGACGAGCGTGGGCCGCGGTGCCAGCTGGTAGGCGAGCGTGCGCGCGGCCAGCACCACGAGCGCGCACACCGTGACCCAGATGAGCGCCCGGAGTCTCATCGCACCCGCAGTGTGAAGGGCGCCGTGAGCACTGTCCCGCCGGCCTTGCACTGCAGGAAGAGCCGCCACGTTCCCGATTGTGGCAGGAGCACGCCGACGCTCAGACGCCCGGGCGTCGACGAGTGGCCGCTGATGCGCGTGGCACCGAACGCTCCGGCACAGGCCGGTGTGTTTGCGCCGCACACATGCGTGTGGAAGTACGACAGCGTCCCTGCTCGGAAGAAGATCGCGTGCGCAAGCGCCCCGAACCACGGCGTGAACCGGGCGGGGCGGCCGCCTGCATCGGCGACGGTCACGGTCAGGAACGCCGACTGGATCGCGCGCAGCTTGGGCTTCCCGTGGATGGTGATGCGGTAGCCGCCGACGTCGACCGAGGGCGCGAACGGCGGGATCGGCGGCGGGTTGTACGCCCCGGCGACCTCGATCGTCCTGAACAGCTGGAAGTTCCTCTGCGGACCGCTCGCCGGGTACACGTCGATCAGCACCCGGTAACGGCCCGGCGTGGCGAAGGTCATCCGGTCGGAGACGTGTCCGTCGGTCCCCACCGGCGGGTGGTGGTGGATCATCGGCCCGGCGAGGTCGTCGCGAACGACGATCAGGTGAACGCCGGTGTGCGGCCCGGGACCGCGCCGGTAGCGGGTCAGCGGCGCGCCCGAGGGTTGGTCGATCGTGAACGCCAGCGTCGTCGCGCGGCCGGGCTGCACCGGCTGCGCCGGCTCGAACCCGGCCAGCTGAAACGTTCGCGCCGGCGCAATCGTCGGCGCGCTCACGTGCGACGACGAGGAGCAGGCGGCGAGCACGACTGGAACGACGAGGAACGCGAGCCGCGCGCGTTTCATCCGCCGCTCCCGAAGAGGAACAGAGCGTGCGGGCGAACGTAGCCGCCGACCTCGAGGACGATCTGGGCGTGCCACCGCAGCGGGATCGCTCGCACGTCGCCCCGCCAGGGCTTCCCCGCGACGTACGCGTGCACATGCCCCCGGAAGCCGGCGAGGCGCGAGCTCCTCAGCGGCTGGCCCCAGACGCGGAACAGGTCGCCCACTGTCGCTCGGCTTCCCGGCACCACTTCGACGACACCCGTCGGCGCCGTCGTCCGGAGTGCGTACGAGCATCGCGCGCGCAGCACGTAGGCGCCGTCTCGGACGACGGGCTGCGGCATCCCGATCCCCGCGGGCAGGAGAAGGACGCGACGGTTCGCGAAGAGCTCGACATGCGCACGGGTGCGTGCGTGTGGCGTCGTTGCGCAGTCGAACCGTCCGACCGGAGCTCCACGCATCACGGCCGCCGGCGCGGCCGGAAGCCGGTACCCCGGGCCGACGCCGATCGGCGTCGGAATCGGCGCTCCGCCGCCCAGCACACCCAGCAGTGCGACGACGACCGCTCCACCAAGCACACAGAGAGGATAGACGCGCGGTTCGCCGTCCCTGCTCGTTGAACCGCTCCGCTACGCTCGCAGCGTGACCCGGCGCTCGAGAGCGACCGCGCTCGCGGGATCCGCCGTTGCGGCACTCGCCGCGCCTCAAGTCGCGGCCGCCCACGTCGCGACCGTGCCCGCGTCGCGCGTCGGGGACGACTGGCACGCCCCGCCCGCAGTGCTCGCGATCGCTGCGCTCGGCACCGTGCTGTTCGTGCAAGCCTTCGTCCGCCTCCGCCGCCGCGGCCGGGCGGATCACGCGGGCTGGGATCGCCCTGCGCTGTTCGCGGCCGGGCTCGCGCTCGGAGTCCTGCCGCTCGTCTCTCCCCTCGACGCGGCCGGAGACCACTACCTCCTCTCCGCGCACATGCTCCAGCACGTGCTGATCGGGGACGCGGCGCCGCTGCTGCTCGTGCTCGCGGTGCGTGGACCGCTCGTGTTCTTCCTTCTGCCCCCGTCTGTGCTCAAGCCGCTCGCGTCGTTCGATCCACTCCGCGCGTTCCTACGTACGTTGCTTCGGCCCGGCGTCAGCTTCGGGCTCTGGGTCGCCGTCATGCTCGGCTGGCACGTCCCGGCGGCGTACGACTTCACGCTCTCGCATGCCGTCGTGCACGACGTCGAGCACGCGACGTTCGTCCTCGTCGGGACGCTTGCGTGGGTTCAGCTCATCGATCCCGCACGTCACGGGCGGTTGAGCCGAGGCGGACGAATCGCATTCGCCTTTGGTCTCTTCGTCCTGAGCCAGCCGATCATGGACGGTCTGCTCTTTGCACCCTCGGCCGTGTACCACCCGTACGCGGCGCAGCCGGACCGGCTGCTCGGGCTCAGCGTGATGACCGACCAGCGACTCGCCGGCGCGGTGATGCTCGTCGAGCAGCTGCTCACGCTCGGAACGTTCATCGCGGTCCTCCTGTGGCCGCTGCTCCGCGGCCGTCGAGGCGCACGTGCGATCGCAGTTCAGAGGCCGGCCTGATCCGTCGTCTGGCGCTCGTCGCCACGGTCGCCGCAGTCGTGGCAGCGTCGTCTGCTCCCGCTGCGAGCGCGGACGGGGATCCGGCCAGCGACGTCCTCTACACGCAGTGGGTGTTCTTCCCGTTCGAGGCCTCGATCCGGAAGCCCGTGTCGCAGCGACTGGAGCAGGTCGTGCAGAGCGCGCGGTCGGACGGCTACCCGATCAAGGTCGCGATCATCACGATCCCCGCCGATCTCGGAACGGCCTACGTCTTGTGGCGCAAGCCACAGCAGTACGCGGAGTTCCTCGGCCAGGAGCTCGTCTTCCTCTACAAGGGGCGGCTGCTGATCGTGATGCCCAACGGGTTCGGCGTCTTCCACTACAAGCGCAGCGTCGCCGCCGAGCGAAGCGTGCTGGCGAGGCTCACGGTCGCGCAAGGGACCGAAGGAATGGTCGACTCTGCGACGACGGCGGTCGCGAAGCTGGCCACGGCGGCGGGCCATCCGATCCCCGTACCGCCGCCGGCGGTTCTCGGCGGACCGGCAGGAGGTTCCGGCTCGAAGCTGCTCGATCGGTTGATCATCGCCGCGGCCGGAGCAGCGTTCGTCATCCTCCTGGTCGTCGTCCCCGTCGTACATCGCCGGCGCGCACGCGCAGCGCGCTAGCGGCGCCCCTGTTCGGTACGCTCGCCGCGTGCACCCGGCGCCCTGGTCGTTCAGCTGGGAGCCGCTCTTCCTCGCGCTCTCGCTTGCAGCCGGCTTCGCATACGCCCAGGTAGCGCGTCGTGCGCATCCGTCGACGCCGCGGGCGCTCGTGTTCGGGCTCGGGCTCGCGCTCGTCGTCGCTGCTCTGTGCTCGCCGCTCGAGACGATCGCGCGCCACTATCTCCTGCTCTTCCACCTGCTCGGCAACGTGATGATCGCCGACTGGGCGCCGCCGCTCCTCATCCTCGGGCTCACACCGTCGATGCGTGCGGCGCTCGCGCGGCGCGGCGGCCGCGTACTCGCGCGTGTCGCCCGGCCGTGGGTGTCACTCCCCGTGTGGCTTGCCGTTTGGTACCTCATCCACCTGCCTGCGTTCTACGACTACGCCCTCCGGCACACGTGGGCGCTGAACGCGGAGCACGCGCTGCTGATCGCGGCGGGGCTCCTGTTCTGGTGGACGGTGTTCGGCAGCGTTCTCTCGACACCCAGCGCGCTCGCGTACCTCGGCGTCGCGTTCGTGAGCTCGATCTTTCTCGGGCTCGCTTTCATCTTCTCGTCGACGCCGTTCTACGACTTCTACGAGCACGCGCCGCGGCTCTGGGGCTTGTCCCCCGCGAAGGACCAGAACCTGGGCGGCATCCTGATGAACGCGGAACAGACAGTCGTGTTCCTCAGCGCCCTGGCGTACTTCCTCGTGCGGCTCCTGAACGAGGAGGAGCTCCAGCACGCGGCCGAAGCCCGGAAAGCAGAAGCGGGGCGCTGAGCGCCCCGCTTCGCTGTCCTCGGATCGAACGTGCCTAGCTAGTTCGGGGGAGGGGAGGGTGCGGTTCCCGCGGTGTCGACGCCCATCAGAGGCGCAGGGCCGAGCGTTTCGCCCTCGACGCCGTCCTCGGAGGAGGTGTCTGCCCACGAGGCATCCGCCCACGAGGCGTCGCCCCATGAGGCGTCTCCCCACGATGCGACACTGAACGAGAGGTCGCCCCACGAAGCGGTAGCCCACGAGGCATCCGCCCACGAGGCATCCGCCCACGAGGCGTCACCCCACGAGGCGTCCGCCCACGACGCGTTGGACTTCACCGTGTCGACCCAGCTCGCCGCGTTGAAGACCACGCCCCCGAGGGAGTCGGTCACGCGGAAGGCGTTGAGGCCGGCGTTCGGATTCGGCGGCGCCGTCACGCCCAGCGCCCGTGCAGCGTTGAGCTCGCCGACGCCGCCCGAGCGGGGATGCGATGGAATCGCCGAGGCAGTCAGCATGAGAGCGCCCTTGACCTGATCCGGCGTCCACGAAGGATGCCGTGCGAGGAGCTCCGCTGCCGCACCCGCGACGACCGGCGCCGAGAAGGACGTGCCCGAGAGCTGCATGTAGCCGCTCGCGACCACGTGGTCGGGCCGCTCCGACGTCAGCGTCGCCGACGTCGGGACTCCGCCGATCATGTACCGGCCCGGCGCGCTGATCTCCGGCTTGGAGAAGCCGTCCTCGGTGTAACCCCACGCGGACCAGGGTGCAATCGAGTCGTCATAGCGGTAGTAGCTCGACCCGATGTCCAGCGCACCCACGGTCATGACGAACGGGTCGTTCCCCGGTGCGTTGAGGACGCCGCTGGGGCCCGTCGGGACCCCGTAGTTGCCGGCGGCTGCAACCACGAAGACGCCGCTGAACCAGAGCTTCTCGACCGCCCTGTCGAGCGGATCGTTGTAGAAGTGGTTCCGAGCACCTGAGTGGAGCGAGAAGTTCGCAACACGGATGTTCAGTGCGCTCTCGTTTTGCAGGATGTACGCGCACGCCGCGATCACGTCGCTCGTCAGCGCCTTGCCGGTGTCGTCCATGACGTCGATGGGGAGAACACGCGCACTCGGCGCGGCGCCGGCGTGACCCGGAGCCGAGCCCGCCGCGATGCTCGCGACGAACGTTCCGTGTCCCCGCCCGTCGCCCGGCGAGTTGGGCGTCAGCGATGCGAGGTTGACCTGCGGCAGGACGCGTGCGCCGTTGTCGAAGTCTGCGCGGTTCGCGTCGATCCCCGAGTCAACGATCGCAATCGTCGGTGCGGACGGTGCAGGAGACAGGCTAGAGCCCCAGCCCACTGCGACGCCCGACACGTACGGCCACATCTGCGTCGAGTAGTTGATCGTGCCGCTCAACTTGATCGGAGCGTCCGCCGTGATCGTCAGCCCGTCCTGCTTGCGCAGGGAGTCGAGCTTGCCGGCGGTGATGTCGACCGCGACAGCGCCGATCAGATCGAGGTTCTTGCGCACATCGGCGCCGAGCCCCTTGATCTTGGCCTTCGCGTCGGCCGCTCCACCCGAGCTCTGGATGATGACGTGAAGCTTCTGACCAGGATTCTTTTCCGCGCCTGCCAGCAGACCTGGCGCGATGAATGTCGTGTTGTTGCCGCCGCTGCTGCTCGCACTCTTGCTGCTAGCAGTCGCGCCAAGCGGGACGGCGATCGTAAGGGCAGCCACGATCCCGAGCACGAGACCGCGTCCACCGCGGCCCCAGAGCGCGTTCGCGCGCCGACCGCTACGACCCCACATCGCGTTGGAGCGAGTTTCGCCGCCGCGGGAGCTGGATCCCCACAGCGCATTCGAGCGAGTCTCACTCCGAGGACTGTTCGAGTCTTTCACGGTTGGTTGCCTCTCTCCCTTTCTGCCGCGCATCCCAAGGCGCGGGCCGCAGTACCTAAGGCGCAAGCTAGTGAGGGGATGGAGGCCCAACCTCACCCGAACGGGTCAGGACCGGTGAAGATCACTCCATCGGGGGAGCTAGCGCCGAAGCGCACAAAGCGGCCTTTCAGGGACTGATCAGCGGCGACGGAAGCGCCGGCGTTCCGGCTGGTTCACGTCCGCAGCGAGGGCTCGTTCGTCCTCGCCAGTCTCCTCGTCCGGCTCGTCCCCGGACACCGCCGAATCGACCGAGGCCTCGTCGAAACCCCGCTCCCAAGGGTCCAGTGGGACGGCATCGCCCGCCTGCTCGTCGGCCGGCAGCACGCGTACGTGGCGCGGAGCATTCGCGATCCCCGCGTCGTCCTCGCCCGCGTCCGACCGCTCCCCCCGTTGCCACCAGTGACCGCGGGGCTCGCCGCCGGGCTCGGCCTCCCGTGCCCCGTCGTCGACTGAGGCTGCGGCGACCGGCTCGGGCTCGGTTCGCTCCCCAGCCAGCTCCTGAGCGGCAGCCTCTTCCGCGGCCGGCGGCTCCGGGGCGCGTTCGTCCTCGATGCCCGGCGGCGTGCCGATCATCGTCATCGCGTCCGAGGGCTCCTGTGCCTCCTCGAAAGCCGTCCAGCCGACTGCCTCGCGCTCCTCGGTCCGGTCGACCGGAGCTTCCGCCTCGACGATCGGATGGACGGGAGCGGGCTCGGTGCGCACGAACTCGAAGTCGCGAGCCGATGCCCACTCGATCAGGCCGACGAGCAACCACGTAAAGGCCATCACGAGCGCGATCACCCACCAGGCGAGCTTCGCGACGCCGAGCGCGACGGCGACCACGATGATGAATGCCGCCTCGCCCCCGATCCGCCAGACCGCGGGCGAGATGCCCTCGCGCGCGGGGCGCACGCCGTAGCCGTACGCCGGTGTGGTCGGCCAGGTCTGCTGCGTCCAGCCGGCGGTCCGTAGCACCCGCAAGTCCCCACGCAGAGCGGCCGCCTGCCGATGAAACGAGTCGACCGCCTCGAGCGTCCGCAAGGAGGCGTCGAGTTGCGCGGCGTGACGGTAGAAGGAGTCGAACGCGGCCTTGACGCTCTGCTGGTCGTACCCATGGTCGGCGATCGGCAGGTCCTCGACCCGCGGCAGCGGCTCACGCGACGGGTGTTGCGACGTCGGCCAGGCTTCCTCGGTCACCGTCAGAGTATGCCGCTCTAGGCGACTTGCAGCGGAATTCGACTGCGCGCGAATCCAAGTCGCGGTGATGGACGGCCGCACGGGCAAAGCCCGCACGGCCTCTCGGCGGCGCCGCCGAGTCGGCGCCTTTCGTGCGGCCTTTAACCCGCTGCTTCGGCGCGGCGGAGGCCTCCGAGCGCCCACAGCGCGAAGCCCGCGACGAGAGCGGCGCCGACCCCGAAGGAGATCAGGGTCTGGGTCGGCTCTCCCGACACGAGCCCGCGCGCCGCCTCGAGGACGGGTGTCAACGGATTGGCGCGCGCGACGGCATGAATCCACCCGCGGAGGAGATCGAGCGGGACGTACACGGGAGCGAAGAAGAGCGCGAGGAACACCGGCATCTGCATCACGGGCCCGGCCTGCTGCGACCGGATTCTCATCGCGACTCCCGTCGCCCACAGGGTCCCGGCGAAATTGACGAGCAGCGCAAGTGCGTAGAGCCCGAACAGGTCGACGCCGCTCCCGCCGACCCTCATGCCGACGGCGAAGGCAACAACGGTGATGATCGCCGCGGTGATCAGCCAGCGCACAGCCGATGCGATCGCGTAGCCGAGCACGAGGCCGATGCGATTCGGCGCGGCGAGCAGGAGCCGGCGCGTAAATCCGGTCTCGAAATCGCGCGCGACGCCGAAGCCCGAGAAGACGCCGCTGAACGCCGCCGACTGCAGGAGCACGAAAACGAACTGGAACGCGGTGTAACTGCCGGCGAACGTGAAGCCCGGGACCTGCCGCACCTTCGACAGGCCGCCCGCGAACGCAGCGAAGTTGAGCAAGGGGAACGCCAGCGACGGCAGGAAGATCACCGGGTTCGTCAGTGCGTTGTGTAGCTGTCGCCACGCGACAGCGCGCGCGACGTCGAAGAGCTGACGCACGTTCACGTTCGCGCCATCCTCTGCGGCAGCGCCGCCGCAGCGAGGCCGAACCCCGCAACGACGACTCCCAACCCGATCCCGAACGCCAGCCCGAGCGCCTCGCCGTCCCAGCCCGTGATGACCAGGCTCCGCACGCCTTCGATCAGGTACGACACCGGATTGATCGTCGCGAGCCACCGGAACCACGTCGTCCCCATCAGGTTTCGCGGAATGTTCATCGACGAGATGAACAGGAAGACGAAGAAGAGCGGGAAGAGACCGTTCACCGCTTCGGTCGAGCCGGTGCGCAGCGCGGCGTACGCCCCGAACGCCGCGAAGCCGAGCGCGATCACCGCCGCGAGCAAGATCAACACCAAGCCGCCGGCGATCCCGGACTTCAGGCGCACGCCGAACACCAACCCGATCGACAGGTAGAAGAGGCCCTGCACGAGCGCGAGCGTCATGACACCGCCCAGCTCGCCGGCGAGCAACGCGATCCCGCGCATCGGCGTCAGCGCGAGCCGGTTGAGGAACCCCGTCTGGATGTCCTTCGCAAGATCGATGCCGGCGTTGCCTGTTGCGAACAGGCCACCCTGGATGAACGGGACCGCAAGCGCGAAGGCGAGAAACGAGTTCGTCGGGAATCCCGGCAGGCGCGTCTCGGCACGCAGGCCGCCGGAATTGACCGCCAGGAGCAGGACCGGGAAGAGCAGCGGGAACACCACCGCGGCCGGCTGCCGCAACGTCCGGATGATGGAGCGCCGCGCGAGGTAGCCGACCTGGAGCGCGAGCGCCCGGTTCACGCTCGCGCGGGCTCCGGCTCGAGCTCTTCGTCGCCGCCACCGGCGCCCTCGAGGTGCCGGCCGGTCTTGTCGAGGAAGACGTCGTCGAGCGTCGGCTCGTGAATCTGCAGGTGCGCGATCCGCAGGCCCTCGCGGTCGAGCGCGCGGACGATCTCGGCGAGGTGACCGTCCGACGAGCTGAGCTGGACCGCCACGGTTCCCGGCGAGAAGCCGGTCGTCGCGGTGCCGAAGCGTTCGAGCACGGTCGCGACGGCCCCCTTCTCGTCTGCGTTCGCGGGTAACGCCTCCACCGTCGAGCGGGCGATCTGCCCCTTCAACGATTCGGGCGTTCCCTCGGCCACGATGCGACCGTGGTCGATGATCCCGACGCGGTCTGCGAGAACGTCTGCCTCTTCCAGGTACTGCGTCGTCAGAAAGACGGTGACGCCGTCCTCCTTGGCGAGCCGGCCGACCTCTTCCCAGAGCGCGGTACGACTCTGCACGTCGAGACCCGTTGTCGGCTCGTCGAGGAAGAGGATCCGCGGGTGGTGCACGAGGGCGAGCGCCAGGTCGAGCCGTCGCTTCATGCCGCCCGAGTAGCCCTTGACCTTTCGGTCGGCCGCTTCCATGAGGCCGACGCGCTCCAGCAGCTCGTTGCTCCGGCGCTTCCGTTCCTCACCGCCGATGCCGTGCATCGCCGTCTGCAGGCGCAGATGCTCGCGGCCGGTGAGCAACGGATCGAGGGCGGCCTCCTGGAGCGCCGCGCCGATCGCCTTGCGAACCTCGGGCCCTTGTTTGACAACGTCGAATCCCGCGACGCGCGCGGTGCCCGCGGTGGGCGGCAACAGCGTCGTCAACATCAGGACGGTCGTGGATTTGCCGGCGCCGTTCGGGCCCAGGAAGCCGTAGATCTCGCCGGGCTCGACGCGAAGATCGATCCCGTCGACGGCGCGCGGTCCCTTCTTGAACTCGCGAACGAGACCCTCGGTCTCGATGCTGTTGTCCTGCGCGACCTGCACCTCCGTGCAGGCTACCGATGTCAGTCGAGCTCGCGGTACAGGACGGACGCGACTGCACGCAGGGCGATGCGCGTCTCATCCAGGCGCGGTTCGCGTGTCGTGACGCGCTGGAGTGCGAGGCCGGGGAGCAGGAATGCGCGCGCTGCGCGATGTGACGAGGCCTGCACGAGCTGCCAGAGCTCCATCGTCACCGCCAGCGAGAGCGCGGTGACGACGAGCGGCGTCATCGTTGCGGTCGGCAGCGGCCAGAACCGCTGACCCAGCGTGGCGACCGGAAGCAGAAGCGCGGCGAAGTTCGTGCCGCAACGCGTGGAGAAACGGGAGGGAAGCTCAAGCCCTTGCCACGTGCTGCCGAGGCGCCGGTGCTCGGCAGCCGCGATTGCACGGTGCTCCGCGCCGTGCAGGAAGAGCGTGCGGCCGCGGAGGAGCCACAGGATCAACGCAGCGGTGAGCGCAAGGCCGACGACGAAACCAATGCGGCCCGGCACGAAGACGAGCCCGAGCGGGGCGAGGACGGCGAAGACGAGCAACAGCCGTTCCCGCCGCCTCGCGACTCCAGTTCCACGGAAGAGCGGCGAGAGGGCAGCGCCGAGCCGGACCAAGCCGCGCAGAAGCGGGATGCGACGGAGTGCGTCCGGCGGCGACGGCATCCGGCCCTCCCGCAACGACCCGTCGACGCCTGCGAACGCCCAGTAGCGCTCGCTGACGATCACGACGCCGTCGGCGCGCGCCATCCCGCCCAGGCGGGGAAGGGAAGTCGTGCGATCGGCGCGGTCCAGAACCTCGAGGACGGGAGGCCGCTCCACCCCTCCATAGTCGCCATGCCAACGGCCGCCCGGCAAGTGCCGGGCGGCCCATTCTCAGCTCTCAGTAGGTCCTAGTGCCTACCAGGACCCGCGCGAGAAGAATCCGAGCAGCGCGAGCACGAGAACGACGATCAGGATGATCCAGAGGATGCCCACGTGTACCTCCGTTTTCGTTTGTCTAGGTGATCCGCCCACACAGGTTGTGAACGGCTGAGGGATACATCCGGCCCTCCTTGGAGGCTGTGCGCGTCCGCCAAAGACACGCCACCGCCAAGGAGGGCCGTGATGACTCTGCACGCTAACGCGAAGCTCGGACTGGCTGGCCGCTTTCAGCTGGTGCTGGCGGTCGAGCAAGGTATGACGCTGAAGCAGGCTGCAGCCTGCTTCAGCGTGTCGCCGGACTGCGCATCGTTGGTGGCACCGCTGGCTGGACGGCGGCCGCGACCGGGCCGCGCTCTGTGACAGGTCGAGCCGGCCGCTGCGGCAGCCACGACGGCTGAGTGCCGCCGAGGAGGAGCCGATCTTGCGCGCCCGCCGGGAGACAAACCTCGGGCCGGGCCGGCTGGCTGGGATCCTGCGCCGCTCGCGCTCGACGATCTGGAAGGTGCTCCGGCGGCACGGGCTCTCGCGGCGGCCGCGCGGACAGCGGCAGACCTATCGCCGCTACGAGTGGTCGCGGCCTGGCGCCCTGCTGCACATGGACGTCAAGCGGCTGGCCCGCTTCAGCGTCCCCGGCCATCGCGCCACCGGCTCGCGGCTGCAGAAGGACCGCAACCGTGGCGTCGGCTACGACTATCTGCACTGCGTCGTCGACGACCACACGCGACTCGCCTACGTCGAGCTGCACCCTCGCGAGGACGCCGACACCAACCTGCGCACGCTCGAACGCGCGCTTCGTTTCTTCACCCAGCTCGGCCTCGAGGCGCCCGAGGCCGTCATGACCGACAACGCAATGGTCTACCGCA
>VAXU01000187.1:0-3539 GCA_005885125.1 Actinomycetota bacterium
GGTTCGGCTTGTTCGACGCGCCGCTCTAGCCGCCGACCAAAGGGTCTGACCCAGAGGGTCATACCCTTGTCTACGAAGTGTTCGTCATGCCCCTAGGGGTCAAGACCGTCCGGTCTGACCCTTTTCGCTCTCGAGCGAGCGCTACCAGACGCGGCGCGCGCCCAGGATCTCCTTCGCATAGCCGGAAACGGAGATCGGTGACATCACAAGCTGATAGACGAGCACGTAGAGGGCGAAGCCGACCAGGTTCCGCCGGATCTTCAACCCGAGGCTCCTGAAGATCGTCCGCTGGCGAACCAGCATCGTCAGGGCAATCGTGAGGCTGATCGGAAGGACGGCCGCCGTCATCGGGCCGACGGCCGTGCGTCCGGAGCCCCTCGATCATCCCGCGCGCCCAGCGCTGGCGCTGGCGTACAAAGTGACGCAGCTTCACCGGCGCCTGGGTGAATGCGATCGCGGTTGGCTCGAACACCGTCCGTCCGCCGTCGCGGATCAGTGCCCAGGTGAGAACGATGTCTTCCCCGATCCTGTTCGGCCAGCCGCCCACACGCTGGACTGCGCTTGTTCGATACACGCTGAACGCCCCTTGCGCGACGAGCGTCCCCTGAAAGAGCGCTTGCTGCCGCTTCACGGAGGCGATCGCGAGGAAGTAGTCCCATTCCTGTATCCGGGCCAGCACGTTCGCACGCGAGTTGCGCACGAGTACGGATCCCGCGACCGCCACGGTGTCCGGGGGCGAACAGAGCATGCGCGCGACCGCGTGGCGAAGGGCGTACGGCATCAGCAGGGTGTCCGCATCGATCGTGGCGACGAGCGGTGACTGGACCGTTCGGAGCACTGCGTTCAGCGCCTCGGACTTGCCGGCGTGAGGCGTTGTGACGACTCGGACGCGCGAATCGGCCGTCGTCCCGAGCGCAACCTCCCGTGTGCGATCGGTCGACCCGTCGTCGGCCACGACGATCTCGAGCGGACCTGCGTAGTCCTGGCCCAGGGCGTACTCGATCGTCTCTCGGATCTGCGCCTCTTCGTTGTAAGCGGCGATTAGGAGCGTGACACCGGGACATTCGTGATCGAAGCTCAGAGGGCGCGGTTTGTCGCTGAGGAGCGACACGGCCAGCTGGATGTTGAGATAGCCCGGGACGATCGCGACGCCCGCGATGACGGCGATCGCGCCCGGAAGGGTTACCGCGCGGCCCAGCTCCTCGATCCAGCCAAGCGCGATCCACGTCGAGAACCCAGCCCAGGAGAGTCCTGCCGCGATGCTGAACAGGAAGCGCGTGCGCACCGGCAGGTAGAAGCGGAGGCCCAAGATGTTCCATTTGGGCGATTCCGGGCGCGGAGGGACGAGGGCGAGTGGGGGCGACCGCTCCTGGGTCGCCGGGGCCCGCTCGGAAACGGCAGGCTGGACGCTCAACGCCAGACCGCCCGGTCCGGGCTGGATCGCTTCAGTTGGTGCCGCAATGTGTTCTCCAGTCGGGCCGCAGGTCCCCGCTCAGACCGTAGGTGGACGGCGGCGAACGGCCTCCCCCGCCGGAGGGTTCTTTAGGTTGAGCCGGTCGGGAGCGCGAAATTCCTGCACGGAGCGGGGTTTGTGTCACGGTGACGCTCGGTGACCCCATTTGGAGCTTGACATGACATCATCGTGATGTCATAGTGCCCCACATGAACGTGGCGGCCTTCGTCGAAGCACTCCAGCGGGATCTCGAAGCCGTCGCCGCCATGGGCGACGACGCGGTTGCCGACGCCGCTCGCAGAATCGCGGCAGCCCTGGAGCCATCCCTCCGGCTCCGCCTGATGGACGTCCTCGGCGAGGCCGCCGCGGAGCTGACGAATCAGCTCCCGAACGGCCACATCGAAGTGCGAGTCACCGGCGGAGATCCCGAGCTCGTCTACGTCGAAGAGCAGGGGGCGCCGATGCCGTCGACCGACGACAGCCTCAGCGCCCGCGTCACCCTTCGCCTCCCGGAAACGCTGAAGGCGATCATCGACGCGGCCGCCCAGGACGCGGGGGTCTCCGCCAACACGTGGCTCCTGCAGCAGATCTCGAAGAGCGCGAACCCACAACGCCGCGGTCCCGGCGGCCGGCGAATGACCGGCTACGGCCGCAGCTGAAAGGAGCAAGCGATGCACGTATTGCCACTCCCATTCGGACTTGCGCTCGCGGTGCTCCCGCGCCGCGAGGCCAACCTGATCCGCCCGAAGGACAAGCGGCCGATCGTCGTCCACCGCACGGCGGGCGTCCGCGAGCGGGTCCTCTCCGACCTGCGCTACGCAGACTCACGGCAGCACATCGTCTGATGCCGACTTGGGACTTCGACACTCCGGGTCGCGTCCGCCTCGATCTCGAGATCCCGTTCGGGCGCGTCGAGATCGAGACGGGGGCGGACGGCTCCACGCACGTGTCCCTCGAAGGGAACGATTCGGTCACGCGTGAGCTCGTCGAGGACGCGCGTGTCGAAGCGCATCAGCGTGGCGAGAACTCTGAGGTGATCGTGGAGGTCAAGCACCGCGGCTTCATGTTCTCGATCGGCCGGAGCCCGGAGATCCGCCTCCGCGTCATCTGCCCGGCCGGGGCCGAGCCGACGGTGCGCACGAAGTCGGCCGACATCAGGGCACGCGGAACCTACGGCTCCTTCGAGGCGAAGACTGCCTCGGGCGACGTCCAGATCGAGGAGGTCGAGGGCGACGCCCGCCTCAAGACGGCGAGCGGCGACGTCTCGCTCGAATCGGTCGGGGGCCAGACGCAGATCCAGTCCACCTCCGGAGACGTCGCGCTCCAGCAGGCGCGCGGCGAGGTCGTTGTCCAGGCCGTCTCCGGCGACCTCTGGCTGCGCGACGCAGGGGCGGGGGTGCATGCGAACACCGTCTCGGGCGACCTTCGACTCGAGGCGGTCGTCGCAGGGGTTGTTGAGGCGCAGACGGTTTCCGGCGACGTTTACGTCGCCGTGCGCCGCGGTTCGCGTGTCTACGTGGACGCAACCACGATCAGCGGCTCGACCGGATCGGAGTTCGACCTCTCGGATGCTCCGCAGGATGAGCCGGACGCCGAGGCCGACGCGCCGCTGGTCGAGGTGCGCGCGAAGACCGTCAGCGGCGACATCACGATCGCGCGGGCTCCGGCCCAAGCTCAGCTGCCGGCGGGCTAGATGCGCAGTCCCGCCGCACTCTGGCCGCGCGGCGGTCTCTGGAGGCACGCCGACTTCCTGAAGCTCTGGACGGCGGAGAGCGTCAGCCAGTTCGGGTCGAACATCAGCCAGATCGCGCTGCCGCTCGTCGCCGTGCTCTCACTGCACGCGACCGCGTTCCAGGTAGCGGCGCTCGGAACGGTCGACTTCCTGCCGTTCCTCCTCTTCTCCCTTCCTGCCGGGGTGTGGGTCGACCGCCTGCCGCGCCGGCCGATCATGGTGACCGCCGACCTCGGCCGCGCGCTCGCGCTCGGCTCGATCCCCGTGGCGGCGGCGTTCGGACACCTGACGCTCGCGCAGCTGTACATCGCCGGCTTCATCACAGGCACGCTGACCGTCTTCTTCGACGTGTCG
>VAXU01000187.1:3634-6606 GCA_005885125.1 Actinomycetota bacterium
TTCCCGTTCGCACCGCGGACTCGCCGTCGATGCGCCGCGAGCTGATCGACGGGATCAAGTATCTGCTCGGGCATCGGTACTGGCGCGGCATCTCGATGTCGACCGCGACCTTCAACTTCTTCAATAACGTCGCGTTCGCGATCCTGATCGTCTACGCGGTGCGGCACCTGCACATGTCGCCGCTCGCGATCGGGATCACGTTCGCTCTTTCGAACGGCGGCGCGCTCATCGCCGCATTCTTCGCGCAGAGGATCGGCAAGCGGCTCGGCGTCGGCCGCGCGATTCTGCTTGCGACCCTCATCGACGGCGTCCCGCTCGTGCTCGTCCCGCTCGCGCCGGTTTCTTTCCCGATCCCGTTCATCGTCGTCGCGTTCACGCTCGTCGGCTTCGGAATCGTGCTCTACAACGTGAGTGCGATCAGCTTGACGCAAGCGCTGACGCCCGAGCGTCTCCTCGGCCGCGTCAATGCGTCGCGCCGATTCATCGTCTGGGGGACGATCCCGCTCGGCGCGCTCGTCAGCGGCGGTCTGGCATCGTGGATCGGCTTGCGCCCGACGATGTTCGTCGGGACGATCGGCTGCGCGCTCGCTGCAATTCCGGTCGCGCTTTCGCCGGTGCGGCACGTCAAGGAAATGCCTACCGAGCCGGAGGAGCTTCCGTTCGGGGACGAGGCGCTGCTTCCGACCGAGGCGGCCGGTCTGTCGCCCGAATCGCCGTCGGCCTGATGCGCCGCGTTCTCGCGATCCGTGACGCCCGCATCTTCCTCGCCGGCTGGACGCTGTCGGTGTTCGGCGACTGGGCGATGTTCATCGTCCTCGGTGTCTGGGCGAAGGACCTGACGGACAGCAACTCGGCTGCGGGCCTCGTCTTCTTTGCGCTCGCCGCGCCATCGCTGTTCTCGCCGCTCGCGGGGTTCGTCGTCGACCGCCTCTCGCGGCGGCGCGTGATGATCTGGACGTACTCCGCCGAAGCGCTCGTGGTCCTGCTGCTCCTGTTCGTCCACGATCGCGGCGACCTCTGGCTCCTCTACGCGGTGACGGTGTTCTACGGGACAGCCGGCCTGCTGGCCGGGTCGGCGCGCTCAGCGTTGATGACGGTGATCTGTCCGCGCGAGCTGCTCGGCGAGGCGAACGGGATGTTCCAGACGGTGCGCGAAGGTCTGCGGCTGATCGCGCCGCTCGTCGGCGCGGGGATCTACGCGGCGACCGGCGGGGGTGCGGTGGCGGTGCTCGACTCCGTGAGCTTCGTCGCGGTCGTCACGGCGCTTCTGTTCCTGCGGACTCCCGAGCCCAAGTTCGAGCGCGAGGAACACCGCTTCCTGGCCGAGGTCCTCGCCGGCGCGCGCCACATCCTTCGCACGCCCGCCTTGAAGCAGATCGTCTTCACGTGCGGTGTCTGCCTGCTCGTGGTCGGTTTCTCCGAGACGGTCATCTTCGCGGTGCTCGACCAGGGCCTGCACCGGCCGACGTCCTTCTTCGGGGTGCTCTCGTCGCTTCAGGGCGCCGGTGCGATCGCCGGCGGCATCACAGCTGCACGCGTCCTGCGACGGCTCGGCGACGCGAAGCTCGTCGGGTTGGGGATGGCGCTGTTCGCGCTCGGCGACCTCACGTTCGTGTCCACGAGCCTGCCGTTGATCCTCTTCGGGGTAGCGGTCGCGGGTGCCGGCATCGCGTGGCTGATCGTCGGGTTCGGCACGGCGATCCAGCTGCGGTCTCCCGACCGGCTGCAGGGACGCGTCTTCTCGGCCGCCGACGCGATCATCAGCACGCCGCAAACGGTGTCGATTGCACTCGGCGCGGCGCTGATCGCCGCGGTCGACTACCGCGTGCTGATCGTCGTCGAGACGATTGTCACGCTGCTGTGCGGGATCTATCTGCTGACGCGCCGCATCGAGGCAGTCGCTACTGCTCGATCTCCTTCTTCTCCGAGCCCGCTCCCGACCCCACCTCAGCCTTCAGCTTCGCCAGCTCCTGATCCACCTGCGACTGGGACGACAACTGCGACAGCTCCCGGTCGAGCTGCGTCTGGTCGGAGGTGAGATCCTCGAGCTGCCCGGAGGAGACGAGCTCGTCGAGCGCAGCCGCGCGCGCCTGCATCTGATCGGTCTTGTCCTTCGCGCGCTGAATCGCGAGCCCGGTGTCCTCCATCTCACGTCCGATCCCGGTCGCGGCCTCGCCGATCCGGACCTGCGCTTCCGCAGCGGAGTACTGCGCCTTGATCACTTCCTTCTGCGACCGGAACTGCTCGATCTTCGCGGAGAGCTGCTGCTCGTTCGCGACGAGCTTCTGCTGCTGGTCGTCGAGCTGCTGCACCTGCCCGTCCAGCTGCTGGAGCTGCTGCTGGATACCCGACTTCCGCTCGAGCGCCGCCCGTGCGAGATCCTCGCGGTTCACGGCGACTGCCTGGCGCGCCTGGGTGTCGAGCTTGACGACGTTCTGCTCGAGCTGGCTGGTCTGGAGCTGGAGCCGCTTCTTGGCCGTGACGACATCCGCGATCCCGCGCTTGACGTTCTGCAGGGACTCGAGCTGCTTCTCGTAGGAATAGTCGAGCGTCTCGCTCGGGTTCTCGGCCCTATTTAAGAGCGCCGAGAACTTCGCCTTGATGATCATCATCGTCCGGGACATCAATCCCGCCATTCCGTTCCTCCTCGTCGCAGGTGCCCCGGTAGCGTACCGTCGTGCTCGTCGCTCGGAGCATGCACCCCGACTGGCTGTCGAACGCCTACCTCGTTGCGGACCAGGAGGGCGGCACGGCGGTGTACGTCGACTCGGGCGCCCCGGTCGAGCCGCTGCGCGAGGCCGTCGAGCGCTGGCGCGTCGAACCGGCCTTCATCCTCCGGACGCACGCGCACGGCGACCACGTCGAGCACGAGGGCGAGCTCGGGCTGCCGGTGCGGACCGATTCGCTGGTAGCGGGCGGCCTGCGCGTCGAGGCGATCGCGACGCCCGGGCACTCCGACGACATGGTCGCCT
>VAXU01000023.1 GCA_005885125.1 Actinomycetota bacterium
TGATCACCTGCTGGATCGCGCTCGACGACACGTCGGCGGAAGCAGGAACGATTACGTACGCCGCAGGCTCGCATCGCTGGCCGCGCTCACCAGAGAACCGGGGCGAGTTCCACGCCCCGCCGGACTGGCTTGCTCCGGTCGAGCGAGCGCGGCCCACGGCGGATGAGTTGCAGCTCGTGCCGCTCGTCGTCCGAGCGGGTGGAGCAGCGTTCCACCATTTCAACACCTTCCACGGATCCGGGCCGAACACGGGCTCCGTGCACCGCCGCGCGGTCATCTCGCACCTGATTCGGGCTGACGCGCATTTCCACCCCGAGCACGTCGACCCCGTGTACTCGCGCTATCGCCGCGTCGACGACCTGGCGATGGACGAGTCGTTCTTCCCGATCGTGTGGACGCGCGACGGGCGTCGGAGCACGTGGCTGGAGGATCTCCCAGCGTTCGCCGCCCCGGCCGCCGTCTAATCCAGATCCATCTCGGGGAGCCAGACGAGGCACGTAACGCGCTCGCGGACCTTTCTCGCCGCCCGGCGATACGTTCGCGGCCTCAGCCGGGAGCGGTCGGGCCCGAAGACAAACAGCCCCGGGTTGCGCTCGGCTACGAGCTCCAAGAGCGCTTCGATCGGGTGCGGGCTGCACACGCGCAAGCGCTGGACTTGTACGGCCAGCGACTGGGCGAGCATGGCCGGCTTGCGCAGCTCATTTTGAAGGTCCTCCCTCTCGATGTAGCCGTAACCGAGGAAGGTCCAGGGTGTGGGCGGGACCTCGGCAACGTTGACGACGAGGAGCGGCTGCCCGGTTTCGACGGCCGAGTCGACCGCGACAGCGGTCGCGTCCTCGGCAAAGGGAACGTCGATCGTTGCAAGGAGCACGGGACGGCCGCCGGCGGAGAGGAGCGAGACGTCCTCGCGCGGACCGTTGCGCTGCAGGGTCAACATGCTATTCGGGGTGGAGCTCCCAGCGTGGCGCATTGCGCGCGGTGCGGCGGTACCTCCGACGCCAGAGCGGTAGAAAGACGAAGAGCCAGAGCGCCATCACGGCGGGGATCAGCGCGATGAAACCCGAGTTGACGACCACGATCAGCGGCACGAAAACGGCAGCCGAGAGCGCCGCCGCGGCGAGCGCCTCGAGCTTATGGCGCCTCACTCGGCGGAGCAGGCCCTCGTACTCCTCGGCCGGGATCTGGTTCGTGTTCCACGAGCGGTGACAGACGTCGCACAACCAGCGTTGACCGTAGGCCACGTCCTTGGTCTCGCCGCACTCGCATCTGATCGTGATCGGCGGCCCCTTCATGCGAACCCATTGTAGGACGGGCGTCGACCCGATCGTGTGATTCGAGCCGATTGAAAGCAACCACGGCAGGTGTTACTTTCGCTGGCGCGGCCCCAAGCGCGGCGCCCCTAAACCGAAGAGAGATGGAGGTAGAGCGTGGCTGAGGCAGTCGTCGAGGAACGCCAGCTCCTGAAGACGCTCCGCTGGTACGACGGGTTCGTCATCTGCCTGGCGAATCCCGGCTTCCTGCTGGGATCGCTCGGTAATTCAGTGCTCGATATGGGCGGGTGGGGCGCGATGCTGATCTGGGGCATCACGGCGTTGATCATCGTCCCGGTGACCATCATCTACTCCGAGCTCGCCGCCATGTTCCCGCACAAATCGGGCGGCCTGTCGATCTACGCGAACGAGGGTTGGCGGAAGTACACGACGCTTGTCGGGCCGATCGCGACATTCGGCTACTGGATCGGCTGGTCGGTGGTGCTGGCGTTCCTCGGACTCTTCACCGGTTCCATCGCCCAGGCAGCGTGGTTCCCCGGTCAGCCGTACGGAACGAGTGCGTTCGGCGGCAAGACGCTCGACAACGGGTACTTCAGTACCGGCACTGTCCACATCGGGCTCCAGCACCTGATCGGCATCGGCCTCATCGTCGCCGTCTGGATCTTCAACGTCTTGGGTACACGGATCGCCGTCTCGTTCGCCTACCTCGCCGGCCTCCTGCTCATGGTCCCGCTGTTCTGCTTCACGCTGCTGCCGTTCCTGAACGGCGACTTCCACTCGGCCAACCTCACCTACAAGCTCAACGACCCCGGCCTCGCCTGGGGAGGGTGGCAGCTCGCGCTGGTCTGGATCTGGCTCATGATCTGGTCGACGGCTCCCGAAGCCGCCGCGACCTTCGCGCCCGAATACAAAGACACCGTCCGCGACACGAGAAAGGCCCTGCTGTCGTCGGCGGCCTTCATCGTCCTGATCAACACGGTGGTGCCGCTCTCGCTCACCGGCGGCGTCGGAGAGAAGACCGTGTCGGGGTTCGACTACGTCGGCGCGCTTGACAAGCTCGTCGGTTCTGGCGCAACGAACTTCTTCGTCGTCGTCATGTGCTTTAGCTTCGTCCTCTCGATGAACACGGCCACCGCCGATGGCAGCCGCGCCCTCTACGCCATCTCCAAGGATGGCCTGACGATCAAGGAGCTCGGCGTGCTGAACCGCTTCAACGTGCCCGGAAACGCGATGTCACTCGACATGGTCATCAACATCCTCTTCGTCCTCTTCGTCGGGAACATCTTCGGCATCCTCGCCGCGAGCAACATCGGCTACGTGCTCGCGAACGCCTTCGCCATCTCCGCGTTCGTGCTGCTGCGCAGGGACCGCCCGAACTGGCCGCGGCCGATCAAGCTCCCGTCCTACTGGATACCGATCGCGGTGGTGCTCTTCGCTGCCTTCATCGTCTTCAGCGTCGTCGGCATCGGCTGGTTCCAGATTGCGGCGGGTGGTTACGGCAAGGGCGCGCAGATCAAGATCATCGGCTTCGCCGTCCTCGCCATCTCTTTCCTCCTCTTCCTGTTCCGGCGAATCGTCCAGGACAAGGAGCGGCCACACTGGCGCGAGGAGACGCCGACGATGCCCGAAGAGGCGCCAAGTCCGGCGGTCGTCGGAGCGCCGGGCGTTTCAGCGACGTAGGCCTTCACTGCCAGGCGACGTGAGAGAGGCGGGCCCGAGCCCGCCTCTCTTGCTGTCGGTTGCAACGCCGTCCATCCGGGCGGAGAATCGCTTCGGAACTGCTGCCAAAGGAGGATCCGCACGATGGCGCGCGACCCGAAGTACGACATCCTCTTCGAGCCGATCCAGCTCGGGCCGAAGACTATGAAGAACCGCTTCTACCAGATCCCGCATTGCAACGGCTTCGGGTCGGAGAAGCCGCTGAGCCAGGCGTATTTCCGCGCGATGAAGGCCGAGGGCGGCTACGGTGCCTGCTGCACCGAGTACTGCTCGATCTCGCCCGAGTCCGACGACACGCACCGGGTCTCTGCTCGCCTCTGGGACGACGAGGACGTCAAGAACCTGTCCGTCATGTGCGAGATGCTCCACGATCACGGTGCTCTTGCCGCGGCCGAGCTCTGGTACGGCGGGCCGCACGCGCCCTGCATGGAGTCCCGCTCCGTGCCGCGCGGGCCCTCGCAGATTCCGAGCGACTTCGAATACCTCACCTACGCGAAGGAGATGGACAAGGACGACATCCGCGAGGTGCAGCAGCTCTACGTCGACGCGGCGAGGCGCGCTCGCGACGCGGGTTTCGACATCGTGTACGTGTATGGATCGCACTCGTATCTGCCGCAGCAGTTTCTGACTCCGTACTACAACAAGCGCACCGACGAGTACGGTGGCTCGTTCGAGAATCGCGCCCGCTTCTGGCGGGAGACGATCGAGCAGGTCAGGGATGCCGTCGGGGACGACACGGCGATCGCCGTGCGCATGTCCTGTGACATGTTCATGGGCGACGCGGGGACGCAGCTCGAGCGCGATTGCCTCCCGTTCGTCGAGCTCTGCGACGAGATCGTCGACGTCTGGGACATCAACGTTTCCGGCATCTCGGAGTGGGGCGAGGACGCGACTCCATCCCGCTTCTATCCATCGGGACGGCTGCTGCCTTGGCAGGAAGCTGTCAAGAAGGTCTCGAAGAAGCCCGTGCTCGGCGTCGGGCGCTTCACGAGCCCGGACCTTATGGTCGACGCGATCAACTCGGGGAAGCTCGACATCATCGCCACCTGCCGCCCCTCGATCTCGGATCCCTTCCTGCCGAAGAAGATCGACGAGGGCCGGCTCGACGACATCCGCGAGTGCATCGGGTGCAACATCTGCATCTCGCGCTGGGAGATCGGCGGGCCGCCGGTGATCTGCACGCAGAACGCGACGGCCGGCGAGGAGTATCGCCGCGGCTGGCATCCCGAGAAGTTCGACACGGCCGAGAACGCCGACAACGACGTGCTCGTCGTGGGCGCCGGACCCGCCGGCATGGAGTGCGCGATGATCCTCGGCAAACGCGGTATGCGGCGCGTTCACCTCGTCGAGGCCGAGGAGGACATGGGCGGGATCATGCGCTGGATCCCCCAGCTGCCCGGGCTCGGGGAATGGGCGCGTGTCGTCAATTACCGGAAGATTCAGACCGACAAGCTGCGGAACGTCGAGTTCATACCCGGCACGACACTCGATGCGAACGGCGTCAAGGAGTACGGGGCCGAGATCGTCGTGATTGCCACCGGCGCGTACTGGGCGACCGACGGGCTCAATGGCTGTACCCACGACACGATCCCCGGCGCCGATGCGTCACAGCCGTGGTGCCTGACGCCCGAGCAGATCATGCGCGACGGCAAGGACGTGCCCGGCAGCAACGTCCTCATCGTCGACAACGACGGCTACTTCATGGGGGTGTCGCTCGCCGAGAAGCTGGCGAGTGAAGGGAAGAAGGTCACGCTGATGACGCACCTCGGGCACATTGCGCCCTACATGCATTTCACGCTCGAGGCGCCGAACCAGCACCGCAAGCTCCACAAGCTCGGCGTCGACATCGTCACCTACCACATCCCGAGCAGGATCGAGCAGGGCGCCGTCACCGCGACCCACGTGTACGACGAGGAGGCGCACGAGCAGACGTGGGATGCCGACGCGGTCGTCCTCGTCACCCAGCGACGCTCGAACGAGGCGCTCTACCGCGAGCTCAAGGACCGGATCGGCTTCGACGCCCTCCGCGAGGAGGGAATCACCGGCTGCTACCGGATCGGCGACTGCGAGGCGCCGCGGCTGATCGCCGATTGCGTCTTCTCGGGTCACCGCCTCGCGCGCGAGATCGACTCCGAGAATCCGGAGGTGCCAAAGCCGTTCATTCGCGAGCGGCGTGTGATCGAGCGCGAGCTCGCGGTGGCATAGAGCGGCGTGAAGGGCGGCATCTCGGCCGCGTGAAGATCGTCGTTTGCGTGAAGCAGGTCGCGGTTCTCGGCGACGAGGTCGAGTTCGCCGACGACGCGCTCGACGTCGACCCGGACTACCTCGACTTCGCGCTCAACGAGTGGGATTCGTACGCGACGGAGGAAGCGCTTCGCACGCGGGAGAGTCTGGGTGCCGAGGGAGACGAGATCGTCGTCGTGTCCGTCGGCGATCGACAGGTCGAGGACGCGATGCGGCGCTGTCTCGCGATGGGGGCGGATCGCGCGATCCGGGTCGACGGCCCGGGCTCGGCAGACCCGATCACGCTGGCGCGCCTGCTCGCACCCGTCGTGCAGCGCGAGTCGCCGGATCTTGTCTTCTGCGGCGTCCAGTCGAGCGACGCCGTCCAGGCGGCGACGGGGACGGTGCTCGCCGAGCTCACGGGCCTCCCGCGCGTTGCGGTGGTGACGCGGATCGAGTGGGATCCAAGCGCCGCGCGCGCGATTGTGCACCGGGAGTTGGAGGGCGGTCTCGTCGATGTGACCGAGGTCGATACACCGGCGCTGTTGACGATCCAGACGGGCATCAACCAGCCGCGCTACGCGACGCTGCGGGCGATCAAGCAGGCCGAGCAGAAGGAGATCGAGGTCGTGTCGCCGGCCGAGCAGGGCGAGCCCGCCTTTCGCGTCCGCCGGATGTTCACGCCGCCGAAGGAGGAGGGAGCGCAGATGCTGGACGGCGGCCCCGCCGACATTGCGCGGCGGATCAAGGAGATCGTCGAGGAGCGGCTGAAGTGAGTGCAGTCCCGATGAACGGCACGTTGATCGTCGCCGAGCACGTGAGAGGCGAGCTGCGCGACGTCACGCGCGAGCTCGTCACTGCCGCGCACGATCTCGGTGAGCCGGTCGCCGTTGCCGTCATCGCACGGGACCCGTCGCAGTTCGACGTGAATCTCGAGGGCGTTGACGAGATTGTCAATGTCCCCGTCGAGCAGGAGGAATTCGAAAACGAGGTCTACCAGGGCGTGCTCGAGGCGATCATCGCGGAACGACATCCGTACGCGGTGCTGCTCGGCTTCACGGTCAACTCGATGGGCTACGGGCCGGCGGTCGCCGCGAAGCTCGGCCTCGGCTTCGCGAGCGACGTGCATGGGCTGTCGCGGGAGGGTGGAGCAGTCGTCGCGACACGCTCGTTCTACGGTGGCAAGGTTGACGCCGAGCTCGAGTTCCCGGCGGAGCGCCCTGTGCTCCTTCTCGTTCGTCCGACCGCGTTCGCGCCCGCCGAGAGCGGCGGCAGCGCGCCGACCACGCACTTCGCCGTCGAGCTGCCTGCGTCCCGCGCGCGCCACCTCGAGTTCCAGGACGCGGCCGTCGGCGACGTCGACATCGCGACGGCGGACTTTCTGCTGTCGATCGGTCGCGGCATCGGCGAGCGGGAGGCGATTCCGCAATTCGAACAGCTCGCCGAGAAGCTGGGCGCCGTCCTTTCGGTCTCGCGTCCGCTCGTGGACGCCGGCTGGATGCCGAATGCGCGTCAGGTCGGACAATCCGGGAAGACGGTCAAGCCGAAGGTCTACCTTGCCCTCGGCATTTCCGGTGCGGTTCAGCACCTAGCCGGTATGAAGACGAGCGAAACGATCATCGCCGTCAACACCGACCCGGAGGCGGCGATCTTCAACGTCGCGCACTTCGGTGCCGTCGCCGATCTGTTCGACGTCGCGGAGGAGCTCGAGAAGCTCTCTTGACGCCGACCCGCTCGACGTTCGCCGGCCTCTCCACTTGGGAGATCGCCTTTTGGTACGGCCTGATCGCGGTCTCGACGGCGATCTTCGTCTGGGGTGTCGCACGGCTCGTGCTCAAGTACCGCCGCGGGCGCGGGCCCTTCGAGTTCGATCGGCCGGTCGCGCGTCTTCGGCGAATGGCCGCGGTCGTGCTCAGCCACTCGGGGATCAAGCGGCGTGACCCACTGGCGGGCGCGGGACACTTCCTGATCTTCTACGGCTTCGTCGTCCTCTTCATCGGGACCGTCATCCTTGCCTTCCAGGACGACGTGGCGAAGCCGATCCTGCACTGGGACTTCTTCCGGAACGGTTTCTACGAGGGCTACTCGCTCTTTCTCGACCTGTTCGGCGCCGCGCTCGTCGTCGGGCTGGCGATCATGGCCTACAAGCGGGGGATCGAGAAACCGTTTCGTCTGCGCTACTGGCGCCCGGACCGGACGGAAGGCGAGCGGGAGCGGCGGCGGTACGTGATCGGCGATTGGACTTTTCTCGGCGTCCTGTTCTTCCTGGCTTTGACGGGTTTTCTGCTTGAGTCGTTCCGGATCGCGGAAACGAACCCGTCGTTCGAGGTCTGGTCACCGCTGGGATGGTCGGTTGGGCACGCCTTCCGTGGGCTCGGGCTCACCGGGCGCGCGGCCGCCGATGCGCACTTCGTCCAGTGGTGGGTGCACGGCGTCGTCGCCCTCGGCTTCGTCGCCTCGATCCCGTTCACAAAAGCGCTCCATATGTTGACGAGCTCCGCAAGCGTCGCGTCGCGCGACGAGCGAGCTGGAAGAGAGCTATCGCCGCTCCCTCCGGACGCCAAGCCGGACGAGGTCGGGTACGGCACGATCCTCGACCTGTCGCCGCGCTACCTCCTTCAGCTCGACGCGTGCACGAAATGCGGCAAGTGCCACGCGGCGTGCCCGGCGACGACTTCCGGATACCCGCTCTCGCCACGCGACGTGATCCTCGACCTGCGCGAAGTCGCCGAGGGCGCGCTGGGACTCCGGCACGAGCTAGGCGTCCCGCCGTTGCACGACCCGAGCGCGAGCATCCTCGGCGATCCGATCCGGCCCGAGACGCTCTGGTCGTGCATGCAGTGCATGGCTTGTGTCGAGATCTGCCCGGTGGGGATCGAGCACGTTCCGATCATCAACCAGCTGCGCCGGCGGCTCGTCGAGCGAGGCGAGATGGATCCGACGCTCCAGCAAACGCTGGAATCCATCTATGAATCCGGCAACTCGTTCGGCGAGGCCCGCCGCAAGCGCGCGCGCTGGGCGAAAGGGCTTGACTTCGAGGTGAAGGACATTCGCAAGGAGCCTGCGGAGATCCTCTGGTTCGTCGGTGACTATGCATCGTTCGACCCGCGCAACCAGCTCGTGACACAAACTCTTGCCCGCCTTCTTCACGGCGCGGGCGTCGACTTCGGGATCCTCTACGACGCCGAGCGCAACGCGGGGTGCGACGTCCGGCGAGTCGGCGAGGAGGGTCTCTTCAACCACCTGCGCGAGGAGAACGTCGCCGCGATCTCGAGCTGCACGTTCGACCGGATCCTGACCTGGGACCCGCACTCGTTCCACACGCTCCGAAACGAGTATTCGGCGCTCGGCGTCGACTGGAATGTCATCCACCACTCGCAGTTCCTGCTCGAGCTGCTCGAGGACGGCCGACTCACGCCGGAGAGGCCGCTCGGCTACCGGGTGACATACCACGACCCCTGCACGCTCGGCCGTTACAACGGCGTCTACGACGAGCCGCGCCGGGTGCTCGCGGCGATCGGCGCGGAGCTCGTGGAGATGCCCCGAAGCCGCAGTAACTCGTTCTGTTGCGGCGCCGGCGGCGGACGGATCTGGATGACGGAGCTCAAGCGTGACGACGCGCCCCGGCCGAGCGAGCAGCGGATCGACGAGGCGGTTGCGCTGGACGATATCGACTACTTCGTGGTGTGCTGCCCGAAAGACGTGACGATGTACGAGGACGCGATCAAGACGTCCGGCCACCAGGGCGAGATCGAGTTGCGCGAGCTGACGGAGCTCGTGTGGGAGTCGCTGGACCTCTCGGCGCAGGTGACCGTGGGCGGGCGAGACGGAAAGGAGGAGCAGCCATGAGCAAGGAGACGGCCTTCTACCCACGGCTGACGGCGCTGACGGACGAATGGATGGACCTCTTCGGGTACTGGGCGCCGTTGAACGTGACCGACACGCTCGAGGAGTACCGCGCGGTACGCGAGACCGCGGGTCTGATGGACTTCACGATGCTGCGCAAGGTGGACCTCGACGGCCCAGGCGCGCTCGAGCTCGTGAACCGCGTCGTCACGCGCGACGTCTCGAAGCTCGAGCCGGGACAAGTCGCGTATGGCGCGCTGTGCGCCGACGACGGGAAGATGGTCGACGACTGCACCGTCATGCGGAGGGACGCCGCCGGCGAGCACGTCCGCTTTTGCGGCGCAAACGACCGCGACTACGAGATCTTCTCCCGGCTCGCCGCGGGAACGCAGATCAGTGTCCGCGAGTTCACGGACGACATGCCGCACCTCTGCCTCCAGGGACCGCTGAGCCGGCAGATGCTGCAGCCGCTCGCGAACAAGGACCTCTCGAATGCCTCATTCCCGTACTACCGTTTTCGCGAGGACGTCGAGATCGCTGGTATCCCGATCTTCATGACGCGCCTCGGCTATACCGCCGAGCTCGGGTACGAACTCTGGGTCGAGCGTGACCGTGCGCTCGGGCTGTTTGACGCTCTCGTCGAGGCGACGCAGCCCCAGGGTATGAAGCTGATCGGGATGACCGCGCTCGATCTGTTCCGGATCGAAGGCGGCTTCATCATCGGCGGTGTCGAGTACGACCCGACGGTGTCGCCGTACGAGAGCGGGCTCGGCTGGTCGGTCGCACTCGAAAAAGGCGAGTTTCAGGGACGTGCCGGACTCGAGCGTGACCGCGACGTGACGACGCTCCGGCTAACGAGCGTGGTGCTCGAGTCGGGTGGCGACGAGGCGAGCGGGGCATCCCTGTCCGTCGACGGCGCCGAGGTGGGGTTCGTGACGCAGGCGATCGTCTCGCCTTACCTAGGCGGCAAGACCCTCGGGCTCGCCAAGGTCCGCAAGGAACTGGCGAAGGCGGGCACGAAGGTGACGGCCGGGGTCGGCGACGACGCCGTCGCCTGCGAGGTCGTTCGGCACCCGGTATACGACCCGGAGCGCAAGCGGGCGAAGGAGAGCTAGCCGCGCCGCGTCGCCGGGCGGCTAGGACCAGGGATAGGGCGAATGCGAGACCGGGTGCAGATCGCCGGCGGTGAAACGCTCGAAACGGAACGGGTACAGGAGACTGGAGTGTTCTCCAACGATGACCTTGGCCACTTCGCGGCCGACGCCGATCATCTTGTACCCGTGATTCGAGTCGAGGATCGCGTAGACGTTCGGCTTCACGTAATCGAAGACGGGGAAGTTGTCGGCCGTGAAAGCGCCGACGCCGCCCGAACGTGCGTCCTTGTACAGCGCGCGGCACCCTTCGAAGCGGGCGAGCGCGTGTGAAAGCGCGGCGCACCACATATCCGGGAACCCGGCGTCGACGTTCGTCGTCTGCGGGTATGGGTCGAGTTGCACCTCGTCTTCGACGACGAGCGGCGACGCTCCACCCTGGACGCCATGGCGGTCACGTTTGAAGTAGATGCCCCAAAGCTCATCGGTGACGACCTCGCCGTCGTCGGTGTGCAGCGGCGCGTCGCTGTCGAGATGGATGACCGGCGGCGCGCTCCCGTTGACGGTCGCAAACGCGAGTGGATCGACGCCGACCTCGCCCTCCTGCAGGTTCCAGTACGTCCACATCGGCTGGTTCCGAACAACGTCGCCCTCCGGAGTCCGGATGTCGATCGTCATCGGCAGCCCGAGCATCGCCCAGAACTGCTTCGCCCACGGCCCGGGGGCGAGGACGAGCTGTTCGCCCACCCCGATCCGTCCGCGGTTTGTCTGCACAGCGGTCGCGGCGCCGTCGCTTCCGAGTTCGAGCTCCTCGACGTCGACGCCTGAGAGGATCGCCACGTCCTCGGACTCGCACTTGGCGACGAGGCCCATCACCGAGTCCATGTTGAACGCGAACCCTCCTTGGTGCTCGTGGAGGCAGACCGTAACCCCCTTCGCCCGCCAATCCGCGAACAGCGACTTCATGTGCGCGTCGACCTTCGCGGCGCCGACGATCAGCTCCGAGCGGTAGCCGATCTGCTCCTGCCGCTCGAAGGTGGCGGCGATGTCTGACTCCTGCACGGACGCGCCGAGCGCGATATAGCCGACGGAGTTGTAGTGGTAGGCGGCCGGGTCGGATTCCCACACCTCGACGCACGCCTGCATCAGCTCGCTCATCGCCGGCTGGAAGTAGTTGTTGCGCACGACGCCGCACGCGATGCCGGACGCGCCCGAGCCGGGCGAGCTCTTCTCGAGCACGACGATGTCCGCGCCGGATCCGATACCCCGCGTTCGCAGCTCCTTGGCGAGGTGGTACGCGGTCGAGAGGCCGTGGATCCCGGCGCCGACGACGACGTAGCGCGAGATTGTCGGTAAGCTCATTATCGCCCTCTCGGCAATGCTATATCCAGGTGGCCAATTCGGACTCTAGCATCGCTACTGGATTCCGTCAGTGGTCCGGCGGCTCCCAGCCGTCGAGCACGGGCGGGTGCCAGTTCGTTCCGACCGTCGTCGAGCCCTCAACCCACGGGCCGAGTTCAGGCTGCGGAAACTTGGCGTGCTTGTCCTTCAGGTGGATGCCGTACGAGTTCCCCGATTGGAGGTGTTTGATCAGCACCTTCCGCGCGATCTCGTCCTCTCGCCCTTCGGGGATCCGAAAATAGATCTTGAGGAACGAATTCGAGTAGCGGTCGAACACTGCCGGGACGGCGTCCTCTTTGAGGAGCTCGACGTCTTCGAGCCAGTTGAGATCCGGTCCAGGCGTCGCCGCGAGCAGGTCGACGTCCTCGACGAGCGCGATGTCCTCCTGGTACGGAAAGCGATGTCCCGCGAGGTACTCCGCGTCGAGCGCGATCGTCTTCTCAGGCTCGTGGACGCTCAATCCGGCACCACCTCTTCGACCTGCGACGGCAGGTAGTCGACCGGGTACTCGAGGTGCTTCTCGAGCATTCGCTTCATCTCGGCAAGCGTGCGTTCCTCGCTGACGCCGGGGATCCACTCGGTGCCGGCAAGGGGAACCTTCGCCATTGCCGCGGCCTCGACGGTCAACGCGCAGAGGTCCTCGGGCTCGAGCGAGTGGACATTCGTCTTCCCGCACGCCCGTGCGAGCATCTGTACCTCGAGCGTGAGCGTGTGCAGGAAGTTGTAGACGCGCTCTGCGGCCTCCTCGACCACGAGCCGCTTGCGGAGCTCGGGATCCTGCGTTGTGATCCCGACCGGACAGCGGCCCGTGTGACAGTGATAGCACTGTCCCGCCGGCACGCCGATCGTCCCTTCGTAGTCGGTCACCCCGGGGATCTCCTTGTTGCAGTTGAGAGCCATCAGGGCCGAGTGACCGATTGCGACGGCCTTTGCTCCGAGCGCCAGGCACTTTGCGACGTCGCCGCCGTTCCGGATGCCGCCCGCGACGACGAGGTCGATCTCGTCCTCGAGCCCGACGTTCTCGAGCGCCCGGCGGGCCTCGGGGATCGCCGCCAGCAGGGGGATCCCGGTCTCCTCGGTTGCAATGTGCGGCCCGGCCCCGGTGCCGCCTTCGGCACCGTCGAGGTAGATGATGTCCGGCCCGCATTTGGCCGCCATCCGCACGTCATCGTAGACACGTGCAGCGCCGAGCTTGAGCTGGATCGGGATCTGGTAGTCGGTGGCCTCGCGGATCTCCTGCACCTTCAGCGACAGGTCGTCGGGGCCGAGCCAGTCCGGATGGCGTGCGGGCGAGCGCTGGTCGATCCCGGGCGGCAGCGAACGCATCTCGGCGACCTGCTCAGTCACCTTCTGGCCCATCAGATGGCCGCCGAGTCCGACCTTGCAGCCCTGGCCGATGAAGAACTCGCATGCGTCGGCGAGCATCAGGTGGTGCGGGTTGAACCCGTACCGGCTCTGGATGCACTGGTAGTACCACTTCGTGGAGAGGTCGCGCTCGGGCGGGATCATCCCGCCCTCGCCGGAACAGGTCGCGGTGCCCGCCATCGAGGCGCCCTTGGCGAGCGCCATCTTCGCTTCGAGTGAGAGCGCGCCGAAGCTCATTCCCGTGATGTAGATCGGGATGTCGAGCTCGATCGGCTTCTTCGCGAAGCGGGCGCCGAGGAGTGTCTTCGTCACGCACTTTTCCCGGTAGCCCTCGATCACGAAGCGCGTGAGCGTTCCGGGCAGGAACATCAGGTCGTCCCAGTGCGGCATCTTCTTGAAGGCCGAGAACCCGCGCATCCGGTAGCGGCCGAGCTCCGCCTTGATGTGGATGTCGTTGATGACCTCCGGCGTGAAGATCTTCGACTGCCCGAGGACGTTGCGTCCGCTGGGCGCGGTCTCGTCGGCCATCAGAGGACCAGCTTCCGTTCGGATGGTTCGAGATTGTCGTAGTTGTAGAGCTTCTTGCCACAGACGAACTTCTGAAATTCGGGAGGCTTGCCGAGTCCGTAGATGCGGAACTTCCGCTCGATCAGCTCGGTGTCGGAGTCGTCCCATTCGCCCGGCACGCAATCGATCCCCAGTGACTTCACCTTGCCGGCGACATAGATCGTGCCGTCGTACATCGAGTCGCCGAGGCCCGGGCCGACGTCGTCGCAGAAGATCTGGCGACCCCGCTGCATCATGAAGCCGGTCATCGAGCCGGCGCGCCCAAGCACGATGATCGTGCCGCCCTTCTGGTCGATCCCCGTGCGGGCTCCCACCTGGCCCTTGACCACCACGTCGCCGCCCCGGATCGCCGCCCCCGTCAACGACCCGGCATTGGACTCGATCACGACGACGCCGGACATCATGTTCTCGCAGGCCGACCAGCCTACGCGCCCCTTGATCTGTATCTCCGGGCCGTCGATCAGACCGCAGCCGAAATAGCCGAGGCTGCCGTCGAACGTGATCCGGCAGCGGGTGAGGATGCCGACGCCCAGCGAGTGCTTCGCGCCGGGGTTGAGGACGGTGACGTCCTTCACGCCCTCCTCGTAGAGCAGCCAGCGCAGCTCGAGATTGATCTGGCGCGTCGTCAGGCTCTTCGCGTCGAAGACGGCTCGGTCGCCGTCGATCTCTGAGACACGCGGGACCGTGTCGTCGGGCTCGACGAGCCCGCGCGCGTCGTACGTGATCATGCGCTCGCCGGCTAGCGCGTCCACACCATCACCTCGCCCTCATAGGGATCCCAGGTCTCGATCTCGTGGTCGACGATGGCGCGGATCGCGATCTCTTCCGAGGCGAGAGCGACGATGTCGTCCGCCTCGTAGAGGACGAGGGGCTTCGCGGCCATCTCGTCCTTGGCCACGCCGAGCGCATCGCCGGTGACGCAGATGTAGGTGAAGACGCCGTCCAACGCCTCGAGGCTCTCGCGCATCGCGTCCTCGAGCGAGTAGCCGTCGCTCATCTTCTCGGCGAGGTAGACGGCGATCACCTCGGAGTCGCACTCGGATTGGAAGCGGTGGCCGCTCCGCTCGAGCCGGTGCTTCCACTGGAAGTAGTTCGTCAGTTGGCCGTTGTGGACGACGGCCACGTCCCCGAACGGGTAGGCCCAGTAGGGGTGCGCGCCCGAGATGTCTACGTCGGACTCGGTCGCCATCCTGACGTGACCAATCGCATGCGTGCCGACGAAGCCGTCGAGGCGATACTGCTTCGCCACCTGCTCGGCGTCGCCCAGGTCCTTGATAATCTCGAGCGAATGCCCGAGCGAGAGCACCTCTGCATGCGGGACATCCTCGACGACGTCGGTGATCGCCTTCAGCTCGCCGTCGTACTCGAACGTGACCCGGTAGGCGTAGGCGGTCTCTTTCTCGATCTTGTGGATCCTCGCGCCGAGCATCCGTAGCCGCGCCTCGACGTCCGCCTTGTGGTGCTCGAGCCGCCGTGCGAACTCGAGATCGCGCGCGTCATTCGCGTCCGCGAGCTTGTACCGCATGACGACGAGCTCTGACGCCGGCCCGTAAAGCGCGTAGCCGGTGGAGTCGGGGCCGCGGTGCTTCATTGACTGCAGCATCGCCGTCATGTCGTGACCGACGGCGTGCTCGCCGTCCCCGTTCCGGTAGATGATCCCGGCGATCCCGCACACTACGGCAGCACGTCCAGGTACCTCTCGCGCTCCCAGTCGGTGACGGCGGCGAGGTACTGCTCCCACTCGTCACGCTTGTAGTGCATGTACACATCGTAGAGACGCCCGGGTAGGGCGCTACGCACGACGTCGTCCTCGGCAAGCGCCTGGAGCGCCTCGCCGAGGTGTTCGGGCACACGCGGGATCTGGCCGCCCTCCGCCAGCACGTCGTACACGTTGCGCTGCTGCGGTGGGCCGGGGTCGAGCTTCCGCTTCACGCCGTCGAGGCCCGCCTTCAGCAGCGCCGCCTGCGTCAGGTACGGGTTGCAGGCCGAGTCGACGGCGCGGAACTCGAAGCGTCCGCCGCTGGCTACGCGGACGAGCGTGGTGCGATTCTGCCAGCCGTAGTCCTTGTAGATCGGCGCCCAGAACCCGAAGTCCCAGAAGCGCTTGTACGAGTTGACGGTGGAGGCTGTGATCCCGCACAGGCCGCGGTAATGGTCGAGGATCCCGCCCATGAACTGGAGCCCGACCTCGGACAGCTTCGCGGGACCGTCCGGGTCGTAGAAGACGTTGTTGGCGTCCTCGTCGACGAGCGTGAAGTGGTGGTGCGCGCCGTTGGCCGAGACGCCCGTAAAGGGCTTCGGCATGAAGCTTGCGACCACGCCGTGCTTCCGCGCCACCGCCGCGCAGATCTGGCGGTAAGTCGAGAGGTTGTCGGCTGTGCGGACGGCGCGGTCGAAGAGGAAGTTGAGCTCGAGCTGGCCGGGTGAGTCCTCGTGGTCGCCGTAGGTGGGGGTGATGCCGATCCGCTCGCCGTAGTCGATTACGTCGAGGATGATCTCCCGGAGCTCCTCGAACTGGTTGATGTGGTAGCACCACGGCTTCGTCAGACCCTGCGCGTCGTTCGGGTCCTCCGTTTTCCGCATCCACATCATCTCGGGCTCGATGCCACACAGAAACGTGTAGCCGAGCTCCTGCTCGACCTCGTTCGTGATCCGTTTCAGATTCTGGCGCGGGTCAGCTTCGAGAGGCTGGCCGGTCTCGGTGTCGTAGCAGTCGCAGAAGACCCGCGCGACTCGCTCGTCCCACGGGAGCTGCGCGA
>VAXU01000188.1 GCA_005885125.1 Actinomycetota bacterium
GATCTGGAGCGGCGTCATCGGCTCGACTGCGACGACGCTGTGCGCACCGACGTCGACCCGCTCGGGCGGATCGCCGAGGAGCATCGTCAGCTTGCCGGAGAGGACGACGAATACTTCCTCCTGCGCGTGGTCGGCGTGCCGGCGACCGCGTGTGTGCGGCGGATAGCGCCAGAGGCGCGCGCGTGATTGCTTCAGCTCCGCGGCGGTCGTGACGTCCGCGGCCTGCCTGTCCGCCTGCCCCTCGAGCGGACGCTCCTCCCACTTGGCGGCTGACGCGTCGGCGACGTGGTAGCCCACACTGCGATCCTACTCGCGGGTTGGATCACTGCGCGCTCGCGCCGACAGCGCCGCGCAGAAGCCGCGAGCGTTGCTTGAAACCTTCGTCAGCGCCGCACTAGAGTGGGGCGGGGTGACTGAGGAGGGCTCGTTCGGCATGGGGCTCTCGCGACGCGAGCTGCTCGGGCGCGCGACCTTGCTCGCCGGGGGCGCGGTTCTGGCGGGCTTGCCGGATGCACTGCGGGTTCGCGGCTGGCTCGAGGACGCGTATGCAGCCGGCCCGAGCATCGTCGAAGAGACGATGAAGGGAGTCGTCGCATTCGTCGTGCCGGGACGAGACCGGTACTCGATCGCGCAAGGCACGAAGAGCGCGAAGGCGGGCGGGATCGAGGCGGGCGCGACCGCAGCGGTGATCGAAACGCTCGATCGCTATCTCCCCTCGAATCCGTCTAGCTTGCGGAGCGAGGGCTCGACGTCCTCCTGCTCGAGGCCGGGCCGCGTTTCGCGCACAGCGAGCGCGAATGGCGTCACTTCGACAACGAGGCGAACAATCCGGCCACCGGGATCTTCAGATTCGGCCCAGGCGATCGGTCGAAGCCGCCTTGGGCTCGGGATCTGCCGCAGAACTGTTACGTCTGGCAAACGGCCGGTGTCGGCGGATCGACACTTCATTACTTCGCCAACTCGCCGCGCGCGATGCCGGGCGTCTTCGCCGGTTACGCCGGCGCCGACGCACCGCTGTACGACCGCGACCACGTGTTCCCGTTCGGCTACTCGGAGCTCGTCCCGTACTACGAGTGGGTCGAACACACGCTGCCGGTGCAGACGGCGGCAATGGGAACGAAGGAAGAGGTGTTTCTCCACGCGGCGGGGAAACTCGGACTGCCGGTGCAGGCATCGAAAGACATCACTCGCGCCGCGTACCGGCCGCAGGAGAACGCGATCCTCCAGCCGCAGGGGACGGCAGGCCGGACGCAGAACCCCCGCCAACTCGTCTACCCGAAAGCGCAGGGCTGCACGTTCTGCGGCCATTGCGCACAGGGCTGCATCGAGCCGATCCGTTCCCCCGTCAATCTGCGCGCGAAGCGGTCCACCCACGCGAGCTACGTCCCGATGGCGCTGACCGCCGATCGCTGGGCTCACGGCAAGGCTGTGACGCTCGTCCCCGACGCGTTCGCCGTCCGGATCGAGACCGCGCAGGCGGGAAGCGGCACAGTCGCGACCGGCGTGACCTGGCGTAGCGTCGCCACGGGGGAAACAGGCACCGAGCAGGCGAAGGTCGTGGTTCTCGCGGCCGGGACGGTCGAGACGCCGCGTCTGTGGTTGAACAGCGGGCTTCCGAATCCGAACGATCAGGTCGGGCGCGGCTTCACGAACCACTACTACGACTACCTGGTTGGACGCCTGCCGGTGCGCACGAATTCCAGCAAGGGGCCGGCTTCGGCGGCGCGCATGGACTTTCCAGGGTACGGGTCCGTCGAGGCGATCGGACTGGCTCCGGCCCCGCAGGCGCAATCCATGGCCGCCAGCGACGCGGGTATCGCCGGCTTCTACGACAACGGGTTCGACGGCGGTGCTCACGGGGCGGACGCGGTGGGACGCCTGGTCGGCCTTCGGCTGAAACGTTTCCTCGCCGACATCGACCACCTCCTCGGCGCGCTCGTCATCACCGACGACGACGTCGAAGCGGACAGCCGCGTCACGCTCTCGACGACGATGAAGCCTGACGCGCACGGCCCCATCGCACGAATCGAGCTGACGAAGCGAACGGCGCGGACGATCCGAAACCGCGAGTTTCTCGTCGCGCGAACTGTTGAGCTGCTCCGCGCCGCGGGCGCGAAGGAAGTCGTGCGGGTCAACTGGCCGCCGCTGCTCGTCCACATGCACGGCACGCTGCGGATGGGTCTGAACGAGCGGAATTCCGTTCTCGACGCGAACGCGGAGTCACGTTGGGTCAGCAGGCTCTTCGTCGCGGACAATTCAGCGCTCGCGAACGCGCTGGGCGGTCCGAACCCGACCCTCACGACGCAGGCGCTGGCAACGCGGACCGCGGAGAAGATCTTCGTGCGCTACTTCGACGGCGAGCCGTGGGTCGGACGGGAAGCGCCGGTCTCGTCCGTCGACTCGTCGGTGACGCACGCCGTTCTTGCGGGCCTTCCTGGTTAGGCGCTCAGCTTCAACGTTCCGCGCACGTGCCAGCGCATCTCGGCGACGAGCGCGCTCGCCCAGTTCTTCGCCTCGGGGGTGGCGTGCCCGAGGAAGCGTGCGCGACGCTGCTCGAACCACAGGCAGCCGCGCAGCTCGTCGAGCGACGTCGGCAGCCGGCCGGTCGCCTTCCAGCGTGAGAACGCCCAGGCGGCGAGCTCGGCACAGGCTTCCGCCGAGCGATACCGCTGCGACGGGTCGAACGTCAATGCAAACGATGCGTAGGCCGTCCAGTCCGAGCCGGCAGGAGGGAGATCTCCCTCGCGCAGATCCTCGGTCCGGATCGTCGTCGTTGCGAACATGTCGAACCTCCTGACGGCGAGGGCCGCTCTTGCGAGCGGCCCTCGAAGGCTCACCATCTGGGCTCCGCGGCATGTGGAGTCTGATGGCGTCTTGTTTTCGGGCTATGTACCACTGAGGATGCCGCTCCGCCGCAATCCTTGCGAGCGCTTCGAGATTCACTCGTTCGAGGGAGCCTCGCCCCGGCGGTAGCGTTCGCCGCGTGATCCTCGTTGTGGCGGCCACGCAGCGGGAGCTCGACGGGGCGGGGGGAGCCGAGACGCTCGCCTGCGGGATCGGGCCGGTCGAGGCGGCCGCCGCGACGGCGTCGGCTCTTGCGTCGCGACGGCCGGACGCCCTTCTTCACGTCGGCATCGCCGGCGCGCGCGGCCTGCCCGTGCCGACGGTCGTGATCGGGTCCGAGGCGGTCTACGAGGACGCCGATCGGGACGAGCGCGCGCGTCGGCGGGACGCATGCGTGCGACGTCGAGGCGATGGAGGGCTTCGCCGTGCTGCGCGCCGCGGCGCTCGCCGGCGTCCCCGCGGTCGAGGTGCGCGTCGTGTCGAACGAGGTCGACGAGCTGGATCGCGCTCAGTGGCAATTCGACGAGGCACTGGCCGCGCTCGCCGAGGCCGTCCCGCGTCTCCTCGCCGAGCTCCGGCGGTGAACCAGCGGATCGCGCTCCGCGCAGGCGGCCTTGCCGTCCTCGCGCTCGGCGCGCTGGCTGGCCTGACCCTCTACTTCAGCACGGAGACGGTCGCACCGTGCCTCGCGTCCGGCACGCCGAAGTGGCGCGCGCCGACAGACAGCGGCGTCCACCGGTTCGAGGTCGTCGTTCCCGATCGCGCGCTCTGCTTCTTCGACATGGATCACGACCACGAGCTCGTCGGCTTCCTGAAGCTCGCGGGAATCGAAGGGATCACTGCGATCGCTCCACGCGCCGGCGGCCTGCTCTCGCTTCGATACGCGAACGGCCGCGGAGCAGTCGTCGACCTGGCCACGGGACACGTCCGCTACGGCGTCTCACCGCCCCCACCGCCGTCGGACGACGTCGTCGTGCGCGACGCGCACGCCGGCGTCGAGTACGCGACCCGGCGCGGCGAGCTCGGTTTCCGCGTCCTCTCGCTCAGCACCCAGCGTGTGCTCCACCGTGTCTGGTTCGAAGGCTTCACGTGGAACCCGCGGTTCGGTCCGAACCCTCCCGACCACGGTCTCTCGCTGGCACCGGATCGACCCGAGCTGTGGGTGATCGACGCGCCGAACAGCGTCGTCCACATCTTCGACGTCGGTGGAGCGACACCGCGTCCGCTCGCCGACATCCGCCTCACCAAGCCGCTCTCCGGTGACGAGAGCCCGTGCGCTTCGCGCCGCTGCGGCCGGATCGGCCGGCTCCAGCACAGCGCGGATGGACGCTTCGTCTACGTCGGCGACGCCGGCGACGTGATCGACACGAAGAAGCGGGAGGAGATCGCGAACCTCGAGGCCCTGCACCAGTCGCGGCTGCTCGTCGAGGTGGACTGGGTGGACGGCCGGCCCGAGTTTCCCGGGCGCTAGCGTACGGCGCGTGCCGCGCTCGCAGCTGCCACCGTCTCTGCCGCCCGAGACACGTCCGGTCGGACAGGTGATCGCCGAAGCGCTGCGGCTGTACGCCGACTCGTTCTGGCGTGTGCTCCCGATCGGGCTTCCGGTCGCGCTGACGAACCAGGTCACTGCAGGGCGCGCGTTCTGGGTCCAGGTGGTCGCGCTTGCGGCTGCGACGCCCCTGCTGACAGCGGCCTACGTCGCCGCGTGTCTCATCGTCGTCAAGGAGCGGCCGTCGGGGCGCGTGCTCGCGATTGCGTTCGCCGCCGGAGTCCTCGTCGTTCTCCCTGTGCCGCTCCTCGTCCTCGTCTACATCCTGCCCGCGGTGGCGTGGCTGGCCTTCGTCGGGCTCGTGGTCCCGGTCGTCGTCGTGGAGCGGTTGCCCCTACGCGCCGCCCTGGTTCGGGCGGTGCAACTCGCCCGTGCCGACTACGTCCACGCTCTCGGCTCGCTCGCCGCCGCGACCATCGTGTTCGGCGTCACGAAGATCATGCTGATCCTGCTCCTGCGCGGGTCTGCGGACGCGGCCGAGCGGATCGCGCTCTTCCTCGCAGACCTCGTGCTCTCGCCGTTGCTCTTTCTCGTGCCCGCGCTGCTCTATTTCGACCAGGCTGCACGGGTTGTAGAGTCGGCTCCCCGATCGAGGAGACGACGGCATGGCGACATACATCCTGCTCTCGAGCCTGACGGCGCAAGGCGTGCAGACACTGAAGTCGAATCCTGACCGGCTCCGGGAGGTGAACAACGACATCCAGGAGCTCGGTGCGCAGGTCGTGCACCAGTGGGCTACGCTCGGCGAGTACGACTTCATCAACGTCGTCGAGGCGCCGGATTCCGCGACGATCGCGCGGGTGTCGGTCTCACTCGCCGCGCGCGGTAGCACGAAGATCCGGACGCTCACGGCGCTGACGATCGACGAGTTCCTGGCGGCGTTGGGCTAGTCGAAACGACGAAGAAGGGGCCGCGAACGGCCCCTTCCATTCACCCTCTGTCGTTCCGCGCTACCACCAGCTGCTGCGCGCGCGGCCGCCGATTCCGCCCAGGAACAGGCTGATCAGCCAGAGCAGGGCGAGGATGACCGCGACGACGAACAACCAGTGGATCGTGAAGCCGACGCCGAACGCAACGATTGCCAGAACTGCTAGCAAGACCAGAAGAAGCAACGGTTTCACCTCCTTGAAGGTGTTCCGTGCGTAGAACGGTCGAAGGCTCGCCCGGGTTACGCGTCAGAGGTAGCGGACCCAGCGCCCGCTGCAACCGCATTCGAGGTTCTTCCGGCTGCACTTTCGGCAGTTCCACTCGGTGAGCCAGATCCACTTCAGGTGGTAGAGCTCGAGCACGACCATGGCGAGGATCCCTGCGAGCACCTCGGTTCTCGACAGGACCTGCATCTGGCTACGTTCTCGGACGGCGGGTCGTCGAGGCAATGGGCCAAACGGCCTATTTGTGAGCGCCGCTCGGCCTAGCCTGAGTCCTTGACGGACACCCGGCGGAACGACAGGCCCCAGGCGCGGCCGCTCTCGAAGAGCTCGTCCGCGTCGACCTCGTCCGCCCAGCCCAGGAAGTGCGGCTCCGCGTCGTCCTCCGTCGAGCCGAACAGCGCCGCACGCTCCGGCGGTGCACCCTGCGCGTCGAGTGGCTCGCCGCGCTCGAGCGCATCGATGCGCGCTTGCGCCTCCTCGGCGACCGGCCCTTCTTCGTAACCGCGCGGCATCGGAGCGAGTGTACGCTCGGCCCGTGCCAGCCGCCCTCGCCGTTCGGGGTCTCGCCAAGCGGTACGGCGCGATCGAGGCGCTCGGCGGCGTCGACCTGGACGTCGCCGAGGGCGAGCTCGTCGGCCTACTCGGGCCGAACGGGGCGGGAAAGTCGACGCTCGTCAAGATCGCCTGCGGGCTCGTGCGCGCGAGCGCCGGTGACGCGGAGGTGTGGGGCGCTCGCGCCGGAACCCGCCCGGCGCGGCGCGCACTCGGGTACCTCGCCGAGCTATTCCGGTTTCCGGGCTGGATGAGCGCGGACGAGCTGCTGCTCCTCCACCAGCGGCTGAGCGGCT
>VAXU01000116.1 GCA_005885125.1 Actinomycetota bacterium
GGCGCGTGCGCACGCGTACGACGCGATCGTCCTCGACGTCCTGCTGCCGGGCTTGAACGGCTTCGCGACGTGCGCCGGGCTCCGAGAGGCCGGTGTGTGGTCGCCGATCCTGATGCTCACCGCTCGAGACGCCGTCGAAGACCGGGTCGCCGGGCTCGACGCGGGCGCGGACGACTACCTCACCAAACCGTTCTCGCTCGCCGAGCTGCGAGCGCGGCTGCGCGCTCTCACACGCCGGGGCGCCGCCGAGCGGCCGACCGTGCTCGAGGTCGGCGACCTCCGCCTCGACCCGTCGACCCAGCAGGTCTGGCGCGGCGAGACGGAGGTGCAGCTGTCGAGCAAGGAGTACGCGCTCCTCGAGCTGTTCATGCGCAGACCGGGCGATGTCCTCTCCCGCTTCGAGCTGCTCGAGCACGGCTGGGACATCGGTTACGACAACCGCTCGAACGTGATCACGGTCTACATCCGCTACCTGCGGGAGAAGATCGACCGCCCGTTCGGCCGGCACTCGATCGAGACCGTGCACGGAACCGGGTACCGGCTGCGCAAGGACGGCGGGTGAGCCGCGTCCCCATCCGGCTGCGGCTGACGGCGACCTTCGCACTGGCAATGGCCGTCGTGTTCGCCCTGGCGGGCTTCCTCCTCTATCAGCACCTCGCCACTTCGCTCGACCGCACGCTCGCGCAAAGCCTCCGCGCCCGGGCCGCGGACATTTCCGCACTCGTGAAGCAGGCGGACACAGGACTCCACGAGTCGCAACCCGCCGCGGGCGATGTAGGCGCGTTCGCTCAGGTGCTCGACACGCGCGGCCGGATCTTCGACCAGGCACGCGGACTCGTCCGGAGGCCGCTCCTGACCCAGAGCCAACTGTTGCAGGCGCGCCGCGGTCCGCTGCTCATCGGTCGTGCGCACCCGACGGGCAAGAGCGTGCGCCTGCTGGCGGTCCCTGTCATCGCGCAGGGCAGGCAACTCGTCGTCGTCGTCGGGGCATCGCTCGAGTCACGTGACGATGCGCTTGCAACCTTGCGAAACGAGCTTCTCGTCGGCGCGCCGGCAGCGCTCCTCCTCACCTCGCTGATCGGCTACCTGATCGCGGCGTCCGCGCTTCGCCCGGTGGAGCGGATGCGCACGCGGGCCGCGGCGATCTCTGCGAGTCGGCTCTCCGAGCGCCTCCCGGTTGCGCCGTCGCGCGACGAGGTCTCCCGCCTCGGGGAGACACTGAACGAGATGCTCGGCCGGCTCGAGACCGGGCTGGAGCGCGAGCGCAGCTTCGTCGCAGACGCGAGCCACGAGTTGCGAACGCCGCTCGCTCACCTCCAGGCAGAGGTCGAGCTCGCCCTCGAGAGCTCACGCGACAAGGACGAGCTGGAAGCGGCGTTGCGCTCGGTCGCAGACGAAACCGACCGGCTCTCGCAGCTCGCCGCAGACCTCCTGCTCCTTGCGAGAGTCGACAACGGAATCCTCCCGATCCGGCGCGACCACGTCGAGCTCCACGACCTTCTGGACGGCGTGGCAGCGCGTTTCGAACGTCGCGCCCACGAGGCCGGACGAACGATCGACGTCGTGGGGAGCGGCGGCGCCTTCCTCGACCGGCTCCGGATCGAGCAGGCGCTCGGCAATCTGGTCGAGAACGCCCTCCGCTACGGCGCCGGCACGGTGGGCCTCACGGCCTCCCAGCAGGGCGACGAGCTTGAGCTCCAGGTCACCGACGAAGGCTCCGGCTTTCCGCCCGAGTTCGCTCGGCACGCCTTCGAGCGCTTCAGCCGCGCCGAACCGAGCAGGAGCGGCGGCGGTGCCGGCCTCGGCCTCGCCATCGTCGCAGCGGTCGCGACCGCGCACGGAGGAAGCGCCACGGTCACGAGCGCGCCCGGCGGCGGCGGCAGGGTCTCGATCCGAGTTCCGAGCTCAACGCTCGGGACCAGGACATCGGACGCGCGGGTCCTAGTGTCGCCACCGTGACACTTCCTGCGTCGCGCGCGTGAACGACCTAGTCCTGCGACCCGCTTACGGTGGAGACACACGCGAACGAAAGGAGAACGGCCATGACCTTCAAGGCGCTCCTCCGCAAATCGTCTCTGAATCCTCCGAAACCTCCGACCACCGCTCTCGCCGACCGCCGCCGCGCCTATGTCCAGTGCACGGCCGAGCTGGCCGAATGCACGTGCCCGGAGTTCTGCGAACGGGACCACGGCAATGAGTGACGCCCGGATACGCGCCGACGCCGGAGACCTGGAGCAACAGTGGGCTGAGCAGGCGCGCTGGCGCGGAATCCTGCGCGCATACGAAGCTGAGGACGTCGTCCGTCTTCGCGGCTCGGTCGTTCCCGAGCACACGGTCGCCCGGCTCGGCGCGCAGCGACTCTGGCGGTTGCTGGCGACGGAGGAGTACGTCCCGGCCCTCGGAGCGCTCACCGGTGGCCAAGCGGTGCAGGCCGTCCGGGCCGGGCTGCAGGCGATCTACCTCTCGGGCTGGCAGGTCGCTGCCGACGCGAACCTCGCCGGTCACACCTATCCCGACCAGAGTCTCTATCCGGCGAACAGCGTCCCCGCGGTGGTGCGCCGGCTGAACAACGCGCTGCTCCGCTCCGATCAGATCGACTGGGCGGAAGGACGCAACGGAACACACTGGCTCGCGCCGATCGTCGCCGACGCCGAAGCGGGGTTCGGCGGCGCGCTCAACGCATTCGAGCTGATGAAGGCGATGATCGAGGCCGGCGCGGCTGGCGTCCACTTCGAGGACCAGCTCGCGTCCGAGAAGAAGTGCGGCCACCTGGGCGGGAAAGTGCTCGTCCCGACCGGTCAGTTCGTTCGCACGCTGACCGCGGCGCGCCTTGCAGCCGATGTCCTCGGCGTCCCCACGGTGCTGATCGCGCGCACCGACGCGTTGAGCGCTTCGCTGCTAACCACCGATGTGGACCCCGCCGATGCGGCGTTCCTCACCGGCGAACGCACTCCCGAAGGGTTCTTCCGTGTGCGCGACGGCCTCGAAGCCGCGATCGCGCGGTCGCTCGCCTACGCGCCGTACGCCGACGTGCTCTGGTTCGAGACGGCCACGCCCGATATCGCCGAGGCGCAGGCGTTCGCCGAGGCGATCCACGAACGTTTCCCGGGAAAGCTGCTCGCCTACAACTGCTCTCCGTCGTTCAACTGGAAGCGGCATCTCGACGATGATCAGATCGCGAGCTTCCAGCAGGAGCTCGGCGCGATGGGGTACCGCTTCCAGTTCATCACGCTCGCCGGCTTCCACTCGCTCAACGCTGGAATGTTCGAGCTCGCGCGCGGTTACGCAGCCAGCGGCATGCCGGCGTACGTCGAGCTGCAAGAGCGCGAGCTCGCCCTCGAGGCAGACGGATACACGGCAACGCGCCATCAGCGCGAGGTCGGAGCCGGCTACTTCGATCAGGTCATCGACGCGGTGACCGGCGGGCAGTCCTCGACGCTGGCGCTGCGCGGCTCGACGGAGGAAGAGCAGTTCGACGCCGCCGGTGTGAGCTCGTCGCCATAGATGGTTCGTTCGTAGATCACTTGACGAGCGCGAAGGCACCGCTTGCGGTGCCTGTAAGAGGACGTGCGGGCTTTGCCCGTGCGTCCGTTAAACCTGGATCTGGGTCAAGCGCCATATTCGTCTAGTTGATCACTTGACGAGCGACAGCATCTTGAACATCGGCAGGTACATCGCGATGATGATCACGCCGACCATGCAGCCGACCAGGATCATCATGATCGGCTCGACGATCGACGTCAGCGACTGGATCGCGGCGTCGACTTCGTCCTCGTAGAAGTCCGCGATCTTCCCGAGCATCTTCTCGAGCTCTCCCGTCTCCTCGCCGATCTTCACCATCTGGCTCACCATCGGCGGGAAGATGTCGTTCTCGATCAGCGGCTGCGCGATCGGCACGCCTTCATGCACCCTCGCCCGAACGCCTGCGAGCGCGTTTTCGATCACCCAGTTTCCGGCGGTCTGGCCGGTGATCTCGAGCGCCTGGATGATGTCCACACCCGCGGCGACGAGCGTCGACAGCGTCCGCGAGAAACGCGCCATCGTCACCTTCAGGACGACGTCGCCGATCTTCATCGGCAGGCGCAGCTTGACCCGGTCCCAGAGCTGGCGGCCCGAGTCCGTCTGCTTGTACTTGCGAACGCCGAAGATGGTCGCGCCGAGGAGCGGGAACAGGATGTACCAGTCGCCGCGGACCAGATCGGACGCCTGGACGACGTACTGCGTGAGCGTCGGCAGCTGCCCGCCGAGCTGCTTGAAGATCTTCACGAAGACCGGGACGAGGAACATCAGCATCCCGATCAGGACGAGGGTGGCGAAGATCAGCACCATCGTCGGGTAGAGCATCGCGCCCTTGACTCGGCGCTTGATCTGCGTCGCCTTCTCGATCTGGAACGCGACCCGGTCGAGCACCGTGTCGAGGATCCCCGCCGCCTCGCCCGCCTCGATCATGGCGATGTACAGGCGGTCGAACACCTTCGGGTGGCGCGCCATCGCCTCCGAGAGCAAGAGGCCGCCCTCGACGTCGGCACGTAGTTCCCTGACGATCTGGGCGAGGTACTTGTCGTCGGTCTGCTCCTCGAGGATGACCAGCGCCGCGACGACGTTCAACCCTGCCTCGATCATCGTCGCGAACTGGCGCGAGAAGATCTGCAGGGACTTCGGCTTGATCTTCTTGAAGACGGTGATGCCGGCGTCGTCGCCTGCGCCCGCAAGCTCCTTCAGAGACGAGGGAAGGAGGCCGCGAAGCCGCAGCTGCTCTCGTGCTGCCGAGACGTCGGACGCGTGCAGCTCGCCGGTTAGCTCGGCGCCGCTGGCGTTGATGGCGGAGTAAGCGAATGAAGGCATGCGCGCAGTCCCTCGGACGGGGTATCGGCAAGGGCATCAAGGCGCTTGAGCGACCTGCCGATACGCCTGGTGTGCGGCTACGCCTGCGCTCAGAGAAGGGCTTCGGGCTGCTCGAGCTCCTGATGGCGATGACGATCCTGAACGTTGGCATCCTGGCGATCGTCGCGGCGTTCAACTCGGGCGCCCTCGCTCTCGCGCGGGCGAATCGAGCTTCGACCGCCACTGCGCTCGCCGACACCCAGATGGAGCTCTTCCGCGGGATCAAGTACGTCAACATCCAGCAGGTGACGAGCGAGTGGAACAGCGCCGTCGCGGACTCGACCTGGACGGCCGACAGTGTCTACCAACAGAACATGTCGAGCCCGACCGCGCCGAAGGCGCTCGTCCCCACGGTGACCAGCTGCCCGAACACAAATACGAACTCGTGCGATCCGAGCTTCCTGACGAACGGTCCCGACGGCCGTTCCTACCGCATCGACACGTACCTGTACTACGACCAGCCCACCGGCGGCGGGCAGATCAAGGTGATCACGGTCGTCGTCCGTGCCGGGAACGACCTGAGCCGCTCGCTCGCGCGTGAGACGTCGACGTTCGACGTCACGACGGGAAGCTAGGACGCCCGTCGCGCGAACCGCTTCGCGGCTCGGGCGGCGGGCTGTTTCCTGCGCACTCCGCGGCGTCGCTTCGCGCCGCCGCTACGACGCGCGATTCCTCGCCCTTTGGGCTTCGTCACGAACTCGGTACTGCTTCAGAGCAAGAGGACGTCGCAGCTCCCCGCGTCTCCACAAGACCAGGCTTCGACCCACCGCGTCGTCAGGAAGCTCAGACGCTCCTCGGATCCTTCTTCGGAAAGGTGCTTCAGTTCGATCTCGCGGATCGAGCGCCTGAAGAGCGAGCGTTTCTCTCGGACAGCAACGCGGCAGCCCCGACCGCTCAGCCTCACCTGTAATGCCTCACGGGCGAAGGGATCGACTCAAGAGCCGCACCACAACGCTCCTTGTTACGGCGTTGCGGCCGGGAGGGTGACGGTCGGCGTCGTCGTCGTCCCCGCCCCGCCCGGGACAGGCGTGCCCTGCGGCTTGAGGACGAGCTTGTAGCGCGTCCCGTCCGCGGTGTTCATCAGCGTCAGCGGCCGGTTCTCGGTCAGCGTCACCGCCCCCGCCCCGTTCGAGTACGAACCGCCGACGATCGAGATCCGCGCGGTGTGTGCCGTCAGCGAGATCAGATGGAAGAGTGGCTGGGCCGAGGGATCGCTCGTGGTCGGTTGCGGGAAGTCCGTTCCGACCGAGACGCTCATCAGCGTCCCATTGACAGAGAGCACGGCGCTGCCGGGGGCCGGGCTTTGCAGACCTCCCGAGGAGGGAGACGACGGCGACGTGCCGCCGCCGCCCGACGAACCCGAGCTCGAGCCGGAGCCGTTGCTGTTGTCGGAGAGCTGCTGCGCAAACGGGTCCTTGCTCGCGAAGCGGCTGAACGAGGCGAGCTGACCTTCCTGCGCGGGCGGGGGAATGTCGCCGCTCGCCAGAGAGCCGCCGGCCCCGGAGGTCGCGGCCGACGGTTGCTCGGAACCGCTCAGCGTCGGTGCGGCGAGGCTGGGTGTCCCGCTCGGTGACGGCGTCGTCGACGTGGCCGCCGTCGACACGGGCGGCTTCGCGTTCAGCTGCTTCATCACCTTCGGCACCTCGTACGCGCCCAGACCGAGCAGGACAACGCCAAGAACTGCGACGAGAATCTTCTGCTTCTTCTGCTTCGCCTTTGCCGCATCGATCTTCTTGGACATCAGTGCGCTCCTGCCGCCGACGCGGCCGTGCCGGGCGTGGTCGTCGTGGAAGACGACGGGGTCGTCCCGGTCGTGGTGGTTCCAGTCGTAGTGGTTCCGGTCGTGCTCGTCGTGGTCGGGACCGGCGTGCCGCCGGCCGGTGCGCCCACCGGGCCGTAGACGAACGCGTCGATCACGAGCGTCGCCTGGATCCGCGGAAAATGAAGCTGGCTCTCGCCGAACGAGAGCGTGTCGACGGTGAACAGCCGCCCCGTGGCGTCGAGGCGTCCGCCGCGCACGTTGACGAGCGACCGCAGGCGGTACAGGAGATCGGCGAGGTCGTAGAACGTTCCGTTGAACGTGACGGAGATGGGCAGCACCGTGTAGGAACCGATCGCGATCGCCGGCTGCGGCGAGATCGAGTCGAAGCGGATGCCGGTGTCGCGCGCCAGCTGGCTGAGCTCGAGGACAACGTCGGGCATATCGGTAGTACTCGGCATCGCCTTGGCGAGCCTGTAGATGTCCGCGACGCGGATCTTCGGGGCCGTGCGCGCGACCTGGACCTTGTGGTTGTACGCGTCGAGCGCCGCCTGCGCGCTCTTTGCGTCGGCCTTGATCCGCCCCAGCTTCTTCCCCTGCGGCGGAATCAAGCCGAAATAGCCCGCCACGCCGACCACGGTGACGCCGAGCAGGATCAGGACGATGAGAACCGTCGGATTGAGGGGCTTGCGCGGGCTCACGTCGACGGGCTCCCAACGGCGGTGCGGATGTCGGCGACGATGTTGAACTCGACGACCGACTGCCCGGCGACCTCTGCGCGTGCGGAGCTGACCAGAGTCACGTTCTGGAGATCCGGAATGACCTGAAGGCGCGAGAGCAGCCGCGCGACGCCGTCATGCGAATAGGTCCGGCCGGTGATCGCGAACTCGGTCGGGAGGGCGCCGCCGCTCGGCGCGCTCGCCCCCACAGAGGCCGACACCGGGGAGTGCGCCGTCAGCGTCGTCAGCCAGACGTCGTCCGGGAGAACGAGCGAGAACTCGCGGAAGATGCGATCCCACGCAACGCGGTTCGACATCGCCGACGAGAGGGCGGTGACCCGTGCACTGTGTTCGCCCGCGAGCTGCGTCGCTCCGGCAGTAGGACCGGCCGGCGCTTCCGGCAGGGCGTCCACGCGAGCCTGGAGCGCGTCGAGTTTCCGCTGCTCCGTCGAGACCTTGGCGCTCTGGATCATGAAGTCCCCGCCGAGCCCGGCGGCGACCAGCAAGCCCGCGCAGACGCCGACGAGCACCGGAGTGCTCGGCAGGCCGCCGGCGCGCTGGGCCTGGTCGCGAGGAAGGAGGTTGACGGCACGCACTTGGTTAGTCCTCGATTCCGAGGCCGATCGCAACGGCGAGCGAGCCGATCTGCTCCGGCTGTCCGATCTTCTTCGAGACTTTGGTTCGCGCGAGCGGGTCGCCGACGCGCACGCGCACGCCGATCAGCCTCTCGAGCTCGGCTGCCAGGCCCGGCAGGTGCGTGGTCCCGCCCGTGAGCACGATCTCGCCGATGCCCAGCGATCCGGGCTGGTTCTGGTAGTACTGGAGCGAGGACACGAGCTCGCGTGCGAACGTCTGGATCGCACGCCTGATCGCCTCTCGCGCCTTCGCAGCCTGTTCCGGGGTCAGCCCGTCCGGCGTCATCTCGTCCATGAGCGAGAGCGCCCGCTTGATGCCTTCCACCTCGGAGGGCGCGGCGTCGAGCGTGCGGGCGAGCGCCACGTTGATCGCCGAGCCGCCCCATTCGAGGACGCGTGTGAACTCGCACACACGCCCGTCGGAGACGGCAAAGGTTGATCGCTCGTGTCCGATCGCGACCGCGACAAGGGCGGCATCCGGGTCGTCGCCGGCGCCCGACTGCGGCGCCTGCAACGCGCGCAGCAGAGCGAACGCCTCAAGGTCGATCCCGAGGAGGACGATGCCGGCCTTCTTGCACGCTTCGGCGTAGCGGTCGATCTGCTCGCGGTAGGCGACGACGAGCAACACGCGCTTGGAGACCTTGCCGGCCTCGTTCGCAGACTCCCCGAGCACCTGGTAGTCGAGCACGGCCTCGTCGATCGGGATGGGCAGCGTTTCCTGCGCGCGGAAACGAATCGCGTTGTCCAGCTGCTTCGGATCGTCGATGCCCTCGACGTCGAACGTACGGACGCCGATACGGTTGTTGGCGAGCCCGAGACGCACGCCGCGCTTCGGCAGCTTGTGCTTCGCGAAGAAATCCTTCAGCGCAAGCGCGAGCGCGTCGGGGTCGCGCAGCTCGCCGCCGACGATGATGCCGGGGCTCAGCGGCTCGCGTGCCACCTGCAAGAGCTCGGCGGCGCCGTTGTTCGAGACGCGCGCGGCCGCTAGCTGCGATGCACCGATCTTGAGGCCGACGACCTTCTTGCCTTTGCCGCCGCGGTCCGCCTTCACTTTCGGCGTCTTCGTGCGCTTCTGCTTCGGGGCTTTCTCGCCGGCTTGCCCCTTCGCGGCGCCGCGGCGGCCGATCGCGATGTCCCGCTTCCAGAACGGCACGGACTTCTCGTCTTTCGGCTCGGGCGGGAGCGCGGCGGCAGGGACAGGCGGATGAACGACTTGCGGCGCCGGCGGCGGCGACGGGACGGCCGTAGTCGTGGGCGGAATGGGAATCTGGATCACCGGCGGCGCCGCCTCGGGCTGCACGGGCGCCTCGGTAGTCGCCGGGGAAACCTCCCGGTTTCCCCGAACCCCTTCCCCCGGTCCGCTGTCGCGGACGGGCGGCTGCGCCGCCGGCTCGGGCGCCTCGGCGACGGCCGGACGGAACACGGGCGCAGGTTCGGGCGCGGGAACGACCGGCGCAGGCGTGGCCTCGGCGGACGCCGGCTCGGGGACGACGGGCGCGGGGGGAGCGGCGACTGCTTCGGGCGCGACGGTGATGGGTTGCGTGGGCGTCTCGGTTGTTGCCGGGGAAGCCTCCCGGTCTCCCCGTACCCCTTCGCCCGGTCCGCTGTCGCCGACCGGCGGTTGCGCCGCCGGCGCCTCCGCCTTCGCCTTCTTGCCGAACGAGATCTCCTTTTTCCAGATCGACTGCTTCGGCTCGGCCGGTGACTGCGCCGCCGGCGCCTCCGCCTTCGCCTTCTTGCCGAACGAGATCTCCTTTTTCCAGATCGACTGCTTCGGCTCGGCCGGTGACTGCGCCGCCGTCTTGGGCTTCTCGGTCTGCTCGGCCTTCGACTTCTTCTTGAAGCCGATCTCCTTCTTCCAGATCGACGTCCGCTCCTCGCCGGGCTCGGGCGGGGCCTTCGGCGCCTTCTTCCGCCCGAAGGAGATCTCCTTTTTCCAGATGGACTGCTCGTCCACCGCTAGCTCCCGGCGACGCGAAGGCCAGCGCCGAGCGCAGGCTCTTCGTGGGCCGCAGTGCCCTCGTTCATCTCAACCGCAACTTGCTGCAGATCCACAGGGAAGCCGGCGCGCTCGAGGATTCCGATCAACTGCTGCGGGCGCGACGATCGAGAGAGCCCGTCCTCGACGCTGACGACGCGGCGCTGGATCAGGTCCGCGAGCGACTGCTCCATCGTCTGCATCCCCTTCGCCGTGTTCGTCTGCATCACCGAGTAGATCTGCTCGACCTTGCCCTGGCGGATCAGGTTCCTGACGGCGTCGTCCGGCAGCAGAATCTCGAGCGCCGGCACGCGGCCGACACCGTCCGCCGTCGGCAGCAGCGTCTGGGTGACGACCCCCTGCAAGGACATGGCGATCATGATTCGCACCTGCTCCTGCTGCTCCGGCGGGAAGACGTCGATGATCCGGTCGATCGTCGAGGGCGCGCTCTGCGTGTGCAGCGTCCCGAACACGAGGTGACCGGTCTCGGCGGCGGTGAGCGCGGTCGAGATCGTCTCGAGATCGCGCATCTCTCCGACGAGGATCACGTCCGGGTCTTCGCGGAGCGCAGCCTTGAGCGCCTCGGAGAAGCTCGTCGCGTCGGGCCCGATCTCGCGCTGGTTGACGATGCAGCGCTTGTGCCGGTGGAGAAATTCGATCGGGTCCTCGACGGTGAGGATGTGCTCCGAGCGATTGCGATTGATCTCGTCGATCAGTGCCGCGAGCGTCGTCGACTTCCCGGAGCCGGTCGGCCCGGTGACGAGGACGATCCCACGCGGTTTCTCGGCGAGCTGGTGGAGCGAGGCCGGAATCCCGAGCTCCTCGAGCGTCTTCAACTCCTGGGGGATGAGCCGGAACGCCGCCGCGACCGACTCCCTCTGGAAGTAGACGTTCACGCGGAAGCGTGCGAGGCCGGGGATCGAGTGCGAGAAGTCGAGCTGCCGCTTGATCTCGAGGTGCTTCTGCCGCTCGCTGGACAGAATCCGGTAGAGGAGTTGCTGCGTGTCCTCCGCGCTCAGCGGCTCGTAGCTGTCAAGGCGCTGGATCTCGCCGCGCACCCGAATCACGGGTGGCGTATCGGTGGTCACGTGCAAGTCGGACGCGTTGCGCGCGACCATCTGCTCGAGCAGATCGTCGATTGAATACGAGAGCGGCATCTATGCCTCGAACGAGCTATCGGCAGCCGCTCCGCCTTTCTTTACCGCATTAGCAGGGCGTTTGACCGCTTGTTGCCCGGTGTGCGCCGATCACCCCTTCGAGGGTTACCCACGATGGGTGATTCGACCGATGAAGTGGGGCTATCTCCGTTCGTCCCGATGGAAGGAGCCCCTCGAATGATCAGCAAGTTGCGGCAGCGCCTGGCTCATGAGGAAAGCGGTTTCACCCTCATCGAGCTCCTCGTTGTCATCATCATCCTGGGCATCCTGCTGGCAATCGCGATTCCCTCGTACCTGTCGTTCAAGGATCGCGCCAACCAGTCGGCTGCCAAGGCGAACGTCCGTGCGGCAGTTCCTGCGGTTGAGGCGTACAACGCCGACAACACCGGAACGGGGAACTCGGCCGGCTATGCAGGCATGACCGTGTCGGGTCTGCAGCTCTACGACTCGGCGATCGTCCCGACCAAGCTGACGATCCAGTCGGCGACCTCGCTCACCTACTGCGTCCAGAGCACTGTCGGTCCCGCGACCTGGAAGAAGGCCGGTCCGGGCGCCGACATCGTGACGGGTGCCTGCCCGTAAGTCTCAGCTGAGCTGAGCTGACCGACGGGCGCGGGCGAGTTTCCTCGAGCGACCCCGCGCCCGGTCTCGTTTTCACGTTCCCGGAAGGAGCAAACAGAGCCATGCAAGACAAGCTGAGGAAACGACTGGCCGGTGAGGAGAGCGGTTTCACCCTCATCGAGCTCCTGGTCGTCATCATCATCCTGGGCATCCTGCTCGCGATCGCGATCCCCTCGTACCTGTCGTTCAAGGATCGCGCCAACCAGTCGGCTGCCAAGGCGAACGTCCGCGCGGCCATCCCCGCAGTTGAGGCGTACAACGCCGACAACACCGGCACCGGCAACTCGGCCGGCTACGCGGGCATGACCGTGTCGGGACTGCAGACCTACGACTCGGCAATCGTGCCGACCAAGCTGACGATCCAGTCGGCGGACTCGGTCACCTACTGCGTCCAGAGCACGGTCGGCGGCGCAACCTGGAAGAAGGCCGGTCCGGGCGCCGACATCGTGACTGGTGCCTGCCCGTAACAGACGAGCAGGGAGTAGACCCTGCATGACAAGCTGACCTGGCGATCGCGATTCCCTCGTACCTCTCGTTCAGGGACCGCGCGAACCAGTCGGCTGCCAAGGCGAACGTCCGGGCCGCCATCCCCGCCGTGGAGGCGTACAACGCCGACAACACCGGCACCGGCAACTCGGCCGGTTACGCGGGCCTGACCATCTCGGCCCTCCAGACGTACGACTCTGCCCTGGTTCCGACCAAGTTGACGATTCAGTCGGCCGACTCGGTCACCTACTGCATCCAGAGCACGGTCGGTTCTGCGACGTGGAAGAAGGCGGGCCCCGGCGCAGACATCGTCACCGGAGCCTGTCCGTAGCGAACGGAGAGCGCTTCGATCCAGAGGGCGCGGGAGACCGCGCCCTCTGTCTTCAGTCCCCCGTTCGAGGTGCCGATAGATCTCCCGTGAGCCTCTCGGTGTCAGCCCCTGTCCGCATCGCCGCCTTCGTCGCCGTCGCCGCCGCACTGGCGCTCGGCGGGACGTTCATGTTCATGGGCGGCAAGCAGAACAGCGTCTCGGCGTCTCCCGTGATCATCAAGCACCACCGCTTCGGACCGGGGGTCAAGACGGGCACCGCTGCAAAGCCGGCGACCCGGCCGGGCCCCACCCCGGCGGTCCACACGGCGCGGAAGAAGCCGACCGCCGAGGTCGCCGCGCTCGCCGCCGGCCTGCCCGTTCCCATCGCCCGCGCGCTCGGGCGATCCCGCGTCGTGGTCGTCGAGCTTTCGAATCCCACCTCTGAACTGGACGCAATCGCCTTTGCGGAGGCCCGGGCGGGCGCGGCCCTCGCGGGCGTTGCCTTCGTGCCGTTGAACGTGCTCAGCCAGGCCGACGTCGGCGCGCTGACCGAGCAGTTCGGACAGGCGCTGCCCGACCCCGGCCTGTTCATCTACACGCGACCCGCCAAGCTGGCGCTCCGGATCGACGGCTTCGTCGACAAGGAGACAGTCGCCCAGGCTGCCCACAACGTGGGCGCCGGGCTGTCCTCCGTCGCCACCGGATGAACGAGACTCCGCAGTCCGGTTCGGCCTCCGAGCGGGAGCTCTTCGTCCGGCACGCCCGGAAGGACGGACGCTCGGTCGCCGTGCTGCGCGCCGTCGATTACGGGGATGCGTGCGTCGTCGAGGCGGAGGTCTATCCGGCCGGCGCCCGCAACGGCACCCCGACCCGCCCGGGCCCGTACACGTTTGCCGACGCCCAGCAGGCGACGGCGTTCGTGACGGAAGCAGTCGAGGCACTCATGGTGCTCGGCTGTGACGTACACGCGTCGTGAAATCCGGGCCGGCTTCGCCGGCCATGACGATTTCACGCCGAGGGTATGACGAGCGTTCGTGTGCCTCCCGCCGGGCAAAGCCCGGCTCCGGCGGCGACTCGCTGTGTCTTTCCTGACCGATTAGGGATTTGGGATGCAGCCGCTCGTCTGCGGCTGAGACTCGACGAGTTTGCCGTCGACGAGTGTGGCTGTAACCGAGGACGCGCCCCACGTGCAGTCGGTGTCGCGCTTCTGTGTGTCGCGTGCCGACGCGCCCGTGACGGCCAGCAGCGCTGTGGCTCCAAGCGCGCAGAGAAACGGGCTCAGACCACGGCCGTTCATATGGTTTGCAACGGAGAAAGCCCGTGAGTGGTTACGGGCGCCAGGCGGGAGCCGTTTCGGACTCTCCCCAGACCGACCGCGTGTCGTCGAAGACGCGGAGTCGCTTGCCGTCCAACTGGACGACTGCCACGTAAGCCGAACGAGGCGTGCGTCTGAAGGTGTGGCGCACGAACGTGACCCCTCTCCCGTCTGGAGACCACGAGGGGGCCCAATCCGAATGGCCACGTATCCCGGTCAGCCGGTGCGCGCCGGTTCCGTCGGGATGTACAGCCTCGAGCCAGATCTGAGCGATGTTCACGCCGCCGAACGCGTAGGCGATCCACCGGCCGTCAGGAGACCAGGTTGGCGCTTCGACCGCGCGCGTCCAATGAGCTGCCGCAACGACGTGCGGATTCGATCCGTCGGGATTCGCGACGACGACCTCCGGTCCTTTCGGAAGTCCCTGGACGTACGCGATCCGCGTCCCGTCCGGAGCCCAAGTCGCCTCGTAGGCGTTGTCGACGAGCAACCGGT
>VAXU01000117.1 GCA_005885125.1 Actinomycetota bacterium
CCGAAAGGCGATCACGTCAACGTCGGCGTGGGCGGGTGGGCGTCCGAAGGGCCACGTCTTCGCGAGCGGCTACGCGAGCTCTGTCTCGCGTACGGGGTCGACCCCACGGAAGTCACCGACCTGCGCGGTCACCGGCTGCCGCTCAGGCGACCGAGCACGAAGCTCGCGCGCGGCCGCTCGCTCCTCGTCGGCGACGCGGCCGGGCTCGTCGACCCCGTCTCGGGCGACGGGATCTACGAGGCGTTTGTCAGTGCGCGGCTCGCGGCCGAGGCGATCGCGGCGGGAATGGTCGAGTCGTACGAGCCGGCACTCCGCGCACGGCTCGACCCGATCGCGTCGGCGGGCTGGGGCGCCAAGGTGGCGCTCGACCGCTTCCCGCGGGCCGTCTTCGCGGTCATGCGGCTTCCGGTCACGTGGCGGGCACTGGAGAAGGTCATCACCGGCGAGGTCCACGATCCCGGCTCGACCAAAGGCGTCGAGCGGCGCGCGATGCGACTCATCGAGGCGCTCGCGCGCCGCGCCGGCGATCCGGGCCGCGCGTACCGCACGGCGGCCGCGTAGAGCACGAGAGGTTTAGGATCGGCCACGTGGACGCGAATGTCCGCGAGGGTCACGCACCGGCGGTCGTGATCGCGCTCGAAACGGGGGAGAAGCTCACCTCCGAGGCGGGGGCGATGATGTTCATCTCCGGGGACGTCCAGATGGACGTCGAGATGCCCGGCGGTCTGATGGGCGGCATGAAGCGCGCGGTGCTGGCGGGCGAGAGCCTGTTCCTTGCGACCTACGCGGCCCGTGGCAGCGGGGCGGTCGGGATCTGCGGGCCCTTTCCGGGATCGATCCGCCAGCACGAGCTCGATGGCGAGATCATCTGCGAGAAGCACGCGTACCTCGCGCATTTCGGCGACGTGACGATCGAAAGCGCGCTCGCCAAGCGCCTGGGGATGGGGATCGCCGGCGGCGGCGAAGGCTTCTTCCTTCAGCGCCTCAAGGGCAAGGGAACCGTGTGGCTCCACGGCGGCGGTGATTTCCTCGACTTCGATCTCGTTGACGGTCAGACGATCGTTGTCGACACCGGTTGCATGGTCATGATCGAGCCGACCGTCAAGTACGACGTCAAGATCCAGGGCGGCATCAAGAAGAGCCTGTTCGGCGGCGAAGGCCTCTTCCTCGTGCACATGACCGGCCCGGGTCACGTGACGCTCCAAACGCTGCCGTTCTCGCGGACCGCGCACCGCATCCTCGAGGCTGCGCACGGCGGCGGTGATGAGAGAGGCACGGGCGGGATCCTGGGAAACATCCTCGGTGAGTAAGGAGGGAACGATGGGTCTTCTCGACAAGGCGAAGGCCGCGGCCGAGCAGGCGGCTGCGAAGGCGAAGGAAGGGGTCGAGGACGTGCAGACGAAGCGCGAGCTCGCCCAGACCTACAGCGAGCTTGGGAAGGCGGCGTACGGGCTCGTCGACAGCGGGGAGATCTCGCATCCCGAGCTGACGCCGCTCGTCGACCGGGTCAAGGAGCTCGAGGCCCGCGCAGCGGCCGAGCCCGCCATGGCAGGCGCATCCGCGAGCTCGACGACCGAGCCGCCGGCATCGAACCAGCCGCCGGCGATGCCAACGTAAGGGCCACCAACGCTGCGCTTCTCTAAAAGCTAAAGCGGGCGCCCGGGGCTGCCGATGCAGCCTCGGATCGCCCCATGGACCTGAATGCAGTTCTCCAGCGTGCCGTCGAGCTCGGCGCCAGCGACGTCCATCTGAAGGTCGGCAAGCCGCCGATCCTGCGCCGCGACGGTTCCGTCGGGCCGCTCGACGGGGTGTCGCCGCTCACGGATGCGGACCTCGAGGCCGTCCTCAACAAGATCACGGAGATCAGCCCGCCGAATCGCGACGTCTTCCATGCGAGCGGCGACCTCGACATCGCCTATCAGGACGAGGACTTGCCACGGTTCCGCGTCAACGCGTTCCGCCAGCGCGGCGCGACCTCGTTCGCGTTCCGCGTCATCCCGAAAAACATCCCGACGTTCGAGCAGCTGTCTCTGCCGAAGGGCGTGCGCCGGCTTGCGGACGAGCACCGCGGGCTCGTACTCGTCACGGGTGCAACGGGCTCCGGAAAGACGACGACGCTCGCCGCAATGATCGACTACATGAACCGGACACGGAAGCAGCACATCGTCACGATCGAGGACCCGATCGAGATCCTGCATCCAGACCACTCGTGCATTGTCAACCAGCGCGAGGTCGGACTCGACACGCACGACTTCAGCCAGGCCCTGCGCCGCGCGCTCCGTCAGGATCCGGACATCATCCTGATCGGCGAGCTGCGCGATGGAGAGACTGCGCAGACCGCGCTGCAGGCTGCTGAGTCCGGCCACCTCGTTCTCTCGACGATGCACACGGTCGACGCCGCGGAGACGATCGGCCGCATGGTCGAGTTCTTCCCGGGCGTCAAGCAGCCGATGATCCGGTCGATCATGGCCGGCGTCCTGCAGGGCGTGATCAGCCAGCGACTGCTCCCGCGCATCGACGGCGGTCGGGTCGCGGCGGTCGAGGTGATGGTGACGAATACGCGCATCGCCGACCTGATTCGCGACAACGAGGCCGAAGGGATTCCGGACGCGATCGCCGAGGGTCAGTTCTTCGACATGCAGACCTTTACGCAGGCGCTGATCGAGCACGTTCTCTCGGGAGAGGTCGACCAGGAGGTGGCCGCAAACGCCTCCAGCAACCGGCACGACTTCATGGTCTCGCTCGAGCACGCGCTCAAGCAGCAGGCCGCGACCGAACGGCAGGCTGCCGCCACCGCGGGCGACGCACCCGCCGAGGGCGCGCCGCTGCCCGTCGAGCCCGCGCCGCAGCCGGAGCCTGACGAGTCTATGCCGGCGCTTCGCCTCGCCGGGCCCGGCGGCTGATGAAACGGCTGATCGTTGCGGCCGCGGCGGCGCTCTCGCTCGCGGCGGGGACGGCGCGGGCGGACGACAGGCCCGTGCTCGGGTTCACGACCTCGGCTTCGCCGGCGGGCGCGCAGGTCGCGCTTCCGACCGCGTCGAGGCCGAACGCGCCCGGCTCGATCTCCGTTCCCGTCAACTTCACGGCGCGGCCTGCGCGAGCCGAGGCCCTGTCCGTTACCTCCCTGGAGTCGCTCTGGCAACGCGCGGGTGCCGCCTATGCCGTTCCGTGGCAGGTCCTAGCCGCGATCAACAAGATCGAGTCGAACTTCGGCCGCAACATGGGGCCGAGCTCCGCCGGTGCCGTCGGCTGGATGCAGTTCATGCCCGACACGTGGCTCCGCTGGGGTGTCGATGCCGACGGCAACGGCATCGCGGATCCCTGGAACCCGACCGACGCGGTCTTCGCCGCCGCACGCTATCTCGCTGCAGCAGGCGGGCAGAGCGACATCTCGCGGGCGGTCTTCGCGTACAACCACGCCGACTGGTACGTGAACGAAGTGCTGCAACTGGCGAATGTCTACGGCCACGGCGGGCCGTCCGTGCCCGCGGATCTCCAGCAGCTGCAGCTCGCGCTCGACACCGCGCGCGGACAGGTCCTCGCGGCGAATCGCACGCTCGTCGCCGCGGTGCAACGAGAACGTGCGATGCAGCGCGTGGCGCGGAAGCTGGACGCCGAGGTTGCGTCCGCTCAGGTGCTCTCGGACCGCCTCGCAGCGGAACAACGCACGTCGAGGTACGGGGCTCGTCTGTTCGATGCACACGCCTCGTCGGAACGTGCGCGCACGGCGCTGCGCGATGCGGAGTCGTCGCTGCAGACCGCCCAGCAGAAGGCGGATGCTCCGTCGTTCGCACCCGGGACGTCCGCGGTACTCGCAGGGCCGAGCTTCGGCAGCGGCTACGTGTTTCCCGTCGGCGGCGGTCCGGCCGTCGTCTCCGCCGCGCACACGCACCACGACTATCCGGCCGTCGACATCGCGGCCCCTGAAGGCTCGCCCGTCTACGCGCTTGCAAACTCGATCGTCCTCAACGCCTGGCACTCGCCAGACCCGCGCTGCGGGATCGGGATGACCGTCCAGGCCGACGACGGCCAGGTCTGGACGTACTGCCACCTCGCCTACCTCGTCCCCACGGTCGCGGACGGCGTGCGGCTCCGCGCCGGCACCCAGGTGGGCCTCGTCGGTCACACCGGCGACGCGTCCGGTCCGCACCTCCACCTCCAGCTGCAGCCGCCGACCGCCTGGCCTCAGCAGGAAGCGTGGTTCCAGGGGTTCGCAGGCCGGGCCTTCCGCTGGCAGGACGCCCCGACACCTCTGCTCTCGGCCCGGGTCTTCCGGGTCGTCGGGGAGCCCGTGAGCCCGGTCGTCACCTTTACGCGCTGAGCGACCCGGTTAAGGGGTTGAGTTTCCCCCAACTCCTGCCGATGGGCCGAATATGGCTCTTCGGGCAGCCGCTCATCTGCCACGCCTCGTGGTCCTCGGCGCTGTGTTCCTGTTCGCAGGGGCGACGTTGACCTACGGCGCCGCCCAGCGCATCTCCGCCGATGCCGCGGCCAAGCCGACCGCGCCCGTGAGCGCGCCGACGGTCCTCGTTCCCGATATCGCCGGCCAGGCGTTCGTCTTCGCCAAGGGCTCGCTCGAGGATGCCGGCTTCGCCTGGCATGTCGTCGGCTCCGTGCACGGCTATGCCGTGAACCGCGTGTTCTCGCAGACTCCGGCGGCCGGGACGAAGCTGAAGGACACCGGCGCGCCGACCATCACCGTGACGCTCGCGCGCACGAATTACGCCGAGACCGGCGAGCCCGAAGACGTCTCTCCCTACATCGGCACCGCAGTCGTCCTCGCGTCGTCGCCGTTCAGGGCACAAACCAAGCCCGCGGTGAAGGTCCCGGCGGTTTCGAAGGGCGCCGAGAAGAACCCGGTCGTCAAGAAGCCGGCCGCGAAGCCGCAGCCGGCCGCAACGCCCGCGGCAGCCAAGCGCCCGCCGGCGTTCGCCGTCGTTGGCGCGCCGAAGGAGCCGCTGGACGAGATGACGCTGCCTGCACGAGCCCGCCTCCTGTCCGGCTGGCTCGCCGCGCACCCGAAGCCGTCGAACGCGACGGTGCACCACTTCCTCTACCAGAACGCATGGATCGTCACCGGCGCACGCTTCGGCTGGTGGCACGGCGCGGAAGCACTCCGCTTGCTGATCGCAGCCGACCAGATGGCCATGCGGACCTGGGGCATTGGACACAAGAGCGAGCTAGCCGCCCGCCATGCGCTCGCGGAGGTCGAAGCGAGATCGCGTTGACGATCGCCGTGCGGGCAGAAGGCGGCTACAGCCTCGTCGAGATGGTGACGGTGATGGCGATCATGGGAATCGTCCTCGCCGGCCTGACGCAGATCTTCACGTCTGCCTCGAAGGCCGACATCGACATGAGCAACCGGTTTCAGGCGCAGCAGAACACGCGCCTGGCCCTCGACAAATTGCGGACCGACGTCCACTGCGCCTACGACGTGAGCCCGAACACGCCAAATCCGTGGACGAGCTCGCAGAGCACCGTGACGCTGAAGATCACGAGCTGCGCAGGTGGCGACGCCACGTGGTGCACGGCGGCGGTGCCCGGTTCCAACCGTTGGGATCTCTACCGGCAGTCCGGGTCGTCGTGCAGCTCGGCGAGCCCTGCGATCCGCGTCGCCAAGTACCTCACGACCTCGACGCCCTTTACCGCGTTCAGTCATGTCACCGGCTGCGGCTGCCTCGCCTCGCTGAGCGTCGACCTGCCGGTCAGTGTCAAAGGCTCGTCGGCCGGTGCCTACCGGCTCCAGGACACGATCTTCCTCAGGAACAGCACCCGAATCTAGGCGGACAGGAGACCATGAAGAGACTGCATCGGATGGCGGGGGACGAGCGAGGCTTCGCACTCGTGCTCGCGCTCGGCATCACGGTCGTGCTCAGCATGACTGTGGTCACCGTCGTCGAGTCGACAACGGCCAACTCGCGCGCCTCGGTGCAATCGAAGAACCGAGTCTCCGCGTACAACCTCGCGGAGGCCGGCGTCAACAACGCCTCGGCGATTCTTCGCAACGCTTCGAACTCCTACGATCCGCACGTTCTTCATCCGCAGCCGCCGAATCAGCCGACCGACTGCGCAAGTCCGCCGGCCAGCCCGGCGGGATCACCGCTCCTCGGCAATACCTGTAGCCCCTTCGTGTTCAACCTCGACGGAGGCACGGCGACGGTGAGCGGAGTCTTCGACTCGTCGAGCACGAACTGGACGGTTACGTCTACCGGCCAGACCAGGAACCCGTACGGCGGCCAGGCAACCACCAGGACCTTGACGGCAATCATCCACATCCGTGCGCAGGCCGCGCAGAACAACGTCGTTCCCGCCTGGAACTACGTCTTCGTCAAGGACACGACGCCAAACGTCTGCAATGTCACGCTCGATCAGACGACCGCGCTGACGGCGTCCCTCTACACGGAGGGAAACCTGTGCTTCAAGAACCAGGCGAGCATCTCGGAGACGAACGCGGCTGACCCCGTGTCGCTCGAAGTCCGCGGAAAGCTCGTCTGGCTGTCAGGAGCTTCGAAAGGGGTCGGCCAGTCGAGCCCGCTCCAGCAGATCAGTTCGGCGAAGATCGGCGGCGGCTGCGCCACCGGGGCGGTGACGAACACCGCGCATACCTGTACGACCTCCTCGCCGTACAACGACTACTTCTACGTGAAGCCCGGTGGGTACGACACCAACGCCCCGGCGATCACCTCGCCGGCGGTGACCTCGACCGACTGGGACGGCTACTACCAGAGCGCCTCGATCAGCAGGCTGAGCCCATGCCTCTCGGGCGGTCTCGCCGGCACGGCGTTCGACAACGACACCGTGCGGAACAACAGTCTGCCCGCCACCTTCAACCTGACTCCGTCAACCAACTACACCTGCCAGACGAAGGACTTGAACGGCTCAGTCATCGGTGAGCTCGACTGGGATGCGACGAACCACTTGCTGAGCATTCGCGGCAATGTCTTCATCGATGGGAACGTGAGCATCAACGGAGTCGTCAAGTACCGCGGCGTCAACTACAAAGGCCTCCATCCAGCCGGTTCGGACGGTTCGGACGGCCTCGGCGGCGAAATGGTGATGTACGTGTCGGGCACGGTCTCGTTGACGAACGGCGGCGTCTTCTGCGGGTGGAACACGACCACCGACACGAGCGCGTACAACGGGAGCACGTGCGACTTCAGCGCCTGGACGCCTTCGACGTCGATGTTCATGTTCGTCGCGGGCGGCGGCGTCACCCTGGGCCAGAGCTCCTACTTCCAGGGCGCGATCTTCACGCCCGGAAACCTCAACCTCGGCCAGTCGTCGCAGACGGAGGGCCCGTCGATCACCGGGTCGATCACGCTCGGGCAGAGCGTCCAGATGAAGCCGCTGCCGGGGCTCGCCGACCTCCCGCTCGGCGCGCCCGGGAACCCGAACACCTCCGGCGTCCCCGCAGCGCCCGTGTACACCAACGGCTGATCCCTCAGGTCAGGGACGGCCGCTGCCGATAGTCGGAGCGTGGATTACGCCCTCGCCGCCGTCGCCTTCGCGCCCGGGCTCGCGCTCGGCAGCTTCCTGAACGTCGTGGCGGCGCGTGTTCCTTTGCGCCGCTCGATCGTCCGCCCGCCGTCGTCGTGCATGTCGTGCGGACACGGGATCCGGTGGTACGACAACGTCCCGCTCTTCTCCTACCTGGTTCTGCGCGGGCATTGCCGCGATTGCTCCGCGCGGATCCCGCTCGTCTATCCCGCGGTCGAGCTCGTGACGGCGCTCCTCGTCGCAGGGTGCGTGCTCGCGTTCGGGGTGACGGCCAAGGCGGCCGTTGCCGCGTTCTTCTGCGCAGTGCTCGTCACCGTCTCGGCAATCGATGCTGAGCACCGGATCATCCCCAACCGGATCGTGCTGCCCGCCGCGGCCGTCGTTCTCGCCGCCAACACGGCGTTGACGCTTAGCCCGCAATGGGCAATCGGCGCAGCCGCCGCCTCCGGGTTCCTGCTCGCGGCCGCACTCGCATACCCGGCCGGGATGGGCATGGGGGACGTCAAGTTCGCGCTGCTGATGGGCGCCGCGCTGGGAAAGACGGTGTCGGTGGCGTTGATGCTCGGGATGCTCGCCGCGATGGTTCCGGGGATCGTGCTGCTCGTGAAGCACGGCAAGGCGGGACGCAAGATGGGCGTGCCGTTCGGCCCGTTCCTCGCGCTCGGCTCGGTCGTCGCCCTCTTCTGGGGTCACGACCTGCTGCACGCGTATTTCTCCACTTTCCATCGCTAATCCGGCCCGCTCCGTGGCTCAGAGCCACTTGGCCGCCGTAGGCTGGGGGACATGGAGCGACGCTCGCTCGGACCGTTCGAGGTCAGCCCGGTCGGCGTCGGTACCGCGCCGCTCGGGTCGACACGGGACTGGGTCATCTGGTGGGGACCGCAGGACGAGCACGAGGCCGTCGACGCGATCCGGCGAGCGGTTGCGCTCGGGATCAATTGGATCGACACGGCACCGTTCTACGGCTGGGGTCGTGCAGAGGAGGTCGTCGGCACCGCGCTCGCGGGACGGCGCGACGACGTGCTCCTGTTCACGAAGTGCGGCACGTTTCGCGACGGCGACAACCTCCGTCCGGAGAGCATCCGTCGCGACCTCGACGCAAGCCTGCAACGGTTGCGCACCGATCACGTCGACCTGCTCCAGTTTCACGACCCGGATCCGTCGACGCCGATCGAGGAATCGTGGGGTGCGCTGCACGAGCTCGTGCGCGAGGGCAAGGTGCGGCACGGGGGCCTCTCGAACCACACCCCCGAGCTCGTCGAGCGGGCGCTGACGGTCGGGCCGGTTGCCGCGCTGCAGCATCAGCTCTCGCTGCTTGCACGCGACGCGGAGACGACCATCCTCCCGTTCACGGAGCGACACCACCTCGGCGTGCTCACGTGGTCGCCGCTCGCGAGCGGCTTCCTGACGGATGGCTTCGACGTCGGCTCGCTCGACGCGGATGACTTTCGCCGCCGCCATCCGTTTGCACAACACGACCTGACCGCTCTTCGCCGGGAGCTTGCTCGAATCGCCGCGGCGCACGGCGCCACGTCCGCGCAGGTCGCGATTGCGTGGGTCCTGTCGCGTCCGGGGGTGGCCGGCGCGATCGTCGGGGTCAGGAGCGCGCGGGAGGCGGAGGAGCTGCCGGCCTGTGCTGAGCTCCTGCTGTCGCCGGACGAACTGCGCGTGCTCGAAGCGGCGGCGCCGTGATCAGGGCGCCGGCGCCGATGAGCGCAAGCGCTTCCGCTTCCAGCCAGTACCACCCGTAGCCGACCGGATCGAGCGCGAGTCGCGCGATCACGACGGCGAGTGGCACGAGCCAGACCGCGTGCACGCTGCGCCGGAGCCACAGTGCGAGCCCGGCGCCGAGCCCGCAGGCGACGCTCGCCTGGAGCAGTCGAAGCGGCCAGCCGAAGTGCGTGCCTTCCGGGACAACGGCGCTCAGCAACGTTCCTTCGGCGACGCGCCACTCGTAGTCGAACATTCGGAATTCGCCTCCGAGGACGAACGGCGTGAGCAGGAGAACGACGACCGCAACCTCCACCGCGAGCCCTTTCACCGCGTCGCGCAGCCGCGGGAGAAGCAGCAGCACGGTTGCGCCGAGCACACCCCAGAGCTCGAATCCGGCCGACAGCCCGACGAGTGCCCCGGCGCGAACCGCACGACCGCGCCGGGCCTCGAGACCGGCTAGGACCCAGCTGACCGGCGTCACGACCTCAGCGGGATGTCCGTCGACGAACGCTCCGTGTGTCAGGCCGGCGGCAACGGCGGCTAGACCGACCGCGACCTGCCAGCGGGCCGGCACGCGGAGCCGCCCGAGCACGACGAGCAGCAGGACGGCGACTCCGAGCTCGATCACGAATGCGAGCGCCTCCGTGCTGCGGACGGCGCCGGCGAGGACGAGCTGTAGCGGCCCGGACTGAAGCGTCGGATCGGCGAACGTCTCGGCCCATCGCGCCGACAGGAGCCGTTCGCCCTGGTGGACGAAGTAGAGGAGGTCGCCCGGGTCCGAGTGGCGATCGAGGGTTGCGACGGCCCCGGCGGCGGCCAGAACCGGCAGCCAGACCCGGGCGAGCGGCGAGCGGAGGACGTCCCTCACAGTGGGCGATATCGGCTCCGAAAGGGGGATGGTTGAGCCGGTCTGCGTCAAGTGCGGCCATCCCCCTGCCGATACCTCGAACGAGGGATAGATGGACACCGAGCGTCCACCGCATCTGCGTACCCCCGGCACGACGCCGGAGGGCGCGGCGCCGCCCGGTGGAGCGCGCCTCGGTGGCACTCCGCCGCCGATCAACGCGCTCGCCGAGCTCGTCGCCGACCTGATCTCCGCCACCGGCCTCGTCCCGGCGGACAAGCTGGCGCTGGTCCGAGGGGCCGCGGGCCCGGGGAGTCTCGCCCAGGCGCTTGTGGACCAGGAGGTCGCCTCGAGCGAGGGCATCGCCCGCACGCTCGCTGCGCGCTACCACATGCCGCTCGTCGACCTGGCGCTGACCGGCGTGTCCGAACAGGCTGCGAAGGAGATCCCGCTGCATGTGCTCGAGCGGCTGATCGCAATCCCCTACGCGCTCGGCAACGGGATGCTCAGCGTCGCGATCGCCGACCCCGGCAACATCCAGGCGATCGACGAGCTGCGAATTGCGACGCGCCACCAGGTCGAGCTGGGCGTGGCCGCCAAGGAGGACATCCTCACTGAGATTCGCCGGCTCGCCCGCGCGTCGGAGGCATTCGGCGCTCGCGCCGCGGTCGACGAGGAGCTCGCGCTGCAACTGGAGGAGGAAGCGGAGGGCGACGACCTCGAGGTCGACGACGGCATCTCGGACGCGCCGCTCGTCCGCCTTGTCAACTCCGTGATCTTCCAGGCGGCGGAGGACGGCGCCTCCGACGTCCACTTCGAACCGCAGGAGGACACGCTCCTCGTTCGCTTCCGCGTCGACGGCGTGCTTCAGGAAGTTCAGCGGATTCCCAAGCGGATGATGGCCGGGGTCACGACGCGCCTGAAGGTGCTCGCGAAGCTGGACATCGCCGAGCGGCGTAAGCCGCAGGACGGCCGCATCTCGCTCAACGCCGCCGCGGCCGGACGTCTCCTCGACATCCGTGTCGCGACGCTACCGACGGTCGAGGGCGAGTCGATCGTCATGCGTCTTCTCGACAAGTCGCGGCGGGCGCCGACCCTGACCGAGCTTGGCCTCTCCGACGAGATGCGCATGAGGCTCGAGGCGATCATCCGCAAGCCCACCGGTGCACTGCTCGTCACGGGGCCGACGGGCTCCGGTAAGTCGACGACCCTCTACGCCGCGCTGAGCGAGATCAACCGCGCCGAGATCAACATCATCACCGTCGAGGACCCGGTCGAGTATCGCCTTACCGGGGTCAACCAGGTGCAGATCAACCCGCGCGCAGGCTTGACGTTCGCGACGGCGCTGCGGTCGATCCTCCGCTCCGACCCCGACGTGGTGATGGTGGGCGAGATCCGCGACGGCGAGACGGCCAAGATCTCGATCGAGGCCGCCCTCACGGGTCACCTCGTCCTGTCGACGCTGCACACGAATGACGCGCCGCAGGCGCTGACGCGGCTGAACGAGATGGGCGTGGAACCGTTCCTGGTGGGCGCGGCCGTCTCGGCCGTCCTCGCCCAGCGCCTCGCCCGCAAGCTCTGCACGCACTGTTGCGAGCTGTACACGCCGTCGGTGGACGAGCTGCTCAACGCGCGGGTGACGCCTGAGGTCGCGGCCGCGGCGGACGGGATGGCCTTCTACCGCAAGCGAGGCTGCCCGCGCTGCGGCCAGACCGGCTACAAGGGCCGGATCGGCGTCTACCAGCTGCTCGAGATGAGCGAGACGATCGAGACGCTCGCCGTGCAGAACGTGAGCCGCGAAGAGATCGAGCGTGCAGCGATCGGCGAGGGAATGCGAACGCTGTGGGACGACGGCCTGGCCAAAGTCGCCTCCGGCCTGACGTCGATCGAAGAGCTCGCCAGGGTTTCTTTGTAGCCGCAAGATCCGGCCTACTTCGCAGGCCTAACTAGCAGGGAAAGTCACAGCCATCCGTCGCCGGAGCCGGGCTCCGCCCGGCGGGAGGCACACGCACGCCCCGTCTCAGCCCCGGCGT
>VAXU01000118.1 GCA_005885125.1 Actinomycetota bacterium
GAGGGCGCCTGCCTCGTGGAAGATCTTCGCGACGTCTTCGATGTTCTCGTCGAAGAGTCCAAGGGTCGACGGATTCGTGAGCATGAGCCCGGCGGTCCGCTCGTCCACCAGCTCGCGCAGGTTGGCGACGTCGACGTTGCCGCGCGCGTCGGTCGCGACCTTCGCCAGCTTGTAGCCGGCCATGGTCACGCTCGCCGGGTTCGTGCCGTGCGCGGTGTCCGCGGTGATGACCGTGTCGCGCTGAGCGCCTTCGCCTCGGTCGTTGAAGTACGCGCGCATGAGCATGAGACCGGTCAGCTCGCCCTGGCTGCCCGCCGCCGGCTGGAGCGAGCAGGCGTGTAGCCCCGAAATCTCGATCAGCGCTTCCTGCAGGCGCCACATCAGCTCGAGCGCGCCCTGCGCCGCGTCTTCGTCCTGGTAGGGGTGGAGGTCACGGAAGCCCGGCAGCATCACGAGCCGCTCGTTGACCCGCGGGTTGTACTTCATCGTGCACGAGCCGAGCGGATAGAAGCCCGTGTCGATCCCGAAGTTCCGCGTGGAGAGCTCCGTGAAGTGACGCAGCAGCTCCGGCTCGGCGAGCTCCGGCAGCCGCGGAGGCTCGGCCCGGCGCAGCTCCTCGGGGATCGCTGCCGCCGGGAGGTCATGGCTCGGCGGGCCTCCGCCTCGCCGGCCCGGCTGCGACCGTTCGAAGATCAGCTTCATGCTGCGAGCGCCTCGGCGAGCAGTTCGACGTCCTCGCGCGTGCGCCGCTCGGTGACGGCGATCAGAAGTGCGTCGTCCAGACCCGCGTAGTCGCGGCCGAGCGCGTAGCCCGGATGGACGCCACGCTCGCGCGCCGCCGCGACGACCTCGCGCGCATTCCGTCCGACGCGGACGGCAAACTCCTTGAATGTTGTCCGCTCGGGAAACACCGAGTCGAAGCCCGCTTCAGCCAGCCGTTCCTGCGCAAGGCGTGCCAGGCTCATGCAGGTCTCCCCCACCCCGCGCAGACCCTGCGGTCCGAGCCATGAGAGGTACACGAGGCCCGCCAGCGCGAGCAGCGTCTGGTTCGTGGTGATGTTGGACGTGGCCTTTTCGCGCCGGATGTGCTGCTCCCGGGTCTGCAGCGTCAGGACATAGCCGCGCTCGCCCGCGGCGTCTAGCGTCTCGCCGACGATCCGTCCCGGCATGCGACGGGTGAACTCGCTCCGCGCCGCGAGGAATCCGTAGTGCGGGCCCGCGAAGGACTGGTAGTTGCCCGCCCCCTGACCTTCGCCGATCGCCAGACCGCAGCCGTAGTTGCCGGGTGCCTCGAGGACGCCGAGCGACAGCGGATCGACGTGCGCAATTGCGACCGCCTCCGCGTCGTTCGCCGCGGCCGCGAGGTCCGGCGCCGGCTCCAGACAGCCGAAGAAGTTCGGCTGCTGGAAGATGACGCAGGCCGCGTCGGTTGCTGCTCGGCGAAGCTCGTCGGGGTCGGTCGTGCCGCCGCGGTGAGGGACCTCGACGGCTTCGAGCCCGAAGCCGGGCGCGTAGGTCTTGACGACCTGCCGCACCTGCGGGTTGGTCGCCTCGGTGACGACCACCTTCGAACGGCCGGTCGCGTGCTTCGCGACGAAGCAGGCATCCGCGGCGACCGTCGTGCCGTCGTAGCCCGAAGCGTTCGAGACGTCCATGCCGGTCAGCTCGCAGATGACGGTCTGGTACTCGAAGATCGCCTGGAGCACTCCCTGGCTCATCTCGGGCTGGTAGGGCGTGTACGCGGTCAGCAGCTCGCCTCGCTGGAGGACCGCGTCCACAACCGCAGGCACGTAGTGGTCGTAGATGCCTGCGCCGAGGAATGACACCTCGCGGGTCGTGTCGATGTTGCGCGAGGCGAGATCCGCGAGGTGCCGCGTCAGCTCCTGCTCGGTCAGCGCCGGATCGAGATCGAGCTGCCGGTCGAAACGGACGGCCGGAGGCACGTCGCGGAACAGCTCCTCGACGGAACCAACGCCGATGGTCTCGAGCATCGCCTCCCGGTCGGCATCCGTGATCGAGAGGTACGGATGCGTCACTGTTCGGCTACGACCTGCTTGTACGCCTCCGCGTCGAGCAGCGCATCGACTTCGGACGGATCGCCAAGCCGGATCCGGATCAGCCAACCCTCCCCGTACGGGTCCTCGTTCACGGTCTCCGGCTCGTCGACGGCCTTCTGGTTGACCGCGACCACCTCGCCCGACAGCGGCGAGATCACATCGGAAACGGCCTTCACGGACTCGACCTCCCCGTACGGCTCGTCCTTCGTCACCGTCGAGCCTTCGTCGGGCGCCTCGTAGTGCACGAGTTCCCCGAGCGCGTCCTGCGCGAACCACGTGATGCCGAGGACGGCCTCGTCCCCTTCGATCCGTGCCCAGTCGTGCTCGCGGTGGTACTTCAGGTCGGCGGGATAGGTCTCGGTCGCTGCCACTCAGCTGTTCTCCTCGCGTTTGTAGATCGGCCTCTTGACGACGTGCGCGCGCCGTGGACGGCCCCGCACGTCGATCGTCAGCTCGGAGTCGACGCCTGCCGTGGCCGCCGGCACGTAGCCGAGCCCGATGCCCCGGCCCAGCATCGGCGAGTGGGTCCCGGACGTGACCTCGCCGCCGCCCTCGATCGGCATGCCCGTTCGGGGAACGGCCTTCTCGTCCATGACGAACGGGACGAGCTTCCGCTCGGGCCCGCGCGCCTTGACCTCACGCAGCTCCTGCGCGCCGCTGAACTCCTTGTCGAGATCGCAGCACCAGCCGAGACCGGCGGAGATCGCATCGGTGTCCGGGGTGATGTCCTGACCGTGCAGCGGGAAACAGACCTCGAGGCGCAGCGTGTCGCGCGCGCCGAGCCCACACGGGACGACGCCTCGCTCGAGGACGCGCTTCCAGAGCGCCGGCGCATCCTCGGCCATGACGAGCAGCTCGCAGCCCTCCTCGCCCGTGTATCCCGTGCGGTTCGCCATGCACTGGATCCCGTCGATGTCGGTCTCGGCGAAGGTGAACGCCTTGGCCTCGGGCAGGCCGAGCCGCTCGATCGACCGCGGCCCCTGGACGGCGAGCAGGCCGTAGGCGTCGGAAACGTCGCGGACGTCCGAACCGGGGATCTCACGCTCCTTCAGCCACTCGAAGTCGGCGTTCCTGTTGGCGGCGTTGACGATCAGCAGGTAGCGAAACCCGTCGAGCTCGTAGGCGATCAGATCGTCGATGATCCCGCCTCGCTCGTTGGTCAGCAGCGTGTACTGCGCCTGGCCCGGATCGATCCTGGCGAGATCGTTCGAGAGCGTCGCCTGGAGGAGCTCGGTCGCGCGCGGCCCTTCGACCTCGAACTCGCCCATGTGCGAGACGTCGAAGACGCCGGCGTCGGTGCGCACCGCCTTTACCTCGGGGATGACCCCGGCGTACTGCACGGGCATCTCCCAGCCCGCGAAGGGAACCATCCGCGCGCCGAGGGCGACGTGGAGGTCGTGAAGCGGCGTCCGCTGCAACGTCTGGGCCATGCCCCGCCGATGCTAACGAGCCATAGGAGGGTTCGGCGAAACGCGACGTCGTGCCGAGCGACGTCTCGCCAAACGCTCCGAGAGAGGTGCCGCTCCGGTTGTCTTTCGTCTGAGCCACAGCCGGAGCGGCGGACCGGGTCGTGGGGTCAGCCGGGAATGATGGACCCCAAGAGGGCAGGCCCTCCTACCTCGTCCGGGCGGCCGTGAAACCTCGGCTATTCGTCCCGGAGGAACGACGGGACGTCCAACACGTCCCGTGTGTCGAAGCCGCCGGCGGGCTCGCTTCCGGCTGCCGGGATCGGCGCCTCGAGAGCGGCCTCCCGGCGGCGCCGGCGCGCACCCGCACCGAACCCTGTTGCGATCACCGTCACGCGGATCTCGTCGCCCAGCGAGTCGTTGATCACCGCGCCGAAGATGACGTTCGCGTTCTGGTCAGCAGCGCTCGTGACCACCTCGGCGGCTTCGTTCACCTCGAAGAGCCCGATGTCCGAGCCGCCGGTGACGTTGAGGAGGATTCCAGTCGCGCCCTCGACCGAGGCCTCGAGCAGCGGCGACGAGACGGCCGTGCGCGCCGCCTCGGCCGCGCGGTTCTCGCCGGACGCCGAGCCGATCCCCATGAGGGCCGAGCCCGCATCGCGCATGATCGTCCGCACGTCGGCGAAGTCGAGGTTGACGAGGCCGGGAACGGTGATCAGGTCTGTGATTCCCTGCACGCCCTGGCGCAGGATGTCGTCCGCCATCTGAAACGCCTCGACGATCGACGTGCGCTTCTCGACGACCTGGAGGAGCCGGTCGTTCTCGATCACGATCAGTGTGTCGACCCGGTCGCGAAGCTGGTCGATCCCGCGCTCAGCCTGGTCGGATCGCTTTCGCCCTTCGAACGCGAAGGGCCGCGTGACGACACCTACGGTGAGGGCGCCGATCTCCTGGCCGAGCTCGGCGACGATCGGCGCGCCGCCCGTGCCGGTGCCGCCCCCTTCGCCGGCCGTGACGAAGACCATGTCGGCGCCCTTGAGCGCGTCCTTCAGCTCGTCGCGGCTCTCCTGCGCAGCGGCGAATCCGACGGCCGGGTCCGCGCCCGCGCCCAGCCCGCGCGTGACGTCCGCGCCGATCTGGATCTTCAGGTCGGCGTCCGCCATCAGGAGGGCCTGCGCGTCCGTGTTGACGGCGATGAAATCGACACCCGCGACGCCTGCGTCGACCATCCGGTTAACCGCGTTCGTGCCGCCGCCGCCGACTCCGACGACCTTGATCACAGCGAGATAGTTGCCTGTTTGGTTCATGTCAGTCGGGCGGGCTCGACCTCAAGCTGCAGTGGACGTTTGGGGCGGTCGAGCGTGTCTTCCGCAGGAGGGTACGTCCGAGAATCGCATGTGTCAACGCAGACAACCCTCAACCTCAACCTCCGGGTTGAGGGTTGGAGCCGGCAACAGGACGCTCCGGCACCGATACATCGACGAAGCTCGGACCGCCGGCCGATGGGAGCGCCAGGGTGGGAAGGACGCTTCGCACGATGGCGATCTTCAGCTGCAGGTCGACCGGTCCCCCGAGGCGCAGTTCGGGGCCGTGGCGGAGGCCGAGGCTGAGCTCCCCGTCGTGGATCCGGGCCCACGTCACACGGTCCGCGAAGCCGGCTGCGACGAACGCCCGCAGGGCCCGTGCGACCGCGCCGGCTTCGTCCGTCAGGAACGAGCCGACCTGGACGTCGAAACCGGCCGGCAACCAGATTCGCGGGGTCGCCCGGAAGGCGCCGCGATCGACGGCGGCGATCACGCGGCCGCGGGCGGAGACGAGCCAGGACGCCGCGCCGCTCCGGAGCACAGCCACCGGTTGCTCGGGTAGCACGCGCACCCGCAACGTGTGCGGAAAATCGCGGTCGTACGTCGCCGACTGGACGGCCGGCAGCTCCTGCAGCCGTTGGACGACGGCGGCGCCGTTCAGCGCCAGGAGGCTCGTCCCGTCGAACGCGCGCAGTGCGTGGGCGACCTGCGCCGCGAGTGCGGGCGGCGCGCCGCGGACCTCGACGCGTTGCACCGCGAACATCGACGTTTCCCGCCCGAGGCCGTACAACCCCGCCGCGATCAGCACGAGAGCGGCGGCAACGAGCAGCGCCCGGCCGGATGGAAGCAGGCGCAGCAGCACCGACGGCCTTCGCCGCGGCAGCGAGAGGACGGATGGGGCCACGCAGCTGACTTCGCCGCGACGCGAAGCGCTCCTACAGCGGCGGCAGCTCCAGCGGGCCCAGGAACTCGACCTCGTGCTCGAGCTCGACGCCGAACTGGTCCCGGGCCCGGCGACGGGCCTCCGCCATCAGGGCGACGGCGTCGTTCGTGCGCGCTCCGTCGACGTTCTCGATGAAGTTCGCGTGCCGCGGCGAGATCTGGGCACCGCCGATCCGGTACCCCCGCAGCCCGCAGGCCTCGAGCATCCGACCCGCGGTCAACTCGTGGTCGGGGTTCTTGAACACGCTTCCGTAGGTCCGCTTGTTCGTCGGCTGCGCTGCCTTTCGCTGCTGCTGGAGGTCGGCGACGATCGCCTTGATCTCGTCCCCCGGGCGCGGCTCGAGCTGGAACTCCACGGACGCCACGACCTCGCCGTGGCGAAGATCGGAATGCCGGTACCGGAGCCCGAGCTGATCGGGCGTCCGCCAGTGCGCGCCGTCGCTGTCGACGACGAGTGCACGAACGAGAACGCCCGCCCAGTCGCCGCCGTATGCACCCGCGTTCATCCACACCCCGCCGCCGACGGTGCCGGGGATCGCGCACGCGAACTCGAATCCGCCGAGGCCCGCGGCCCGTGCCCGATGAAGGCAGACGGCGTTCACGGCGCCGCCGCCCGCGACGAGCAGGTCGTCCTCCGTTCGCGCGGCGGCCAGGTCGCCGCCGAGCTTCAGCACGAGCGAGTCGACACCGTCGTCGGCGACCAGGAGATTCGAGCCGAGTCCGACGGTCGCGACGGACACGTCGTTGGCTCGCGCCCAGGCGAGCGCTTCGGCCAGCTGGTCGAGCGAGCCGGGTCGTGCGAACGCGCGCGCGGGACCGCCGGTTCCGATCGTCGTGAATCGCGCGAGCGCTACGCCTTGCTCGATCTTCAATCGAACGCCTCCAGCAGCAGCGAGGGCGCGCGATCGACGTCACCGGCGCCGAGCGTCAACAGGCGGTCGCCGGGACGCGCTCGCGCAGCCAGGTAGCGAACGCCGTCCTCGACGAGCGGCGTCCACGCAACCGCCATTCCGGGACGCACCTCCGCGAGGGCATCGACGACGAGCTTGCCGGTGACGCCCTCGATCGGTTCCTCCCGTGCCGGGTAGACGTCTGTGACAGCAACTGCGTCTGCTGCCGAGAGCGCGACGGCGAACTCACGGGCGAGATGGCGCGTTCGCGTGTACAGATGCGGTTGGAAGAGCACGAGGACGCGGCGACCGTCCTCACGCAGCGCTCCGAGTGCGGCGGCGACTTCGGCCGGGTGGTGCCCGTAGTCGTCGAACACCTCGACGCCGTTCGGCTCGCCGCGCCGCTCGAGCCGCCGCGCGACACCGCGGAAGGAGGCGATTGCTCGCTCGGCGTCCAGTCGTGCGACCCCGACAGCCTCGAGCGCGGCCAGCGCGACCGCTGCGTTCCGACGGTTGTGCTCGCCGGTGACGGCGAGCTCGCCCTCGTACGGCGCGAGCTCGGCGCCGCGCACAACGCGCGGCGCCTCCGCGAGCCAGCCCTCGAACAAAGCGGCGACCTCCGCCAGAGAGGCAAACGTCGAGTGGTGGTCGAGATCGACGTTCGTCAAGACGGCCACCTGCGGTCGCAGCGCCTCGACGGTGCGATCCGACTCGTCGCCTTCGACCACGAGCCACCCCTCCCCCGCGCCCGCGTTGCCGCCGAGCTGCGGCACGTCGCCGCCGATCAGGAACGCCGGGTCGCGGCCGAGCTCGCTGAGCGCGAAGGCGATCATCGCGGTGGTCGTCGTCTTCCCGTGCGCGCCTGCGACGACGATCGTGTCGCGGAGCGCCACGAGCTCCGCCAACAACTCGGAACGCGACCTTCCGTCGACGCGGCCTGCGAACGCGGTCGAGACGAACGGCTCCCAACCGTCGGGGGGCGCCGACGGGTCGGGCGAGATCTCGACGGCCACGTCCTCGGGCAGATGCTCGAGGTAGGGCGTCTGCACGCGATCCCACCCGCGCACCTCCGCGCCCCACGCGTGCGCAAGCAGGGCATAGCCGCTCATACCCGCGCCGCCGATCCCCGCGAGCCACAGTCTTCGCCCCTCAAGCGGAAGCGAGCGCAATCAACTCCTTCGCGACCTCGTCCGCCGCGTTCGGCCGGGCGAGTCGTCGCATCGCCGCGGCCATGTCGCCGAGGCGGCGCGGATTGTCGAGCAGCGAGCGGACCACCTCCGGCGCGCGGCCGGCATCCTGCTCCGGCACGATGACCGCGCCGCCGCCGTGTTCGAAGTACTCCGCGTTCTTGCTCTGGTGGTCCCCCGTCGCGAAGAGACCGGGAACGAGGACTGCGGGCTTGCCGGCGGCCGCCAGCTCCCAGACCGAACCGCCTGCACGCGCGAGCACGAGATCGGACGCGCCGAGCGCAGCGCCGAAATCCTCGGTGTACGCGAACAGGCGGTAGTCGGGACGCGTGATCTTCGGTCGAAGCTCGTCGTAGTCGCGCGTGCCGGAGAGATGGAGCACGGCGGGCCCGGCCGGCCCGAAGGCCTCGACGGCGAGCTCGTTCAGGAGGCCCGCGCCCAGCGATCCGCCGAACACGAGCAGGACGGGCCCGACGCCGGGCAGTCCGAAGAGGCGCCGGCCTTCGGCCTGCGAGGTCGGCCGTGACCGCGCCGGGATCGGCCGGCCGGTGACGCGATACTTCCCGCCGTCGCGCCCCCGGATCGGGAATGAGAGGAATACGCGGCGCGCGAACGGGAGGGCGAGGCGGTTCGCGAGGCCGAGGTGCGCGTCGGCCTCCATCACGGACGCGGGAATCCGCCGACGCGCCGCCGCGTAGACCATCGGGCCCGCGACATAGCCGCCGCCGCCGAGCACGACGTCCGGCCGGCGCGCGTCGAGGATGCGCCCGCAGGCGCGCGGTGCGCGGCCCGCGAGCAGCAGTGCACGTGCGAGCGCAGGCGACGGTCGTCGCGGCAGGCCGGCGATCGGAAAGGTGTCGAGCTCGTATCCCGCCTGCGGGACGAGCCGCGCCTCGATGCGGTCGGGCGACCCGGCGAACGTCACCTGCACGCCGCGCTCGACGAGTGCCTCAGCGACCGCCAGCGACGGCAGCACGTGGCCGGCTGTCCCGCCGGCCGCGATCAGGCACCGAAGCTCGCGCTGTCCCTGCATTCCTGCCGGCGATGTTAAGGAGGATCCCCACCGACAGGAGCGCGACGACGAGGGACGAGCCCCCATAGGAGATGAACGGGAGCGGGATTCCCGTCAGGGGCGCAAGCCCGAGCACCGCGGCGAGGTTGACGACGGCCTGCCCGCAGACGAGCGCGACGAGCCCGGCCGCGAGCCGCTTTCCGAACGGGTCATTGCAGGCGAGCGCGACGCGCAGTCCGGCGTAGGCGAAGGCGGCGAACGCGGCGATCACCGCAGTGACGCCGATGAGGCCGAGCTCCTCGCCGATCACGGCCAGGATCATGTCCGTGTGCGCCTCCGGCAGGTAGTTGACCTTGCCGACGCCCTGCCCCAAACCGACGCCGAGCGGGCCGCCCGAGCCGAGGCTGATCATCGCCTGCACCGTCTGGAAGCCCGCGCCCTGCGGATCCTTCCACGGGTCGAGGAAACTGAAGAAGCGCGTGCGGCGGTAGGGCTCGAACCAGATCGCGATCAGGCCCAGCGTGGCGACGATCCCGCTGCCGAGTGCAAGCGTCGGCATCGGCGTCCCCGAGATCAGGAGCACGGCGGCGAGGATGAGGACGATGACGATCGCGGTGCCGAGATCCGGTTCAGCGATCACGAGCACGCAGAAGGCGAACAGCAGCACGCCGATCGGGCGCCAGAGATTCTTGAGCGTCCGCGGAGCGGGATGTCGCGCGAGGTAGGCCGCAGCCCACACGGCGAGCGCCAGCTTCGCGAGCTCGGACGGCTGGAAGGTCGCCGGGCCGACCTCGACCCAGCGGCGCGCGCCGTTCACACGCGTCCCGATCACGAGCACCGCGAGACAGAGGAAGAGCGCCGAGAGCACGAGCGTCGGCGCGAACACGCGGAGGCTTCGATAGTCGAACCGCGCTGCGAGCATCATCAGCGCGACGCCGATCAGCGCGTAGACGCCCTGCTTCTTGAGGTACGACATCGGATCCGTGCGGGCGAGCGCGGCGGGCGCGGACGTCGCGCTGTACACCATCACGAGCCCGAACGCGACCAGTCCGAGGGTGACGAGGACGAGGAGCCGGCTCTCGAGCGTCTGCCGCTTCACCGGAGTTCCTCGACCAGCCGCCGGAATGTGTCGCCGCGTTCCTCGAAGTTGTGGAACTGGTCGTAGCTCGCGCACGCCGGCGACAGGAGGACGACATCGCCCGGTCGCGCGTCCGCGGCGGCCTGCTCGACGGCGGTCCCGAGGTCGCCCGCCCGCCGATAGGCGCGGCCGTTCCGGTCGAGGGCGTCGGCGAGCTGGGCGGTCGCTTCGCCGATCAGGTCGATCGACTGCACCGTCTCGGGGAGCGAAGAGGCGAGCTCGTCGAACGGTTCGCCTTTCAGGGAGCCGCCGAGGATCAAGCGGAGGGGCCGGTCGGCGTACGCCGCGATGCCCCGCCGCGCGGCGGCTGTGTTCGTCGCCTTCGAGTCGTTGACGTAGCGCACGCCGCCGATCTCGGCGATGAGCTCGAGCCGGTGCTCGACGATCAGGGGCTCGGCCGGAAGAGGATCGTCGGCTGAGAACTCCGAGCCTTCGAGCCCGAGGCCGCGGGGCACGATGCGCACGCGCGCGCGGTCGAAGATCCGGAGCTTCGCGTCACGGTAGGCGTCGAACGTCCCGTGACGGTCGAGGTGGTCGGGCTCGAGGTTCAAGAGGACGGCAACCTCGCACGCGAACTCGTGCACGTCCTCGAGCTGGAAGCTGGAGAGCTCGCACACGATCCACGCCTCGGGCGGAATCGCGCCGTCGAAGGCCGTCAGCGGCCTGCCGACGTTGCCCGCGACGGCCACCGGCTGTCCGGCCGCGCGGAACATCGCGCCCAGGAGCTCCGTGGTCGTCGTCTTCCCGTTCGTCCCGGTGACCCCGACGATCGGGTTCCCGCTCAGCAGCCGGTAGCCGAGCTCGACCTCGCTCCAGATGGGGATCCCGCGCGTGCGTGCAGCCGCCGGCAGAGGCGACTCCCCCGGCACGCCGGGGCTCTTGACGAGCAGCTCGACACCTTCCAGCAACCGGTCCTCCTCGGTCCCGACATGCACTTCGACGCCCGCCTCGGCAAGCCTCCCGGCGTCGATCCCGGGGTCGCGGTCGGCACCGACGACCTCCACCCCACGTCGCGTCAGGGCGAGCGCTGCCGCCTCACCCGACCGCGCGAGCCCGACGACGAGTGCACGGCGCGGCAGTTTCAGCGGCGGAAGAATGTGAAGTCGCGGTAGAAGAGCGCGAAACCGACCGCGCACAGGATCGCGCCGACGATCCAGAAGCGCACCATGATCTTCGTCTCCGACCACGCCTTCATCTCGAAGTGGTAGTGAATCGGTGCCATCAGGAACACACGCCGTCCGTAGTACTTGAAGGCGACGACCTGGATGATCACCGACAGCGCCTCGATCACGAAGATGCCGCCGATCAGCAGCAGCAAGAAGATCGTCTTTGTGAAGATCGCGAACGCGGCGAGACCTCCTCCGATCGCCATCGCGCCGGTGTCGCCCATGATCACCTCGGCGGGGAAGGCGTTGTACCAGAGGAAACCGATCGTGGCTCCGATCAACGCAGCGCCGACGATCGCGAGGTCGAGCCGCGAGTCGAAGCGGCCGCCCGGGTTGCCTGAGCGGATGTACGTGACGACCGCGATCCCGGTGAAAGTCACGAGCGAGATGATTCCTGTCCCGGCCGCGAGCCCGTCGAGGCCGTCCGCGAGGTTGACGCCGTTCGCGCTGCCGGCGATGACGAGGAAGAGCAGGAAGTACCAGCCGTAGGAGAGCTGCACGTTCCAGTGCACGACGGGGATGAAGACGGTCGTCGGCAGATGCTGGTGCCGTGCCGCGAACGCAACGCCGACGGTGATCAAAGCAAGGAGGACGAGCTTCCAGCGGCCCCGCAGGCCGAGCGAGCGCCGGTGCGTGAGCTTGATGAAGTCGTCGAGGAAACCGACCGCGCCACAGCCCAGCGTCACGAAGAGCACCGTGAGCGCGGGAACCTTGTACTTCGAGACGGCGAGGAACGCGGCGGTCGCGACGACGAGGATGAGGAGGCCGCCCATCGTCGGCGTGCCCTGCTTGCCGCCGTGCCGCTCGGGCAACTCCTCCCGGATGTGCTGCCCGAACTCGTTGCGGCGGAGGAACGCGATGAAGCGCGGACCAACGAGGATCGAGACCACCATCGCGATCACGCCTGCGACAAGGACTCGGATCACGCCGCTGGGACCTTGGTGAGCGCTTCCGCGACCGCTTCCAGACCGACGGCACGCGACGCCTTCACGAGCACCGCGTCGCCGGGTCGCACGACCTGGTCGAGCTCGCGGAGCGCCTCGTGCACGTTCGCCACCTGACGTCCGCGAGCCCCAGCCTCGAGATACCCGCGCGCCAGCTGCCCGACCGCGAGGATCTCGTCGATCCCGAGCTCCACGGCCGCGGCGCCCACCTCCCGGTGGTACGCGGGCCCGGTGCGTCCCAGCTCCGCCATGTCACCCAGGATCGCGACCATCCGCCGTCCCTCCGAGCGCTGGGCCAGATAGGCGAGCGCCGCGCGCATCGACACCGGGTTCGCGTTGTACGCGTCGTTGATCAGCAGCCCGCCGCCCGGCAGCTCGCCCTCCTCCCCGCGCCAGCGTGAGAAGTCGACCTCGACGCGCTCCGGTCGCGGAAGCCCGAGTGCGTCGAGCGCCGCGAGCGCCGCGGCCGCGTTCTGCACCTGGTGAGGCGCCGTGAAACTGAGGCTGACGCCGCCGAGCACCGTGCGGCCGTCCTCGATCCGCCCCTCCGGCGTTCCGATCCGAACGACGTCGAGGTCGTCACGCTCGACGGGAAAGTCGGACGGCACGATTGCGGTTCCCGCCGGCGGGAGCGACGTCACGAGCTCGTTCTTTGCCCGGCGGACACCGTCGACGGAGTCGACCAGCTCGAGGTGGACGGGGCCGACGTTCGTGATCACGCCGATCTCCGGACGCGCGATCTCGCACAGCGCCGCGATCTGGCCGAAGCCGCGCATTGCAAGCTCGAGGATGCAAACCTCGGTGTCTGGCTCGAGCCGGCAGAGCGTGAGCGGAACGCCGATCTCGTTGTTGAAGCTCGCCTCCGCCGCGATCGTGCGTGCGGCGGGTGCGCAGAGGGCGGCCAGGATGTCTTTCGTCGAGGTCTTCCCCATCGAGCCGGTGATCCCGACAACTCGTGCCGTGCTGCGGTCGCGGACTTCGCGCCCGATGCGGGCGAGTGCGCCGAACGCGTCGTCCGGAACGAGGGTCGCCGCGGCGCCCCGGGAGAGGGCGTCCTCGACAAACTCGGAGCCGACACCGACCGCGACGAACAGATCGCCGGGAACGATTCGGCGGGAGTCGACCTGGACGCCAGAGAACTGGTCCTCGCGCGCGTCAACCTGTCCGAGGCCGGCAAGGAGGGTGGTCGGAAGCGGAATCATGCGGGCGTCTTGAGATTTCGCAGCGCCGCCCGCGCCACCTCCCGATCGTCGAACGGGATCGTGCGGTCGGCAAACTCCTGGCCCTGCTCGTGGCCCTTGCCGGCGATGACGACGACGTCGCCCTCCCCGGCAGATTCGATCGCCCGCTCGATCGCCGCCCGCCGGTCGAGCTCGACGTCGAGCTCGAGCCCGTCGACGATCTCGGCGGCGATTGCCGAGGGGCTCTCGCTACGCGGATTGTCGGATGTGACGATCGCGACGTCCGCGAGCTGTGCCGCCACCCGCCCCATCACCGGGCGCTTCTCGCGGTCACGGTCGCCGCCGGCACCGAAGACGCAGAGGACACGTCCGCTCGACAGCGCACGCGCCTCGCGTAGCACGGTCTCGAGCGCCCCCGGCTTGTGGGAGTAGTCGACGATCACGGCGAAGGGTTGGCCCTCGTCGACCGGCTCGAAGCGGCCGGGGACTCCGTGCACGGCCTCGATGCCCGCGCGGACGGCGTCCTCGTCGACGCCGAGTGCGCGGGCGGCCGCCGCGGCGCCAAGCGCGTTCTCGACGTTGAAGCTCCCGGGCAGCCTCAGGTCCGCGTCGAGCGCGTCGCCGGCGCGGAAGGTGATCGCGCCCGGAAGCTCGCCCGCCAGGCGTCGCCCGTACTCGTCGCCGACGTTGACGATCGCGTGCTGCGCCTGTGCGAACAGCCGGCGCTTCGCTTCGAAGTACTCCTCCATCGTGCCGTGGAAGTCGAGGTGGTCCTGGCTGAGATTCGTGAAGACGAGCGCCGCGAAGCGAGTCCCGTCGAGACGGCCCTTCGACGAGGCGATCGACGTCGCCTCGAGCACGCAGGCGTCGTTGCACTCTTCGAGCATCTCGCGGAACAGCCGTTGCAGATCGATCGCTTCCGGCGTGTTGAGCGTCGGCGCGCGGACGTCGTTCCCGACGCGGCGTTCGATGCTGCTGAGCAGGCCCGGGCGCCGGCCCGCTGCTTCGAGGATCGAGCGGAGAAGAAAGACGGTCGTCGTCTTGCCGCTCGTCCCGGTCACGCCGACGACGTCGAGCTGCCTTGTCGGATCGCCGAAGAACTCGACCGCCGCGCGGGGCATCGCCTCGCGCACGCTCGGGACGAGAAGTTGCGTAGCGTCGAGCTCGAGCGCGCGCTCGACGACGAGCGCCGCCGCACCGGCTGAGAGCGCCTGCCGCGCGAAGTCGTGCCCGTCCGCCTTCGCGCCGGGGATGCAGAAGAAGAGCGCGCCCGGGGGAACCTCGCGGGAGTCGTACGCGAGCTCGCGGATCTCGACGGGAGCGCGCCCAACGACCTCGGTCGGGCCGAGCGCGGCGATGAGCCGCTCCAGCTTCATCTCGCCAGCGGAGTCTAGTCAGGCCGCCGGAGCCGCCCGTCACGTCGTACAGGTACACGCGGCCGACAGCTGGGAGCCCCTGACCCCGCCCACCAGCCGTCAGGCTAGCGAGTCAAGACGCACGTGTCTGTCACGAGAGTGTGCCGAGATCGTGCCGCACCGCTTCACCAATCGTCGTCGTCTCCTCGGGCGGTGACCTTTGGCCAAGGCCGCGACATCGTCCTTCGATACTCGACGGCGCCGATCACGAGGTTGAGGCCAATCGTCGTGACGAGATATGCGAGCAAGATGAACGCGGCAGGACGCCAGCGAGCGGCAGCGCCGAGCGCGCCGACGATGAGGAGTGGCAGTCGAGCGGTGAGGGCGAGCGACAGCAGCCGTTCGCGACCGCTCAACTCGCGCCACGCCGGCATCAGCCAGTCGGTGCGTCCGGCGGGATCTCGAGATAGCCGAGGTCGAAGCTCGCGATCTGCTGGAACGCCGGCGCCGCGACCACGCCTCCCCAGATCGCGCCGTGCGGCTCGTCCACCGTCACGAGCACGACGAGCCTCGGGCGCGACGCGGGCACCGCGCCGACGAACGACGCGACGTACTGGTTGGTCGCGTAGCCACCGTGCGAGTCGGGCTTCTGGGCGGTCCCCGTCTTCCCCGCGACCTGATAACCCGGGATCGCGGCGTACATCCCGGTTCCTTCGGCGACGACGTCCTTCAACATCGTCATCAACGAAGCAGCGACCGCGCGGGACAGGATCCGGCGACGGTGCAGTGACGGGCGCCCACGTCCCCCGATCTGATCGACGAGGTGAGGACGCGACCAGACACCACGGTTTGCGACCGCCGCGTACGCCGCCGCCATCTGCACCGGCGTGACGGCGATTCCCTGGCCGATCGGCACGTTCCCGATCGTCGAGCCGGACCACTGTCCCGCCGGCAGCACGATGCCGGGGCTCTCCCCCGGAAAGTCGACGCCGGTCTCGTGCCCGAAGCCGAAGCGCGAGATCCACGACGACAGGCGATCCTTCCCGAGCAGCTCTGCGAGCGTGATCGCGCCGATGTTGGACGAGTGGGCGAGGATCTGCGCAACGGAGTATCGGACCGTCCCGCGCGGCTCTGCGTCGTGGATGACGCGGTCGGCGACCTGGATCGTGTACGGGAGCGTGAACGCGGTGGACGGAGACACGAGGCGTTCCGACAGCGCAGCCGCGACGGTCACGACCTTGAACGTCGATCCCGGCTCGTAGGTATCGGTCACCGCGCGGTTCCGCTGCAACTCGCGCGGGGCCAACGGGTACCGGTTCGCGTCGTAGCCCGGTTCGACCGCCATCGCGAGGATTGCCCCGGTGCGCGGATCGAGGACGATGGCGGTCGCGCTCTTCGCGGACCATTTGCGCACCGTGGCGCGCAGCACCTCTTCGGCGTTCGCCTGGATCGTGTGATCGAGCGTCAGCGTGACGTCGCGCCCCTGCACCTCGGGACGGTCGTCGACGACGTTGATGACTCGGCCGGCCGGATCCTTGACGAGCGTCTGATGCCCCGCTTTCCCTGCGAGCTCCCGGTCGAGCTCGAATTCGAGCCCTGCGAGCCCGTTGTTGTCGACACCGACGTAGCCGAGCACCTGCGCGGCAACCGAATGCTGCGGGTAGGAGCGCCGCTCCTCCGGCAGGAAACCGAGCCCGGCGATCTTCTCCCGCGCAAGTTGAGCGGCACGTGTCGCATCGGCTTGACGCGCGACGTAGACGAACCCGCGCGACCGGTCGGCGAGCTTCGGGTACAGCGTGTCGGGATCGACGCCGAGCACTCGTCCCACCTCGGTGGCAACGCGGCGCGGCTGCTTGATCTGCATCGGGTCGGCGTAGACCGTCGTCGCCTGCTCGCCGAGCGCGAGCCGGACACCCATGCGGTCGAAGATCGTCCCCCGGCTGGCGGGCAGCGTGACGCTCTCGCGGTGCTGCGTCTGCCCGAGCCGTGAGAGCGACTGCGCCTTGATTCCCTGCAGCCAGGCCGCGCGCACGAACAGACCGGCGAAGCCGACCGTCAGGAGAGCGAGGAAGAGCCGGATCCGCCTGTTGACGAGACGGCTCATGCAGCAGCAGCCTTAGGGGCCGAGCCGCACGTAGCTCGTCTGCGCGGGCGTCGCAGGCACGTAGCCGAGACGTTTGATCGCCTGCGCCTGGATCCGACCCGTCGCAGCTGCGCTCGACAGCTGGGAGAAGAGCTGGGCGTTGTCCGCGCGCAGGTTGGCCCGTTCGCGGCCCAGCCGGTCGAGCGTCATGTTCAAGCGCAGGACCGCGACGTTCATCGCGACGACGCCGGCGAGCAACACCGCCAGGATTCCGATCCAGAGCACTCCTCCGGTGACGCGCCGCTGCGTCTGCACGCGCTTCGCGACGTGGGCGCGGGCGCGGGGCGCGGCGCGGGCGCGGGGCGCGGCGCGGGCGCGCGGCGCGGGCGCTCGCTCGGCGCGGGCGGCGGCGGTCCAGGCTGCCATCAGGTTCTCACGCCGACGCGAAGGCGCGCCGACCCCGCGCGCGGGTTCGTCGCCAGCTCCTGCGGGGACGGCCGGATCGCCTTACGCGACAGCGAGCGCAGTTGCGGTTCCTTCCCGCAGACGCAGATCGGAAAGTCCGGCGGACATTCGCAGCCGCGCTCGAGATCACGCATGAAGCGCTTCACGATCCGATCCTCGAGCGAGTGGAACGAGATCGCCGCGAGCCGCCCGCCGGGACGGAGCATCGAGAACGCCGCCGGCAACGCCGTCTCGAGGGAGCCGAGCTCGTCGTTGACCGCGATGCGGAGCGACTGGAAGACGCGCTTCGCCGGGTGTCCGTCGCCGAAGCGCGCCGGCGCCGGAATCGCCGCGCGAATCGTCTCCACCAGCTCGCCCGTTCGCTCGAACGGCCGATCCTTCCGCCTGCGCACGATCGCACGCGCGATCTGCTTCGCGTATCGCTCTTCGCCGTACCGGCGGAAGATCGTCGCCAGGTCGCGCTCGTCGGCCTCGTTGATGATTCCCGCCGCGCTCACGTCCGCAGAGGGATCCATGCGCATGTCGAGCGGCGCATCGACGGCGTAGGAGAAACCGCGCTCGGGGCGGTCGATCTGCATCGAGGACACACCCAGGTCGAGCAGCACCGCATCGGCCTGGACGCCGTTGTCGGCCAGCTGCTGGAGCACAACTGCGAAGTCGCCGCGCAGGAAACGAGCCTGCACCTGGGTCAGCTTTGTGAACCGCTCGAAATAGTCGCGCGCGGAGGGATCGCGGTCGACCGCGATCAGCTTCCCGCGTCCCTGCAGATCGGCGGCGAGCAGCGCCGCGTGGCCACCCGCTCCAAAAGTGGCGTCGACGACGGTCTCTCCAGGCTCGACTGCGAGAAGCTCTCGCACCTCGCCTGCGAGGACGGGGACGTGATCAGTCGCGTTTGGCTGCAAGACGTTCGGCAACATCCTCAGCACTCCCTTCGACCTCCGCCAGTTCCTTGCGCCAGGTGGCGCGATCCCAGATCTCCAGCCGGTCGTTCACGCCGGCGACGACGACCTCTCTCCCCAGCTTTGCGTGCTCGATCAGCTCGCGCGGCAGCATCACGCGGCCCTGTTTGTCGAGCTCGGTCTCGGACGCCCCCGAGTAGAAGAACCGCTCGAGGCGCCGCCCTTCCGGGCTGAGCGGATCCAGCGCGGCGAGTCGAGACTCGACGAGTCGATCCCAATCCGGACGACGGAAGGCGTAGAGGCAGCCGTCGAGGCCTCGCGTGACGACGACACCGTCCGCAAAGGCCTGCCGGAACCTGGCGGGAAGAGTGAGACGGTTCTTGTCATCGATCGTGTGCTCGTGTGCGCCGAGAAGCATCCTTGGGGCCTGGTCAGGTTACCACTTTTCCCCACTTTAATCCACCCATCCCCACCTGTCCACCCCGGTCTCCCCCTTTTGGGCGGGTTGTCTACCGGCGGGCGGGCGGGAAGGCGACCCGGCTCTGCTCGGCCTCGACCTCGTCCCGGACGAGGCAGTCGGCCAGGTGGTCGTTCACCAGGCCGCAGGCCTGCATGGTCGAGTAGACGGTCGTCGGCCCCACAAAGCGGAACCCCAGCCGCTTGAGGTCCTTGGCCAGCGAGCGAGACTCGGGCGTCTCCGGCTTGACGTCCGCCCACGATCGGGGCGCCGGTCTGGGCGGCGGACGGTGCGACCAGACGATCTCGACGAGGCTCCGCCCGGCCTTTCGCAGCTCGACCGTGGCCTGTGCGTTCCCGACCGCAGCCTCGATCTTGAGCCGGTGCCGGACGATCGAAGCGTTCGCAAGGAGGCGCTCCACGTCAGCCGAGCCGAAGCGCGCGACCGCCTCCGAGTCGAAATCCGCGAACGCCTGCCGGAATGCCTCGCGCTTGCGCAGGATCGTGAGCCACGACAAGCCGGACTGAAATCCCTCGAGGCAGAGTTTTTCGAGGAGACCCCGCTCATCGACGACCGGCCGCCCCCACTCGTCGTCGTGGTAGGCCCGGTAGATCTCGACGCCCTCACCGAAGCATCGCCTCACCCCTGTCACGGCGCATCGCCGCTCAGCTGAGCCGCATACGGGCCGCGGCCGGTCAGCACCGATGCGCCGCACCGGGCGGCGAACGCGATCGCCTGGTCAGCCGCGTCACCTCGCGCGAGGGCGAACGTCAGTCCGGCCGCAAAGGCGTCACCGCACCCGTAGGAGTCGACGAGCGGCCCGGGGACCGGCGCCGACCGGAACGGCCCGCCCGGCTGCGCCCAACCTCCGAGCGGCCCGGCCGTCGTGACGACGAGGGCGGGCGCGGGCTCGAGGTCGCCCGGCCGGAAGAGCTCGCCTTCGTCCTCGCCGCTTCCCACAAGCGCATCGAGCTGGACACCCGCGGACTGAAGCGTCGGCAGCTCGCGCGCCGTCGCGACGAGGACGCGCGCCGTGCGGGCAGCCCGAAGGGCGTCGTCGTCGCCACTGACGAAATACACCGCGTCCATCCCCGCGAGGTCGTGCCACGGCAGACGCGAATCGGCACCGCTCGGCCGGAGCTTCTCACCGAGCACCGTGATCGTCCGCTCGCCGGCCTCGTCCACGAAGCAAAAGGCCCGCCGCTGGGGCGCCGGCTCGGCCATGGCCCGGACCGTGACGCCCTGCTCGGAGAGCTGGACCCGCGCCCGGCGGCCGAGGTCGTCGCTGCCGAGCGCGGTGAAGAGCGTCGCCGAGCCCGCAAGCTTCGCCAGCTGCACGGCAGCCACGGCGCCTCCCCCCGCCGCCTCTTCCCAGGTCTCGAGCGCGTGGGCGATCTCGCCCGCCCGCGGCACACTCTCGACCAGGGCGAACTCGACCCATTCCACGTGTCCGATCACGGCGACGCGCACGCCTCATCCTCACACCTGGAACCCGCCCGGCGTTACAACATGTCGAGGTGACCGTGCCGCCCTTCGAGCGCTTCTACGAGCAACACCGGAACGAGGTCTACGCATTTCTCGTGCGGAGGCTCGGGCGCGACCGCGCGGAGGATGCGTTCCAGGAGACCTTCCTTCGCGCGCTGCGCGCCTATCCCAACCTGCGCCACACGGAGCACCTGCGAGCCTGGGCCTTCACGATCGCCGGCCGGATTGTGATCGACGAGCACCGGCGGACGCGACCCGAGGCAGAGCTGCCCGACCTCGCGACGGAGGACGGGCGGCCCGCGTTTGCGGAGCTCGAGCACCTTGCCGACCAGTTACCCCCGACCGAACGTGCCGCCGTGGTCCTCCGGTACGGGTATGAGCTCGACTACGCCGACATCGGCGCTGCGCTCGGCTCGAATGCGACGGCAGCGCGCCAGGCAGCCTCGTCCGGCATCCGCCGACTACGTAAGGAGAGCAAGTGACAACTGTCTCGCCCGACCTCGACCGCCGCTTCCGCGACGCCGCGGCGCGTGACAACCTGCTCGACGTCGCCTACGACTTCGTGGACTCCCCGATCGGCACGCTGCTCGTCGCCGCCACCGAACGCGGGCTCGCACGGATCGAGTACGACGCCGAGCCGGAACGTGAAGTGGAGCGGCTCGCGCGCACGTTCGGAGTGCGCGTGCTTCGTTCGCCCGCCCCGATCGACGAGACGCGCCGTGAGCTCGACGAGTACTTCGACGGGAAACGCCGTGCCTTCGACCTCCCGCTCGATCTGACGCTGCTCGCCGACTTCAACCGGCTCGTCCTCCGACAGCTCGCACGTGTGCCGTACGGCGAGGTCGTCACCTACGGCGAGCTCGCCGCCCGGGCAGCGCGACCGCGGGCGGCCCGCGCCGTCGGCACCGTGATGAACCGCAATCCGCTCCCGATCGTGCTTCCGTGTCATCGCGTGATCGGCGCGAACGGCAAGCTCGTGGGTTACGGTGGCGGGCTCGAACGGAAGGAAGCGCTGCTCCGGCTCGAAGGCGCGCTGCTCTAGTCACTCGTAGGGGGGTCGCGGCCGGCACGCGGACAGACGATGCGTGAGCCGTGTTCGGGCTCCGGGCGCATCGCATCGCCGCCGCGCTCGCGGGAGTGGTCATCACGCTGGCCGCCGCCACCGCGCGGGCCGACGATCTCCCCGGCGCCTACAGTGACCACGGCGTCTCGTTCAGTTACCCGACCGCCTGGCTGCACGTGCCGGGCGACTTCCAGGTGCAGAGCGGCTCGGAGCTGTGGTCGGAGTTCTTCGGCCCGGCGCCCGCCCCAACGCAGCCCCCGACGACCGATCCCGCTCAGCCGCAACCGCCGGCGCCGGCAACTCCGCTCGTCCTCCCCGACGTGGTCGCGGTCGCGGCCTACCGGACGAACGTCTCGATCACCAAGAAGAACCTGCCGCGCTACAAGCAGGCGATTCAGCTCCTCGTGACGCAACTCGTGACCCGTGCGAACGGCAAGGTACTGAGCGGCCCGGTGCGGCTGACGATGGGCGGCATGCCCGGGTATCGCTTCGAGGCAACGGCGGCGCTGACCGACGGGACGCTCACCGAAAGCCGGCTCGTGCTCGTGTTCCGGAAGAAAACTGAGTACTTCCTCAACTGCCAGCACGTCCAGAACGGGCCGCTGACGGCCGAGATCGAGGGCGGCTGCGATCAGTTGATGCACTCGTTCCGAGTGACCGCATAGCCACCAGCAGGCGGTAGCCCACTCCCCACACGTTGAGAACGAACGGGCCCTCGTCCGCCTCCTGCAGCTTGCGGCGCAGGCGTGACGCATGGGAGTCAAGGGTGCGCGTACGCCCGAGCGACCGGAAGCCCCAGACCTCGCGCAGCAGTTGCTCCTTCGTGAACACCCGCTCGGGGTCGGTCATCAACTTCAGCAGGAGCTCGTACTCCTTGCCGGCGAGCTGGACGAATTGACCATGCACGGTGACGGTGCGCGTCGCCAGGTCGGCGCGGATGGGACCGGCGACGACCACCTCGTGCTCCGAAGCGGCGGTCCGACGCAGGACGG
>VAXU01000119.1 GCA_005885125.1 Actinomycetota bacterium
TCCTCAGGCAGCGAGAATCCCTTCTACCGACACGGCGCGCGCACGGACGCGGACGAGCTCGCCGACGGGAGCGTCGACGAGCCACGGCGAATAGTCGTCCCCGTAGCCACGTCCCGGCCGATCGACGAGGACGACGTCCTCGGTGCCGAGCTTTTCGTGCCAGCGCGCGAGCGATGCAGCGTGTGAGGCGGCGCGCAGACGGGCGCTTCGATCCTTCTTCACGTGCGCGGGGACCGGATCGCGCGCCGAGGTCTTCGTTCCCGGACGGGGCGAGTACGGGAAGACGTGCACCTTCGTGATTCCGGCTTCCGCGACGACGGCGACCGTCTCGAGGAACGCCGCCTCGGTCTCGGTCGGAAAGCCGACGATCGCGTCCGTCGTGAGATTGAAGTCGTCGCGCAGCGGGGCGATGCGAGCGAGGTAGCCGGCCGCGGTGTACCGGCGCGCCATGTCGCGCAGCACGCCGTCGTCTCCGGACTGGAGCGGGACATGTAAGTGGCGGCTCACGGTCGGCGTCTCGCGCAACGCGGCGACGAGCTCGTCGTTCACGTGGTTCACCTCGATCGAGGACAGGCGAAGACGCGCGAGCCCGGGGATCGCGCCCGCGTCGCGCACGAGCCGCGGAAGGCGATACCCGGTCTCCCGATCGCGGTAACAGCCGAGGTTGATCCCCGTCAGCACCACTTCGCGGTGTCCTTGTGCGACGCGTCGTTCGACTTCGTTCAGGACGGCACCCGCAGGACGGCTGCGCGACGCGCCGCGGACGAGCGGGATCACGCAGAAGTTGCAAGAGAAACTGCAGCCGTCCTGAATCTTCACGAACGCGCGGATCCGGTCGAGCCGCGAATCCGCCTGGACGCAGCCGATCGCACCGACGTCCCCCGCCACCGCGGACGGGGTCTCCTCGCTGCGGCGCGCGATCACGATCACGTTGCCGGGGAGCCCATCGAACGCGTCGCCGGCGAGATTCGCGCCGCAACCCGTGACGTACACGCGGTCGTGCGCGCGCGCGGCTCGCGCCGCGGCCTGACGCGATTTTCGAACCGCCTCGTTGGTGACGCAGCATGTGTTCACGACGGCGACATCGCCGGCGTCGTCAACCTCCGTGTGGCCGTCCGCCAGGAGCCGCTCGCGTACGAGTTGGGCGTCGGTGTGCGACACCTTGCAGCCGAGGAAGCGCACGGAGAACGTCGCCATCCGCGGGATGCTACTTCGCCGCGATTCGCGGCGTCTCCGCGTCACCACGTCCCCTGAAGGGGTCGCGAGACCCCCTGATGAAAACGTAGCGCGCATCGACGCACGCATGGGTGCCAGAAATGTGTCGAGAGTCAGCGTTCGAAGACGTCCGCCGCCCAGCCGCTCTCCTCGGCACGTTCCCGGTGCCGATACTCCACGAGCTCCGACGGCTCGGAGGCGAGATAGCCGGACGCGACGAGGATACGCCAGCGTTTCTGCCGCGCGACTGCCTCGACGATCTCGCGCGTCACGTTGGCGATCGCGACGTCCCCGTCTGGGAGCTCGTCGCTCAGCGCGTCGCGCCGTCGCACCGACAGGCTGACGTCGTTCGCGTCGGCGTTGCGCCGGGTGGCTTCGAGGGCCGGCTCGTCGCTGTCGACTGCGGTGACCGGCCCGAAACCGAGCTTCGCGGCCGCGATCGCGAGCACGCCGGACCCGCACCCGATGTCGACGACGCTGCCGCGAGGAAGCTTGGCGAGCAACTCGACGCACAGCCTGGTGGTCGGGTGTGCGCCCGTGCCGAATGCGCGCCCCGGATCGATTACGACGGGGATCGCATCCGGAGGCGGCTCTTGCCACGGCTGGCCGATCCACAGGCCGCCGACCCGAACCGGACGGTGGAACTCGCGCCAGCGTGCTTCCCATCCCTCCGGAACGTCGCTCGCGCTCGCATGCCCGAAGACCGTCCAGAGCCGTTCCTCGCCGCCGGGGTCGGTGTACGCCACGAGCTCGACCCCGTCCGGCCGCTCGATCTCCTCGAAGCCCTCGGGAAACAACTCGATCATCCGTGCGCGCGCCTCCTCGGCGCGGGCTGCCGGGATCTCGATCGACACGCGTCTTGTCGGCGTCAGCGGAACGCGCTCTTCAGCTTCTCGAAGAACCCCTCGTCCGCGCGGTAGGTCTCGTCGGTCGACAGCCGTTCGAACTCCTCGAGCAACCGGCGCTGCTCCGCCGTCAGCTGACGCGGAACGAGGACGTTGACGAGCACGCGCTGATCGCCGCGGCCGAAACCTTGCAAGACCGGGAAGCCGCGGCCGCGCAGGACGCGAACCTCGCCTGATTGCACGCCCGGCTCGAACGTGAGCTCGGTCTCTCCGTTGAGCGTCGGCACGTTCAGGGTAGCGCCGAGTGCGGCCTGCGGCAGGGTGAGGTCGACCGTGCAGTAGACGTCGTTGCCCTCGCGCACGAATCGCTCGTCGGGCCGAACCCGAACCTCGACGTAGACGTCGCCCGCCCGGCCGCCGAGTGAGCCGGCGTGTCCCTCGCCACTCAGACGGATGCGCTGGCGGTCGTGGATGCCCGCGGGAACGTCGACGTCGAGCGCTCGCTCCTGGAGAACGCGTCCGGCACCATGGCATTCCTTGCACGGGTGTTCGACGTAGCGGCCCGACCCGCTGCACGATGAGCACGTCTGCGTCAGGACAAACTCGCCGAACACGCTTCGCGATACCTGCCGGAGGCGGCCGCTGCCGCCGCAGCTCGGGCACGCGCTCACCCCCGTGCCGGGCTCCGCGCCGTTCCCGGCGCAGCGCCCACACGGGACAGCAACCTGGAACGGAACCGCCCGCGTCGTGCCGGTCGCTGCTTCGGCGAGATCGATCTCAACGAACGCCGCGATATCCGCGCCGCGCCCCCGGCCGGCCCGGCCGGCGACGCCGAACAGGTCGTCTCCGAAGAACGCCGAGAAGAGGTCCGACAGGTCCCCGAGGTCGAACGTGGTCGGACGGAAGCCGCCGCTCCTGAGGCCGGTGTGGCCGAAGCGGTCGTAGAGCTCGCGACGCTCGGAGTTCGAGAGCACCTCGTAGGCCTCGACCACTTCACGAAACCGATGCTCGGCGTCGGGTGCCTCGGACACATCCGGGTGCAGCTCGCGAGCGAGCCGGCGGAACGCACGCTTGATCTCGTCAGGGCCGGCGTCGCGCGTGACCCCGAGCAGTTCGTAGTAGTCGCGCTCGGTCGCGGCCACTACGGCACCGCTTGCGGTGCCGTCGTCAAGAGGCACGGGCTCTGCCCGTGTGTCCGTCTGAACCGACCGATCGAACCATTCGGACTCATCACGACCGCCTGAACGCCAAGCGTAGCGCCGGCGTCAGTTGTCTTCGTAGACGTCTTCCACGAAGCGCGAGAGCTCGTGCGCAGCCCCGCGCACGGAGCGGATCGCCTTGGCGTAGTCCATTCGGACCGGCCCGAGCAGGCTGACGGCGCCGAGAACGCGGTTCGTCAGCCCGTACGAGGCACCGACGAGGGCGACGTCGTGGAACGCCGGATGCTCGAAATCGCCGCCGACGCGCACGAACGGCCGCCGAGGATCGAGCGTCTGCCCGAGGATCTCGAGCAGCGCAGCCCGCTTCTCCAGCGTGGCGAGCACTCGGCGGTAGAGGACGAGATCCTCGTCCGGCACGTCGTCGAGAAGCCCGGCGGTGTCGCCGACGAAGAGTCGCTGCTCGGCATCGGCGAGCTCCACGAACGCGGGCCTGACGACGTCGAGGAACGCGCGCTCCGCGTTGCTGAGCGGTTCGTCGTCGAGCTGCCGCCGCAGCTGCGCGCTGCCGATCCGGACGCCGACCAGACGGTCGTTCAGATACTCGCGCGCCCAGTTCGCGAGCCCCTGGTCGACGTGCTCCTCGAACACGAACACCTGCTTCGTCACGCGGCCGGTCGACGTGATGACGACGACCATCACCGTCTGCGGCTGGAGCACGAGGACCTCCACGTGCCGCACGGTCGTCGTCTCGAGCGACGGGGCCGAGACGAGTGCGAGCAGCCGCGTGACGCTCGAGAGCATCTCCGTCGTCACCTGCAGCGCGGAATCGACCTCGCGCCGCAGCGCGGACAGGTCGAGCGGGAAGGCGCCGACACGCGGATCGTTGTGGTCGAGCAGCTCGTCCGCGTAGAACCGATAGCCCCGCTCGGTGGGGACGCGCCCGGCCGACGTGTGCGGATGCGTGAGCAGCCCGCGGGCCTCGAGCTCGGCTAGCTCGTTGCGGACCGTCGAGGCAGACACCGGCAGCCGCGCCTGCTCGACGAGATGCTTCGAGCCGACCGGCTGACCGGTCGCTACGTACTCGCCGACGACGTACGAGAGGATCTCACGCTGCCGCCGGGTGAGCTCGAGCCGCTGTTCAGGGGCCATTTGCAGGCAGTTTAGTTCGCAGTGGCGACCTCAGACGAGAAGCTCCGCGGTCACGCCGCCGCCGAGCAGCCGGCCGCGCGGCGTTAGCGCGACCCGCGGCGGACCGGCCGGCGCCGGCATGACGTCGGCCAGCCCAAGCGCCGTCAACCGCGCGAGCGCCTCCTCGTCGATCGCGTCGGCGAGACCCGCCAGCTCGAGCGGCTCGTCGAGGCGGAGGCCGAGCATCACGCGCTCGCGTTGCCGGACGTCGATCGGAAGCGGCTCGTGCTCGCGTGGCGGCCGCTCGTTCCGGGCGAGCGCCGCCGTGTACGCCGCCAGCCTGGGCGCGTTTCGCCAGCGCCGGCCCTCGATTGTCGAAACCGCGCCGATTCCGACACCCAGGTAGTCGCGGCCCCGCCAGTACGCGAGGTTGTGACGCGAGCGCAGATCTCGGCCGTCCGCGCTGGTACCCGTCCTGCAGAAGTTCGCGGTCTCGTACCAGCGGTATTGGGCTCCGGTCAGCCGTTCCACCACTAGCTCGAAGTACGACTCCATCGCGTCGGCCTGGCGGGCGAGCTCCGCGCCATGGGTGTGGGTGAAGCGCGTCCCCGGCTTCGCCTCGAGCTCGTAACAGGACAGGTGCTCTGGCCCGAGCGCCAAGGCGCAGTCGAGGTCGGCCTCGAGGTCGGGGGTGCTCTGGCCGGGGATCCCGTAGATGAGATCGAGCGAGATGTTGTCAAATCCGGCATCGCGAAGATGGTAGAACGCGCGTCGGACGGTGTCTGGCTGGGCAACACGTTCGAGCACCGCGAGCAGATGAGGACGGAAGCTCTGCGCGCCGAGCGAGACGCGGTTGACGCCGTGCTCACGGAGGAGCACCGCGAGCGCGGGCGTCACGGTCTCGGGATTCGCCTCGACGGTCACCTCCTCGGCCAGCGGCAGCGAGACCAGCAGCTCCGCCAGCGCGTCCGGCTCGGTGAACGTCGGCGTCCCGCCGCCGAGAAAGACGGTCTCCACCTCGGGCGCAAGCAGCGGGAGCTCCAGCGCCAGCTCGGCGAGCACCGCCTCGACGTATGCCGCGTGCTGGTCACGCCGGCCCACCAACGTCACGAAGTCGCAGTAACCGCAGCGATGCGCGCAGAACGGCAGATGGACGTACAGATGCCGAGCGCGCTCGCTCATTTCCGCTCCCCGTCCAGGTTCAGGACGGCGAGGAACGCCTCCTGCGGCACCTCGACCATCCCCACCCGCTTCATGCGCTTCTTCCCCGCCTTCTGCCGCTCGAGCAGCTTGCGCTTGCGCGTGATGTCGCCGCCGTAGCACTTCGCGAGCACGTCCTTCCGCTTCGCCTTGACGGTCTCGCGCGCGATGACCCGCGAGCCGATTGCAGCCTGGATCGGAACGTCGAACATCTGCCGCGGAATCTCCTTCTGTAGGCGCTCGACCAGCGCCCGCCCGCGGTCGTACGCGAAGTCCCGGTGGATCACGAGCGACAGCGCGTCCACCGGCTCCCCGCCGACGAGGATGTCCACGCGCACGAGCTTGCCGGGCCTGAACCCGATCAGGTCGTAGTCGAAGCTCGCGTACCCGCGCGTGCGGGACTTCAGCTGGTCGTAGTAGTCGAGCACGATCTCGGCGAGCGGCAGCTCGTACGTCAGGTGCACGCGCTCCTCCGAGAGGTACTCCAGCTGATCGAAGCGGCCGCGGCGGTCGTTGTTGAGCTCCATCACGGTGCCGACGAACTCCTTCGGGACGATGATCGATGCCTTGATGTACGGCTCCTCGACCTCCTCGACCTCCTCGGGCAGGTCGGACGGCGTGTGCACCTCCCGCCACTCCCCGTTCGGCGGCTTGACGCGGTACGCGACGTTCGGTGCCGTCACGAGCAGGTCGAGGTCGAACTCGCGCTCGAGCCGTTCCCGGACGATCTCCATGTGCAACAGACCGAGGAAGCCGCAGCGGAAACCGAAGCCGAGCGCCTGCGACGTCTCGGGCTCGTAGAAGAGCGCGGCGTCGTTGAGCTTCAACCGCTCGAGGGCGTCGCGAAGCTCCGGATAGTCGTCGGAGTCCGTCGGGAAGAGCCCGGCGAACACCATCGGCTTCACGTCCTTGTACCCGGGCAGCGGCGCCGCCGCGGGTCGTCGTTCGGACGTGAGGGTATCGCCCACGCGTAGCTTCGAGACGTCCTTGAGCCCCGTGATCACGTAGCCGACCTCGCCTGCGGCGAGCGAGTCGGACGAGCGCATCGTCGGCGAGAAGAAACCAAGCTCCTCCGCCTCGAATCTCGTCCCCTGCGCCATCGCGCGAAGCGGCTCGCGCGTCGAGAACGCCCCGTCGACGACGCGCACGAACGCGACGACGCCGCGGTACTGGTCGTACGAGGAATCGAAGATCAGCGCCCGTGCCGGCGCGTCCGGGTCGCCCGCCGGCGGCGGCACGCGCTCGATGATCGCGTCGAGCACTTCCTCGACGCCCGCTCCTGTCTTGGCGGAGATCCGCAGGACGTGCTCAGGCGTGTCCCCGATCAGGTCGGCAAGCTCGGCGGCGGCCGCCTCCGGATCGGCCTGCGGCAGATCGATCTTGTTCACGACCGGGACGATCTCGAGATCGTTCTCGATCGCGAGGTAGGCGTTCGCGAGCGTCTGGGCCTGCGTTCCCTGCGCGGCATCGACCACGAGGAGCGCCCCCTCGCACGCCTGCAAGGACCGCGACACCTCGTACGTGAAGTCCACGTGGCCCGGCGTGTCGATCAGGTTCAGCTGGTAGCCCTTCCACTCGACGCGCACCGCCTGAGCCTTGATCGTGATCCCGCGCTCGCGCTCGAGGTCCATCGTGTCGAGCACCTGCTCGCGCATCTCGCGCTGCGATACGGCGTGCGTGAGCTCCAGGATGCGATCGGCAAGCGTCGACTTGCCATGGTCGATGTGCGCGATGATCGAGAAGTTGCGGATGCGGTCTTGAGGCATGGCTACGCGCGCTTGAAGCGCGACCGCAACGCTAGCAACGCATTGAGCTCGCGAACCCGCAGCAGACGGCAGGAGAAGAGGTACCCGGCCGTCCCGGCAGTCAGCGCGACGGCGACCGACACGAGCTGGCCGCCGAACGACCGGCCGAGCGCCTGATCGAGGCCGTACCAGACCCCGAAGGCGATTCCGCCCAGCACCGCGGAAGCGATGACGATGCGACCGGTCGACGCAGCCGTCTCCACGAGCTCGATCCGAGCGAGCCGGCGCCGGAGCAACCAGAGGAGGACGACCGTCCCGGCGATGTTGACGAGGGACGTCGAGAGCGGGATCCCCCACGTGCCGAACCGGTAGAAGGCCGCGTCGAGCGCGGCATTGAGACCGAGGTTGCCGAGCGCGACGAGCGTCGGGATCCAGTTCGACTGCAGGCTGAAGAAGGCGCGGTTCAGCATCAGCATCGCGCCGTTGAAGACGAGCCCGCCCGAGAAGGCCGCCAGTGCACCGGCCGTGACCGCAGTCTCGTGCGGTCCCCAGGCGCCGCGCTGATAGACGATCCGGGTGATTGGATCCGCGAGGACGGCGCTGACGACGCCGGCCGGAATCAGGAGGAATGCGATCTGTCGCAGCCCGAGGCCGACGTTCCGTCTGAACCCGTCGAGGTCACCCCGCGCCGCCAGTCTCGCGAGCGAGGGGAAGAGGACGGTCGCGATCGCGACCGAGAACATCCCCTGCGGGAGCATGTACAAACGGAACGCCTTGTCGATCGCCGTTGGCGCGAGGTTGGGATCGATGAGCCTCGACGCGAACGCCGAGTCGACGACCGCGTTGAAGTTGATCAGCCCGAGCCCGAGCGTGACTGGCACCATCAACTTGAGCACACGTCGGACCGCCGGGTCGTGCCAGTCGATCACGACGCGCAGGCGGTCGTCGAGTCCGCGTAGCCACGGGATCGGGAGCAGCACCTGGATCACCGTTCCGACGACGATCGAAATCGCGTACACGTAGAGCTTCGTGTCGAGTGAATGCGCCTGCGGGACACCGATCACGAGCCCGACGATGATCGCGAGATTCCAGAACACCGGCGTGAGCGCCGGCACGGCGAAGTGCTCGTACGAGTTGAGAATCCCGACGACGATCCCCGACACGCCGAGCAGCGCGACGATCGGAAAGAGCACGCGCGACAGACCCACGGCGAGTGCCCGATCGCCGCCGGGATCGCCGAACGGGCGCAGCAGCCAGGGCGCGAGCACGATGAAGAGCGCGGTCAGCGCGCCGAGCCCGAGGAGCATCAGCCAGAACAGGCTGGACGCGACGCGCCACGCTCGGCGGCGGTCCCCCTTTTCCAGCAGTTCGCTGAAGACCGGCACGAACGCTGACGAGAGCGCTGCATCGGCGACGAGTGCGCGAACGAGATTCGGAACCTGGAACGCGACCGTGAACGCGTTGATCTTTCCGGCGGCGCCGAAGTAGTAGGCGGCGACGATCTCGCGGATCAGGCCGAGGATCCGGGAGAGTCCCGTCGCGAGCGAGAAGATCGCCGTCGACCAGGCGAGCCGCCGTCCCCGGGCCGCCGCTGTCTCGCCCGGACGGATCTCGGCTTGCTCCGCCATCTTGGAGAGCATAGGGAGCGACGTCGCTGGTACCATCCGGCGCGCCCGCGACCGCGGGCCTTTTCACGCCATGCCGAACACCAAGCAGCAGAAGAAGCGCGTTCGCTCGGCCGCCCGCCAGCGGCTCGAGAACCTCCGTTACCGCTCGACCGTGAAGACGCTGACGAGACGGCTCGAGGCCACGGTCGCGGCCGGCGAGAAGGATCGGGTCGAGGCAGAGCACCGCGAGCTCGTCCGCTGGATCGACCGCGCGGCCGCCCGCGGGGCGCTTCATCGCAACACCGCGGCCCGGCGCAAGGCACGCGCGGCCCGGCTCATTGGCCCGTCCCCGCCGCCGGCTCCGGCCGCTAAGCCGCGGCGGCGTCTCGGACGCGGGTAATCGCGATCAGCGCCCGCTCGAGCTCGAGGTCAACAGCGAGGCGGGAACCACCCTTGACGGCATGGTCGAGCGCGGCCAGCCGCACGACGGCGTCGCGCAGCTCGTCGACGGTGTAGTTCCGCGCCTGCGCAACGAGCTTCTCGACGTAGAACGGATGTCGCTTCAGGCGGGACGCGATCTCCCGCGCGCTCACGCCTTCCTCGACCAGCGCCTGCACGGAGCGAACACGCCCGACGTGCCCCACGAGGAGCCCGACCAGCCCTGGGACTGCGCGGGACGCAGGGTCGGGCGAGCGCTCGAGGAGCGTCTGGCACGCGCCCAGAGCGCCGTGAACGTCCCGCCGGCCCCACGCGTCTGTCAGCTCGTAGCCTGGGATCTCGGCGCAGCCGGCCGCAAGCTGCTCCACCTCCGTGACGCCGATTCGCGCTCCACCGAGCGCCCAGGTGGCGAGCTTGTCCACCTCCGCCGCGAGCGCTTCGGGGTCCTCCCCGACGATCTCCACGAGCAGCCGGCACGCCTCGGGGTCTGACTCGACGCCGCGGTCGGCGAGTTGCTTGGCCACCCACTCCGGCAGGCGGCGCTTGGCTACGTCGTAGACGAGGATCTCCCCGGCCTTCGCGCACGCCTTGGCGAGTGAGGTGCTCTTCTTCGTCTCCTCGCCGACGAGCGCGAGCACCGTGTCCGGTGCGGGCGCTCCGAGATAGGCGGCGACGGATTTCGCATCCGCGGCCTTCCAGCGGTCGACGTCTGCCACGACCACGAGCCGTTGGCCTGAACCGAACAGCACCGGCGAGTTGCATGCCGCGACCGCATCGTCTCCCGTCGCGTCGAACGCCGAGAGAAGTTCGGTCGACTCGTCGCCGATCCGGTCGCGCAGACGGCGGATCGCGCGCTGGATCTTCGGACGGTCGCCGCCGACGATCAGGTAGACGGGCTTGAGCTCGGTCGCCACCGCGGCCAAGCATAGGCGGCGGCCAGGAGTGCGCCCGCGAGGAGCACCAGCATCGCGCGCGTAGACCGGATCTGTGCCCCCGGCAGACCGCCGACGATGCGCGCGCAGGTCGCGATGTACGCGGCGAGCCAACCGTTGAGCCAGGCCATCGCGGACGCGACGGGAGGTGCAAAGGGTGCGATTGCGGCTGCCGCGAACGCGAGCGCGAGCAGCGGCACCATCGCCGGCGCGGCGGCGGCATTCGCCGGGATCGTGAGGAGCGACACGGCGTGAAACTGGACCCACATCACGGGCGCGGTCGCGAGCCCGCAGGCGGCGGACACTGCGACGGCCTCGCGGAGCCATCCGGGCATGGCATACCCCTCGAGCACCCGCCCGAGCCGCGGCACGAGCAGGAAGATCGCCGCGACCGCCACGAACGAGAGCTGGAAGCCCGCGTCGAAGAGCGTGTACGGGTTCCAAGCCAGCAGCGCGACGGCGCCCAGCAACAGAAAATGCCAGCGGTCGACCATGCGCGCACTCAGCCAGGCGAGCGACGCGAGCGCGCCCGCGATTCCCGCGCGAACCACCGACGGCTGCGGCCCGACTGCGAGCACGTACGCGCCGATGCTCGCGAGCGCGCCGAGTTCGCCGACCCGGCGCGACACGCCGAGTAACCAGCTGAGTGAAAGCGCTCCGGCGGCGACGAGAGCGACGTTCTGTCCGGAGACGGCGAGCAGCGTATGTCAATAGGCCAGAACGCGCCCCCCCGGATCTGGGCTAGAGGTATCCCTCCAGGTCGGCAAAGACTCGCGCTTGGATGTCGTCGCGGATAGCCGCCAGGGTGTCCACAGCCCTGCCGAGCGTCGGAAGACCCTCTCCGAGCATGGCCTCGATCTCTGCGGTGAAGCGCACCTTCACCTTGCCGTCCGGATTGGTGGGGACGAGGACGTACCAA
>VAXU01000120.1 GCA_005885125.1 Actinomycetota bacterium
AAGGTGCGGCTGCTGCTCGCGCACCTCGGGATCCCGTACGAGCGGCGCGCGATGGACGTCGTCGACCGCTCGAACCGGCGCGAGGTGCTCGGCGGACTCAATCCGTCGCTGCGCGTGCCGACGCTCCTTCTGGACGACGGGAAGCCGCTGGCCGAGTCGAACGCAATCCTCTGGTACTTCGGCGAAGGCACTCGGTTCGTCCCTGAAGACAAGTACGAACGGGCGCAGGTGCTGCAGTGGATGTTCTACGAGCAGTACGACCTGGAGCCCGCGTTGGCCGTGGTGCGCTTCTGGATTGCGTACTCGGGTCGTCCCGAAGGGCTGCCCGAAGAGCGGCGCGAGGAACTGACGAAAGCGGGCTACCGAGTGCTCGCGGCGATGGAACGCCACCTCGATGGGCGAAAGGTGTTCGTCGGCGAGAGCCTCACGCTCGCGGACCTCTCGCTCTACGCGTACACCCACGTGGCGCACGAAGGCGGTTTCGAGCTCGATCCATATCCAGCCGTGCGCTCGTGGCTCGACCGGGTCGCAGCCGAGCCCGGGCACGTTCCGATCGACGCCTGATCAGGCTTCGGAGCCGGTCCGGTCGCGAAGGAGGCCGACTATGATCGGAGGGATGGGCGAACGCCTCGAAGGCCGGTTGCTCTGGCTCCTGATCGCGACCGGCTCGATGGCGGGTGCCGTGGCATTCGGCGTCCTGCGCAACTGGCTCCCGTTTGGGCTATTCGGAGCGTCGGGACTCATCGCGACCGCCCAGCTGATCCGGATCCAACTCCGTCCCCGCGAAGGCGGCGGTGGGGGGAAGCGGCGGTGGTGAGCCGGCACGCTCAGTCCGAGAAATCGGTGAGCGGGCTTGCGTGCTTGGGCTCGTAGAGACCGATTTCGCCGGCTCCCGGCACCTTGAGCTTCGTCACGAGACCGAACCCTTCGTCCTCGATCGGCCCCACGAACTCGACGCCCTTTTGCTCGAGCTCGGCGACGGTCCGACCGATGTCGTGGCACATGAAGAACAGCTCGTGCTGCCCGGTCTGACCGCTCCAACCCGGGCCCGGGTGAATACCGAGCTCGCCCGGCGGGAGCGCAAAGATCAGCCAGCCGGGGTGGGCCTCCACGTGCTCGAAACCGAGCACGTCGCGGAAGAACGCGCGGGCCGCATCTGCATCCTCGGCGAAGATGAGCGTATGAGCCCCGGCAATCACGGGCAGATCATCGCGGTTTTCGACGGATGACTCTGACCGCTCTGCTTGCGCTCGTCACCGTGCTGGCGTCGCCGGCAACGGTCGTCAAACACTACGCCCCGTTCGAGGCCGGACGCCTTGCAACCGGCTTGACGGTCCGTGCGCGGGCATCGGGTTACTGCTGGACTGGATCTGCAACGGCGTATCCGAGACGAGACGCCTGGCGGTGCTTCAAGGGAAGAAACGTGATCGTCGATCCGTGCTTCTCCGCGTCGGGGACGTCGGTCGGGCCCGGGTTCGTAATCTGTCCCGACCATGCCTGGGATCGCGGGGTGCTCGAACTCGGCCTGACGAAGGCGCTGCCACGCGAGGCCGCCAATCCCGGCGGCCCGCGCCGTCGTGCGTGGGCGATAGTCGCGACCAACGGTTTGCACTGCGAGCGGCTCGAAGGCGCGCTTCCGCAGATCCACGGGAAGCCTCTGACCTTCGCCTGTGATCGACGCGGTTCGATGGCCACCGAGCCGAGTACGCGCAAGTCCGTCTGGACGACGTACTACGTGAGAAGCCAGCTGTCGACGCGCCTGCGGCTCCTCCTCATCACCAAAGCCTGGTGGTAACAAGGGTCAGACCCTCCGGGTCTGACCCGCTTTCGGCTCGGGGCTACCATAGAGCCGTGGCGACGAACGGCAAGCTGACGGCGAAGGACTACAAGACCGACCAGGAAGTCCGCTGGTGCCCGGGTTGCGGGGACTACGCGATCCTCGCCGCGCTCCAGTCCTTCATGCCCGAGCTCGACGTCCCCAAGGAGAAGATCGTCTTCGTCTCCGGGATCGGCTGTGCCGCCCGCTTCCCGTACTACATGGAGACGTACGGGATGCACTCCATTCACGGCCGCGCGCCGGCGATCGCGACAGGGCTCTCGACGTCGCGGCCCGACCTGATGGTGTGGGTCGTGACCGGCGACGGCGACGCGCTGTCGATCGGCGGGAACCACCTGATCCACTCGCTGCGGCGGAACGTGAACATCAAGATCATCCTGTTCAACAACGAGATCTACGGGCTGACGAAGGGCCAGTACTCGCCGACGAGCCCGCTCGGGACGAGGACGAAGTCGACGCCGATGGGGTCGCTGGATCACCCCTTCAATCCGCTGTCGCTGGTGATCGGCGCGGAAGCGACCTTCGTAGCGCGGTCGATCGACACGGACCGGCCGCATCTAACGGGAGTGCTGCGCGCAGCGGCTGAGCATCGCGGCAGCTCGTTCGTCGAGATCTTCCAGAACTGCAACATCTACAACGACGGCGCGTTCGACTTCGTGCGCGACGACAAGGCGAACCGGATCTATCTCGAGCACGGCAAGCCGATCCGCTTCGGCGAGGACGGCTCCAAGGGCGTGCGCCAGCGCCCGGACGGCTCGGTGGAGGTCGTGGCCGTGACGGACGAGGGCGAGCTGCTGGTGCATGACGCGCACCATGCGGAGGCAAGCCCGGCGTTCGCCCTGAGCCGGCTGACCAGGGAGAGCTGCGGCGCGACGCCGATCGGCGTGTTCAGGGACGTCCGGCGCGAGGTCTACGACGATCTGATGGGCGAGCAGATCGAAGCCGCCCGGGAGCAAAAGGGAGGCGATCTCGCCTCGCTCCTGACCACCGGCGACACCTGGACGATCTAGCCGCCCTTCCTAGCGTCCACCGACCTTCCTGTCCGCCGCCGTCCTCGTAGGACCAAGGGCGGGGTCGGCCCGGACCTGAGTCCGGCGCGCCCGCCAGCGGGTCGGGCCATCTTGAGTGCGTGGACGCCTACCTGGACGAGGATCTGGAGGACTACGTCGATCTCGCAACGAGGTTCGCGGGATCGATCAACGTGGCCCTGTTCTGGGATCGGATCAACGGCGACCTGGTTGTCGTCGCCCACGATGACCTGACGGGCGAAGACCTGAGGATCGAGGTCGAGCCGGATCGGGCGGCCGAGGTGTTCCGACACCCGTTCGCATACGCCTCTCAGGGCCTGGTCGTGCAGTCCAAGCTGGCAACGACCGCGCAGACCTGACGCATTCCGGGCCCGTGTCTCGTACAGCGTCTTGAACGCAGACGCTTTCGCACCTACGATCGGTGCGGGATACGAGGAGGGGATGATGGGGGAGATCGACGTCGACCGTGCGTGCGGTGGCGGTGCTGAGCACGCGGCGACCGAGTCTGCGGACACGGACGACTACGTCGACCTTGCGACGAGGTTCGAGGGGTCGATCAACGTCGCGTTGTTCTGGGACCGAGTGAAGGGCGACCTCATCGTCGTCGCCCAGGACAGGCTGACGGGGGAGGACTTGAGGATCCCGGTCGACCCAGACCGCGCGACGGAGGTGTATCGCCATCCGTTTGCGTACGTCTCGGAGGGCCAGATCGTGCGACTGAAGGGCGTGGCGCACACGTAGCCGAGCGCGCCGCCGCGCGCAGATCCGCGACAATTGACGGGCCGTCATGCCCGAGTACCTCGCGCCCGGCGTCTACGTGGAGGAGGTCTCCTTCCGAAGCAAGGAGATCGAGGGAGTCAGCACGTCGACTGCCGGGTTCGTGGGGGCGACGGCGGTCGGGCCTACCGAGGGACCACGGGCGGTCACGAGCCTCACGGACTTCGAACGGACGTACGGCGACGGGTGCCGGCTGAGCTTCGCCGACGTCGCCGCAGCCCTCCACAACTACATGTGGCACGCGGCACGCGCGTTCTTCGCGCAGGGCGGGAAGCGGCTCTTCGTGCAGCGCGTCGTCGGCGAAAGGGGGAACCGCCCCGGCGCCGCCGAGTACGCGGGGGTCTGTGGGTTGCAGGCACTCGAGCGGGTCGCGGAGGTCGCGGTCGTCGCAGCACCTGGATCGACCTTCGGCTACGAGGAGGAGTACGGGCCGCAGGCCCGGGCGATCATGCAGGCACTGGTCGAGCACGCAGAGAGAATGCGTTTCCGCATCGCCGTCCTCGACTCCGGCAATGGGCAGACGGTCGAGCAGGTCTCGGCGATGCGCGACGGCATCGATTCGACCTACGCGGCCCTCTACTACCCGTGGTTGCGTGCAGGGGAGGTCGACGTTCCGCCCAGCGGTTTCGTCGCGGGCATCTACGCCCGAAACGACCTCAGTCGCGGCGTGGAGAAGGCGCCGGCGAACGAGCCCGTGCACGGCAGGGTCGAGCTCGAGACGGTTGTGAGCGAAGCGGACTCGGAAGCGCTGAACGTGCACGGGGTCAACAGTTTTCGCGTCTTTGGCGGCGGCGAGATTCGCGTCTGGGGAGCGCGGACGACCTCGTCCGATCCCGAGTGGAAGTACGTGAACGTCCGCCGGTACTTCGCCTACCTCGAGCACTCGATCGACCGTGGGACACAGTGGACCGTCTTCGAGCCGAACGCCGAACCGCTGTGGGCGGCGGTTCGCACCGCGATCACGAACTTCCTCCTGGGCGAGTTCCGGAGAGGCGCGCTGGCGGGCGAGACGCCTCGAGAGGCGTTCTACGTCAAGTGCGACCGCAGCACGATGACGCAGAGCGATCTCGACGAGGGGCGGCTGGTGTGTCTTGTCGGCGTTGCTCCCCTGCGCCCGGCCGAGTTCATGAACATCCGCATCGGCCGCTGGACCGCAGATCACAGCTGCGCGTGATGGTTCACAGTTTTGTCGGAGACTGAGGGCTTCGCGGAAACCGACCGTACTGGCGTACGCTGCGCGAGGCCAAACGAAGGGAGCAACGATGCATGCACGTGTCGCGATGTTCGAAGGCGAAGCGACGAGGAGGGAATGCGTCGCGGAGACGCGGCGCTGAACGAGATGACGCCCGTGGGCATGGGACGGCGCAGCTCCGTGGCGTTCTACGAGGTCGCGGTCATGGACATGAAGTGACGTACGCGCGTGTCTCGACACACGAGGGCCACCGGCTGCGAGACGTTTCGCCCGCGCCGCTCGTTGGGATCGAGGGCTACGCCGGATCGCTGATGCTCATCGATCGCGAGACCGGCAAAGGGCTCGGCATCGTCCTGTTCGAGTCCGAAGAGGCGATGCGCCGCGGCGACGAGTACATCAGCTCGATGCCCGTCGGCACCGCCGGCGAGGTCACGTCCACCGAGCTCTACGAGGTGGTCGCGCAGACCCTGAGCTGACCAGTACGCTCCGGTTGTGCGTGCCGTCGTCGTCCACGAAGCGGGCGGGCCCGAAGTCCTCAAGCTCGAGGAGGTGCCGGATCCGCGGCCGGGCGAGGGCGAGGTACTCGTTCGGGTCGAGGCCGTTGGAATCAACCACGTCGACCTGACCCGCCGCGCAAGCGCGGACACCTTCCCGCTGATCCTCGGTTACGACGCCGCCGGGCGACGTGAGGACTCGGGCGAGCGGGTGCTTGTGACGGGCACGCCGGGGACGTACGCCGAGCTCGTCGCGGCGAAGGAAGAGAACGTCTTCGCGATCCCAGATTCGCTCGACACAGCGGCTGCCGCTGCCATCGGCGTTCCATACCGGACATCGTGGTGGTCGCTCGTCGAGAACGGAGGACTGAAGGAGGGCGACACACTGCTCGTGCAGGGTGCGTCGACCGCCACGGGACAAGCTTCGGTCGACATCGGCCTGTCGCTCGGGGCGAAGGTGTACGCGACGTCGCGGGCCGAGAAGCTCGACAAGGTGCGCGCGCTCGGCGCCGAGGCGCTCGAGTACGGCGATCCCAAGGTGCGAGAGCTCGGGGCGAACGTCGTCTTCGACCCGATCGGCGCGGACACGTTCTCTGACAGCGTCGACGCACTGGCGCCACAAGGCACGGTTGTAACCCCGGGAGCCGTCAGCAGCCCGATGGTCTCGTTCAACCTCTGGTCCCTGATGGGGAAGCGTGCGCGAATCCAGGGAGTCGGCAGTACACCGACGATCCGCGAGACGATGGAGCGCCTGATCTCGCTCGCCGGCGAGGGAAAGCTGAAGCCCGTCATCGACCGCGAGTTACCGTTCCAGCAAGCCGCCGATGCGCACCGCGCGATCGAGGCGCGTGAGACGTTCGGGAAGGTGATCTTGCGGCCGTAAAAGGCGCGGGCGCTCAGCCCGTCGGCATCGAGCCGCCGGTGTGCGCGAACGTCTTGTTGACGATCTTCCAGCTTCCGTCGATGTTGGCGAGCGAGAAGAAGTCGACGAACGACAACGCTCCCCAGAAGCCGTCCTCCTCGAGGATCGCGATCGCGGCGTCCTTCTCCTCCTCGACCGTCCGGATCGTCGCCCGGTAGCTCCCGTCGACGTCGGCGGGCTGGCTCGCCGCCATGGCGATCATGTCGCTGATCGGAATGTCGAAACGCTGTCCGTCAACAGAGCCGTACATCCGTGCGTCCTGGTGAAACGCCCGCTCGAGCTTCGCGGTGTCGCCCTTTGCAACGCCGTCGATGTAGAGCTGCATCGTGCCCGTGACAGTCCGGTTATCCGCTGTAACGGTGCTCATCGTGGAGTCCTTTCGTTCGCGTTGGCCCGCCCGGCGAAGTTATACGAGGTCGTCGAGATCCGGACAAGTCGAAGCTCGTACCTGGAGTCACGCGGGCGGTTGGCGCTTGACCCTCCTGAGTCCGATCTCGAACTTGCTGAGCGCCGGTGGTTCCGGGTCCGTCGGGAGCGGGTCCAGAGCGGCGTACGCCGTGAACACTTCGAGCGCGTAGACGCGCAGGAACTTGAGATAGCGGTACAGCAGGAAGCCCGCCGTCACGAAGCTTGCGCAAGCAAGGAAGATCGTTGTCTCCCGCGGTGCGTGGTAGAAGAAGAGTCCGACGAGGAACACGCCGGTCGAAACAAGGGCGGCGACGCAGACGTTTCTGGCGAACCCGTACATGCCCAGGAAGATGGTCAGGTGCGTGGTGGCGGACGGTTCCTTCCTGGCCTTCGCATCGCAGAAGTAGAAGAGATCGCGTCCTACCGTGTAGATCTCTGCCTCTGCGGCCGCGCGCTCCCGAACGCGCTCGGCGATCCTCTCCGGCAGCGTCTCGAAGTAGCCCGGGAAGAGACGTCGCCGCCTGCTTTCTCCGAACAACGCAACCTCCGGCGTGCCCAGGATGCGCTTGACCAGCCCCTTCTCCAGCAGCGTCGACGAGATCTGTGCCATCACGTGTCCGGTGATGTACGCGACGGCGATCCAGACGACTCCTTGGATCACGCTCAGTTGGGCATTGACCAGCCAGTTGCCGGGAAGCGCGAGGTCAGCTGAGGCGATGACAAAGAAGCCGGATGACAGGTACGCGAAGATGTCGTACGCCGTGAACGGGATCGCCGACACGACTCCGGTTTAGCACCGACGGCCCCTGCGGACAAGCCCCTCTCAGCGCCTCTTGCGCGTCGCCAGATAGCCCGCCTTCGCCTTTTCGAAGAACCGCGGGTCGCCTTTGTCCTGTTCCACTAGCCAGTCGACGAAGGCGTCGCTGTACTGCGGTGAGCCGAACTTCGGGACGTGCACGAACTCCGGGCGGGTTTCCTCCGTGATCGCATGTACGCGCCGGACGCTCAGGACGTCGAAGGCGTTCACGCTCCGGCTGTCCAGGCGCGTATTGACCTCGGTGATGACCTCCTTCTGGCGGTACGGATGCGAGCGGTCCGGATCGATCTGGCCGTACAGCGGCGCGTGCGGGTCCGTCGTCAGCCGGATCAGCGTCGGACGGCCTTCCTCGTCGCGCTCGGCGGTCTCGATGATCGCGACCTCCGCGCGGTCAGGCGCGTGCATCACCTGGCGGATGTTCGCGAGCCACTGCTGACGCGTGGCGTCGAGCTGCCGCTTGATGAAGTCGCGCACGTCGTCGCCCGATGCGGACTCGCTCTTCGCGCCGTGCCGGAAGTACAGGCCGCCGCGTGCGAAGGCGACGTGCTCGCGCCCCTCCGCGTCCTGGTAGCGGCCCTGCCGTGAGAACACGAGCGGGGTTCCCGCGACGCTGTCGACGACGATCGCCGTCACCGGCTGACCGCCCCGCACGATGTCGTGGAGCCCGAAGGCCTCGAACTCCGGCTCCGCGTAGGCGTCGAGGTGCTCGTGGATCGGCTCCTCCTGGACCTTATGGCCGGGGACGACGACGGCCCCGCCGCCGGAGTTCGCCATCGCCGCGACGTCCTTGACGAGCTCGAGCCAGTCGCCGGTCGCCTGCGGGTCGAATCTCTCGTTCAGCTCGACACGCTTCGAGCTCCGCTTCGCCTCCGCCGCTCGCTTCAGCAGTCTGGTCGGGTCGGCCACGACAGTCCGAATCTAACCCCCCAAGAAGGGTCTGACCCGGAGGGTCAGACCCTTGGCGTGCGTGCAAACCGCCCGCAGAGAACCGGAGTACAAGGGTTGGCTACCCGTTACTCGAGAGGAGAACGTATGCGCGCTCGTGTACTCGCTGCCTGCCTGCTGGGCCTGCTATGCCTGCCGGGGTTCGCACCTGCGGCCGTTTCGGCCGGAACCACGACCCTGAGAACGACAATGCTCGGCAGCAATGAGGTGCCGAAAGGCGCTCCCACCGGATCCGCCAAGGCCTTGATCACGCTCAACGCGGCCAAGGGCAAGGTCTGCTGGACGTTTTCGAACGTGAAAGGCATCAGCGGCGTCAACGCCGCACACATTCACAAGGCGCCAAAGGGGAAAGCCGGCAACGTCGTCGTCGCGTTCTTCGCGGGTCCGTTGAAGAAGACGGGCTGTGTGAAGGCGACGAAGGCTGTCATCAAGGCGATCGAGAAGAGCCCGAGCGCCTACTACGTCAACATCCACACGGCGAAGTATCAGGCGGGCGCGATTCGCGGTCAGCTGTAGTTAGAACTAACGCCATGCAAGGGTCTGACCCGGAGGGTCAGACCCTTGGCGTGCGTGCAAACCGCCCGCAGAGAACCGGAGTACAAGGGTTGGCTACCCGTTACTCGGTCGCACGACCAAGAAAAAGACGGCAGTCGCGATCGTGACGAACGAGATCACCTTGTTGATGAAGTCGCCGTAGAGGAAGTGGCTCTTGTGGATCGTGAACGTCAGCCCGGAGAAGTCATGACTTCCGAAGATCGCCGCGATGATCGGAGTCACGATGTCGGCCACGAGCGCGGCCACCACGGCGCCGAAGGCGACGCCGATCACGATGCCGACCGCGAGGTCGACGACGTTCCCTCGCAACAGGAACTGCTTGAAGTCCTTCAAGACCCCCGACCGCGGGACCCTGGTTCTGAAAGTGGACGCGTGTTCCAGGACGCCTCCTTTCGGCAGCTGGCAAGTCGCGCCGTCTCATATCACCGCGACCCTTTGCAGGTCTAGTCGGCGGCTAGAGCAATCCGGCGAGGCGCGCGGCCTCCGGGTCGCAGCGCGCTGAGGCGGCGTGTCGAGTCATCGGCTGCCTCTAGGGGCGTACCTCTGCCGCCGCTTCCGGGGCCGCGTAGAGCACGTGCGTCTCAACCCTGCGAAAGCCGAGCCGACGGTACACGGGATATCCGGACGGGCTCGATCCCAGCCATGCGAACTCCGCGCCCGCGCGGAAGCCGTCGCGCACGGCCTGCGCGGTGACAGCGGCGCCGTAGCCACGGCCGCGATGTTGCGGCGGCGTGGCGATGCTGAAGATGCCGACGGCGTCGCCGATCGTGAATCCGGTTCCCGTCGTGACGTCCGTTTCTCCCACTCGTCCGAGGTAGTACGCGACTCCGTCGACCCCGAGGAAAGCGAGGTCGTAGAGCGGAGCGAAGAGCTCCGGCGGTACCGCGAATCCCTCGGCGGCGACCGCGAGTGCCTGTGCCAAGCCGTCGGCGGTCTTGATCCGGACGATCTCGAGCTCGGGCACGTCGACATCGCCCAACTCGGCGGGCGTGACCACCATGCCGGGCTCCTCCTCGCGCACCATCAGACCCACGCGTTCGGCCTCCGCTTCCCAGGCCGGTGTCTTACCGCGTCGTACTAGCAGGCCTGGCGGCAGCCCCAGCGCGGCGATTTCCGAGAGCGCCCCTTCGAGCGCGGTCGCCGCCGCGTCGTCCTCCGGCAAGACGTTGTTGAACGACGGGACGGGGATCGACGGACACGTCGTCCAGACGTAACCGGGACGACGCTCGAAGCGCGCGCCCTCCAGCACATCGCACATTCGTGCCAAGGCGGCGCAATGCGCCGCGTACAGACGCTCGGCCTCGCTCAAGTCGGCGCGAGTCTAGGGGAGGATCAGGTGGCTGTCGCCGAACTCGTGCCAGAGGTAGCCGTGCCCGAGCGCCTCTCGGTAGCACGTGTCCAGCAGCTCGTCGTTCGCAAGCGCCTGCAGCATCTGCAGATGTGACGCCTCCGGCTCGTGCCAGCCCGTGATCAGGCCGTCGATCGCACGAACCTTGCACTCGGCACACACGATGTGATTCGTCCAGCCTTCGCCGGCGGTCACGGTGCCGTCCGGATTCGCCACCGTTTCCAGCGCTCGCACGACCGTCGTTCCGACGGCGATCACGCGACCGCCCCAGCCGTGCACCGAATTCACCAGACGCGCCGTCGCTTCCGGCACCCGATACCGCTCGGGATACGGCGGCTCGTTGGCCTCGGGTGACGACACGCCCGTATGGAGCGTCACCGGTGCGACCTGGATTCCGCGCGCGACGAGCTCGGTGATCAGCTGCGCGGTGAACGGACGGCCCGCGCTCGCCATCTCGGCGCTGCCCGGTTCAACCGCGTACGCGTTCTGGTACATCGACAGCGGCCACTCGCGCGGCACGTAGCCGTAGCGGATCGGATGGCCGTGCGCCTGCAGGTACTCGACGACGGGCTCCGGCAGGTCGAGCTTCGCCACCCACAGGCGCCTGCCGCCCGCATACGGCGCCACGATCTCGGCGCGTCCGCCGCCCGGCAGCGTCAGCTCGTCGCCCTCTCGTGCGGAGAAGAAGGGCCGCTCGTTCGCACGCAGCTCGACGATCCACCAGCGATCCGCGACACGATGCGGGACAGGCGTCGAGAAATGGAGCTCGACCTCCAAGCCGTCGGAGCACCGGGCGGGCAATGCGGCGGGCAGCGTCGCCGACGTGTTGACGACGATCAGGTCGCCCGCGGCGAGAAACGCCGGCAAGTCCTTGAACCGCGCGTGCGCGATGCGGCCGTCGTGCTTGCTCGCGACCATCAGCCGCACCTCGTCGCGCGCGAGGCCGCGCGTTTCCGGCGGCTCGTTCGCCTCGAGGCGGTGCGGCAGCTCGAACTGGAGCGCGCTCATGCTTCGATCCGGACGAGCTCGCGCGCTTTGTAGCGACCGCTCGCGAGCTTGCCTTCGATCAGCTCGACGAACCCGGGCACGCTTTCCTCGGGCAGCGGCCGGTCCGAGATGTCCTCGCCCGGGAACGCGTCCTGGTGCATCTGCGTCCGCATGTCGCCCGGGTCGACGGCGTAGACGCGCAGCTCGGGATGCTCGGCGGCGAGGATCGACGTCAGCTGCTCGAGCGCGGCCTTCGACGATCCGTAGCCGCCCCAGCCCTCGTACGGCTCGACCGCTGCGTCGGAGGTCACGTTGACGATTCGCGCGCCTGCGGTCAGGCGCGGGAGGGCGAGTTGGACGAGCGCCAGCGGCCCCGTCACGTTGACCTCGTAGACCTGACGCAGCGCGTCCACCGGGTACTCGGCGAGCGGAGGAAGTGGGCTCGGTCCGAGCGCGCTCGCGTTGTTGACGATCAGATCGATCTCGTCGCCGGCTGCCTCCACGAGCGCAAGACGGTGCAGCGGGTCGGCGATGTCGCCGGCGATCGGGAGGACGCCGTCCACGCCCGACCAGGCGCTCTCGAGGTCAACGCTTCCCCGCGCGTCGACGACGAGGCGCCAGCCGCGCTCGACGAGGGCGCGGGCGAGGTCGAGGCCGAGCCCGCGTGAGGCTCCGGTGAGAATTCCAGTGGGCATGGCTCCACCGTACGAGCCGTGCGGACCCAGGCGCTATCGGGAATTGGTCCTAGGACCTGTGGCGCGTTGCGTAGACCGCGGCCTGCGTGCGGTCGGCGACTCCGAGCTTGCCGAGCACGTTGCCGACGTGCGTCTTCACGGTCTTCTCCGCGATGCCGAGCTCGAGGGCGATGCGCTTGTTCGAGAAGCCGCGCGCGATCAGGTCGAGCACCTCGCGCTCGCGCGCCGTCAGGCTCTCGTAGCTGTCGCCGCCGCGCTCGTCAGCAAGCCTCTCGACGAGCCGCGCGGCGACCGTCGGATCGATCAGCGCCTCGCCGGCGTCCGCAGCTCGGATCGCGCGCGCAAGCTCCTGCGGCTCCGCATTCTTGAGCAGATACCCGGCCGCGCCCGCACGAATCGCGGGCAAGAGCCGTTCGTCGTCGATGTAGCTCGTCAGGATGATCACGCGCGTCTCCGGCACGCGCTCGCGCAGCTCCCGCATCGCCTCGACTCCGTCCAGCTTCGGCATCACGAGATCCATCAGCACGACCGCCGGCCGGAGCCGCTCGGCCAGCTCCACCGCTTCCGCACCGTCGGCGGCATCGCCGACGATCTCGATCCCATCTTGCAGCTCGAGGAAGCTGCGCAGACCTTCGCGGAGGACCGCGTGGTCGTCGGCGATCAGCACGCGGATCGGGTCAGACATCGAGATGCACCGTCGTGCCTTCGCCTTCGACCGAGCGGATCTCGAGGCGCCCGCCGATCCGCTGCGCCCGCTCCTCCATCGACGTCAGCCCGAGCCGTTGCGAACGCAGCCCTGCCGCCTGCGGGTCGAAGCCGACGCCGTCGTCCACGACGTCGAGCCGCAGATGCCCGTCTTCGCCGCCGATCCGGACGACCACGCGGCTTGCCTGCGCATGGCGGAGTGCGTTCTGCATCGCTTCCTGCGCGATCCTGAACACCTCCGCGTCACGCTGTGGATCGGCCTGGAGCTCGAGATCGCCTTCCATGTCGACCTCCGCCGACTGTACTCGCCGGAGCACCTCCACATGCTTGCGCAGCGCTCCGCACAGGCCGTCCCGCACGAGGTCGGGCGGCCGCAGCTCGAAGATCAGCGAGCGCAGCTCGTCGAGCGCCTCGCGCGCGATCCCCTGGAGCTTCACGACCTGCTCCCGTGCTGCCTCTGCGTCGCGGTCGAGGAGCGTCGCCGCGGCCTCGGCGGTGAGGACGAGGCTGTAGAGCTTCTGGCTGACGACGTCGTGCAGGTCGAGCGCCAGGCGGTTGCGTTCGGAGATCACCGACAGCTCGCGGCTCTGCTCGGAGAGGCGCGCGTGCGTGATCGCGATCGCGGCGTGTGAGGCGAGCAGCTCGATCACCTCCTGGTCCGCACGGCCAAACTCCTGCGCGCCTTCCTTCTCGGTCAGGTAGAAGGCGCCGATCACGCCCTCCTGCGAGACGATCGGCACGCCGAGGAACGAACGCATATCGGGATGGCCGCGCGGCCACCAGCCGTTGAAGCGCGGATCTTCGTGGATGTCGGAGGTGCGAAACGGGGTCGGGGCCTCGAGGATCGCGCCGAGCATCCCGTGCGTTCGCGGGAGCGGGCCGAGCGAAGCGATCAGCTTGTCGCTCATCCCCGAGGTGAGGAACGCGCTGAAGCCGCCGTCGTCGTCGGGAATTCCCAGCGCCGCGTACCGCGCGTCGACGAGCGTCCGCGCACTGTGCACGAGGTTCTGCAACACCTCCTCCACGGACAGCTCCGCGCCGATCGCGAGCACGGCGTCGCTGACGGCCTTGAGTGCGGGGTTCAGCTGTTCTGTCACGGTGACGACGATACGCCGCCGGGCCCGGTCTGGGCCTTCGTTCAGCAGAGCCCGTCGTAGTAGACGGTGTGTCGCCCGAGGTAGCCGATCGAGTCGATCTTCCCCTTCCACACTGCGAGGACGAAGTCGACATCCTTGTCGGTACGCAGGTAGACGTAGTTCGGAAAGCCGCACCCAGGGCGGAGCTTCTTCCGCTCGAGGGCGGCGGCCCGTTTGGCGCTCATTCCCACGCGTGATCCATGCTCGGTCACGAAGCGCGGAGACTGCGTCCAGTAGTCCGAGAGCTTCCCGGTCGAGTTGTTGATCGAATAGGTCGTGACGCAGCCGCGGCCGCAGCGGTAGTAGAGGCTGTGCCCGTAGTTGCGCTTCTTGCCAGGCCAGTCGTCGGTCAGCACTTTGAACGGCTTGCCCGCGAAGTCGCGGATCTGCGCCTCCGTGGAACGGTCGATCTCGAGCGGGCCGATCCGACCGTCCGGGTGGACGGTGACGGAGCTTGCACCGGAAGAGCCGCAGGCGGTCGCCGCGGCGGCGAAGACGAGGACGGCCAGCCGCTTCACAATCTGAGTATGGGCGCGATAATTGGCTTGTGCGCCTGATTCATCGGAACCGTGCAGCGTCGGGTTCTCTCGAGGAAGGCGACTGCTACGAGCACTCCTACGGCGAAGGCGTGCTCGGTCACGTGGACGTCGTCCACCTGGAGTCGTCTGAATCCCGGAGCGAGATCGCGCTGGGCGTCGACGGGGAGCACCACGTCACCACCGAAGGTCTGAAGCAGCAGTTCGCGGAACGACTCGCTGCGCGCCGGCGACGGCACTAGCCCCGCGGCTAGGAGCCGGCGAAGGCGTCGATCGCGCGGGCAAGCTCCGCCGGCGCGCCGATCATCGATAGGTGTCCTGCGCCGGCGAGCAGGCGGAACGGCGCGCGCAGCGCTTTCGCCGAATCACGTCCTGCTGAAACCGGATCGACCGTGTCGTGCTCGCCCCAGAGGACGAGGGCGCGCACCTTCACACGGCGCAGGTCCGGCAGCTGGAAGCCCTGGATCCCGTACTGCAGCATCGACCGAAACGCGTCCAGCGTCCCTCGCACCTCGAACGGCCGCTCCCATTGGTCGAGGAAGTCGTCCGTGAACGGTGGATGGTGCGGGCCCGCCGCGTCGCGGAGGGCGCGGCGGACGATCCAGTTGGAGCCGGTCGCAATTCGGTAGGCGCTCGTGAACCAGGGCCCGACGAGCAGGTCGCTGACCCAGGGCCCGGGGCCTCCGGCCGAGAGCGCGTCGCCGTCGAGCAGGACGATCCCGCGCGTTTCGAGCTGATGCCACAGCGGGATGCCGACGGCAACCGCGGCGCCGAGCGAGTGGCCGACGACAACCGGCCGCCGGAGCCCGAAGTGCCCGGCGAACGCGCGGACGAGGCTCACCCACTCGCGCAACGTGTACGGGCCGTTCCGCTCGCTGTAGCCGAAGGGCGGGAGGTCGATCGCGAAGACGCGGTGCGTGCGACCGAGGCGCGCGCCCGCTTGCTTCCAAACGAAGCTCGGCACGACGAAGCCGCCGAGCAGGATGACCGGGCTGCCGCGATCTCCCCAGTGCCGATAGGCGACGAGCTTTCCGTCCAGGCGAACGAACGGCCCCGGATAGAGCGCGGTCGCCGCCTTCATTCGTCCGGCGGTGGCCGTGTTGTAAGCCACGGACGCGAGCGTCACCACGACGAACAGCTCGAGCAGGATGATGCCGAGCCGCTTCGCCCAGCGTCGGAGGCGGCGCGTCATCCTCCGACGTTACCGGCGAATCACGTGTCCGAAGCGCCGAGTCCCAGTCCGCGGAGCTTCTCGGGGTTCGCGATCAGGTCGATCGAGGCAATACGGCCGCCGGCGACCGTGAAGCCGACAACCGCGATCGGCGTGCGGCCGGGCATGATGATCGCGCCGGCGGCGCCGTTCACGATCGCGGGCCGGGCCAGCGGCGCGAACGGGCGGCCGCGCGTCAGGATCTGCCGCGCAACAGCCTCCGCCCCTTCGACCGGCATCCGGTCGCCCTCGCGCGTCTCCGCTCGGAAGACGACGTCGGGGTCGAGAACCGCGATCAGCGCATCGAAGTCGCCGGCGCGTGCGGCGGCGAGGAACGCGTCGACGACCCTGCGCTGCTCCGCGATGTCCGGGTCCGGGGTCGGCGCCGCGCCCCGCACCCGGCGCCGCGCGCGGCTCGCGAGCTGACGGGCCGCGGCCGGCGAACGACCGACGATCGGCGCGATCTCGTCGAACGTGACGCCGAACATGTCGTGCAGGACGAAGGCGAGCCGCTCAGCCGGCGTCAGCGTGTCGAGCACGACGAGGAGCGCGAGGCCGACAGAGTCCGCGAGCACCGCTTCGTCCTCGGGGTCGCCGTCGCGGGCCACGACCACGACCGGCTCCGGCATGCCCCCCATGTACTCCTCGCGGCGCGAACGGCGGGCGCGCAGCATGTCGAGACACACGCGCGCGACGACTGTGGTGAGCCAGCCGCCGAGGTTCGCGACGGGGCCCGTGTCGGAGCGGTCGAGCCGGAACCACGACTCCTGCACCGCGTCCTCCGCCTCGGTCATCGAGCCGAGCATGCGGTATGCGACCGCGTTCAGGTGTGAGCGATGTCGCTCGAACTCTTCGGTCAGCACGTCACGCTCGTTCACCGTCACATCCTCTCGTTCGCGTCCGTCATACACCTGACGAACGAAACAACGCGACTGTGACAGGAGGAACCCATGGATCCACATGCGATTGAAGTCCGGCGGCTCCGGAAGACCTATCCGGGCGGCATCGAAGCGGTCAAAGGCATCGACTTCGAGGTCGCCTCGGGCGAGGTGTTCGGCCTGCTCGGGCCGAACGGGGCCGGCAAATCCACGACGATCGGGATGCTGACGACCACGATCTCGCCGACGAGCGGCACCGCCAGGCTCGCCGGTTTCGACGTGGCGAAGCACCCGCTTGCGGCCCGCCGCATCAGCAGTGTCGTCTTCCAGGAGCCCGTCGTCGACCGGTCGCTGACCGGCCGGCGCAACCTCGAAATCCACGCGCGGCTCTGGGCCGTCGAGGAAAGCGAGGCGAAGGCACGGATCGCCGAGATCGCCGACACGCTCGGCCTCTCGGAGCTCGTCGACCGGCCGGTCGGCACGTTCAGCGGCGGCGAGCGCCGCCGCCTCGAGATCGCGCGTGCGCTCGTCTCACAGCCGCGCGTCCTCTTCCTCGACGAGCCGACCGTGGGTCTCGACCCGCGCATCCGCGCCGAGCTGCTCGACGTGATCGCCGGACTGCGGGCGCGCAACGACATGACCGTGCTCGTCACAACGCACTACCTCGACGAGGCCGAGCGGCTCTGTGACCGGCTTGCCATCATCCATTCGGGGCGAATCGTGGCGCTGGACACGCCGACGGCGCTCCGTGCGGATCTCGGTCGCGAGATCGTCGAGCTGCGGGTGAACGGCGACGCCCGCTCGGTGCTCGAATCGTTGCGGAAGCGAGGCATTGCGGGCGACGACGCCTTCACCGTCGGCTCGACGCTGACCGTTCCGCTGCACGAGCACACCTCCGGCGAAGCGATCGCGGTCGTCAGCGAGCTCGGCGTCGCAAGCGCGATCAGCACCCGACAACCCACCCTCGACGACGTCTACCTGCGGCTCACCGGCGACCGGCTCGCCGAAGCCGCCTGAAAGGAGCACTCATGTCTGCCATCACCGCATCCGCCACCCTGCCCACGCGCCGCCTCGGGCTCCGCGCGCAGGCCCTCAACCCGCTCGCGACCCTGGCGCGGCGCCGCTTTCAGCTCACGGCGCGGACGCCGCGCGAGCTCCTGGTGCCGTTGCTGACCCCGGTCATGTTCGCCCTCGTGATCGCGCCGGCGCTCAAGTCTGCGCTCCACACGAATGCGAGCTACGAGTCGTTCGTCGCGATCGGGACGGTCGGACTGCTGATTCCGCTCAACACGATGTTCGCGGGGATCGGAGTCATCGTCGACCGCGAGAACGGGGCGCAGCGAGAGCTGCTCACGGCTCCGATCCCGCGCGCGCTGCTCGTGTTCGGGAACCTCGTCGTCGCGCTCGCGATCACCGGCCTCCAGGTGGGCGTGCTGATCGCGGTCGCGGTCGCGCGGCGGATCCACTTCAGCCCGACCACTTCGGGCGTCGCGTGGTTCGTCGCGTCCGCGGCGCTGTTCGCGATCGGGATGTACGCGGTCGCGGAGATCCTCGCGAGCCGTGTGCCCAAGCAGGAGGAGTACATCGCGCGCGTTCCTGCGATCGCGATCCTCCCGTGGTTCCTCGCCGGGTCGCTGTTCCCGATCACGGCGATGCCCGTGGCGTTGACCTGGGTCGCGAAGTTCCTGCCGCTCACGCACGGGCTCGCGCTCATGCGCTACGGGCTGCTCGGGGAAACCACGAGCCTGCACACGATCTGGGGCATGAGCAACCCGACCGAGATGGCCGGGCTCAGCCTCGCCGTGACGGCCGCGTTCGCCCTCGTGCTGACCGCGCTGTCGATCCGCGTGTTCACGCGGTCGGCTCTTCGGTAAACGGAAGGGGTCTGACCCAAGCGGGGTCAGACCCCAGGTCCGCGTGAACGCGGGCTCGCCCTAGACGTTCGACCCGTCGTGAGGACACTTGGACGAGCCGGAGTGGTTCGACTGCGTCGTGGATGTCGTGTTCGTGTTCGATGACTTCGAGCCGCCGCCGCCCGCGGCGATGGCGACGCCGGTGAAGAAACGCCTAAGAACTCGATAGGAATTAGACTTCGCTCTCGGCAAACGAGAGGAGCCACCATGCCGCAGAACCCGCCTCACGATTACCCCCGCGTCATGCCGTACCTGTACTACGAGGACGCCGCCGCCGCGCTCGACTTCCTGGCCGGCGCGTTCGGATTCACCGAGAAGGTCAAGATGACCGACGACAGCGGGAACGTCGCGCATGCCGAGGTCACGCTGGGAGACGGGGTCATCATGCTCGGCACGCCGAGCCCGGATTACAAGAACCCGAAGAATCTCGGCGGCAAGACCCATTCGATCTACGCGTACGTCGACGACGTCGACGCGCACTACGAGCGGGCCAAGGCCGCCGGCGGGAAGATCACTCAAGAGCCAGAGGACAAGTTCTACGGCGACCGAAACTACGGCGTCGAGGACCCCGAGGGGCACGAATGGTTCTTCGGCACGCACGTTCGGGACGTCTCGCCCGAGGAAATGGAAGCGGCGATGACCGGGGCGGGTGCGACGAGCTCGTAGCCCGCAGACCTACTTGAGGGCGAACGTGACGTTCACGACGGCCGTGACGTCCTTGTCCAGCGTCGACGTGTCGTACACGCCGTAGTCCTCAACCTGCGTCGAGTTCGGCGACGTCACCTGGAAGACGCCGACGTCGACTCCGCGCAGGCCGCCGAGATGGGCGCCGGTCGCGTCGACCAGCACGCGGCCGCGGTGTTGTGCGTCACGCGTTGCTTCCGCGAGCAGTTCGGGGCGCAGCGACGGGAGTTTCGTGTAGACGTACTGCGGCGCGTCTGCGGAGAGCGGCACTCCGCCGGCAAGCAGAGCCGAGCTGTGCTCCGCGACCGTCGCGATGTCCCGAACGCGTGGCGACCGGATCTCGAAGCTGCGCGTCAGCCGGTAGCCCTTGATCGTCCCCGAGCCGACCGTCTCCGTCGACACCGGATTGACTGTCAGCTCGCCCGGCTGGACGCCCTGTTTGGTCAGGAACGACCGGATCGACGCCGTCCAGCCGGCGAGCTCCCGCGCGGCATCGGCAGCGGACGGCTGCTGGCTCGTGACCGACAGGTCCCAGACGACGTAGTCGGAGACGATCCGTTTCTTCGCGGAGCCCGTGACGGTGATGACGTCGTTCCGGTTGCGATCGCGGATGCCGTGGCCGATGACGACGGAACCGATCGCAATCGCGATCGCCAGCAGCGTCAGACCGGCAAGGAGAGGCACACGCGCCAGCACGCCCGCGACCTTAACGCGCGCGTCGGCTGCTTCTAGTCCGCGACCTCGGTCGTGGCCACGACCAGCCGCTCACGGCGGCGGAGGCGGGGCGGCGTCACGAACACGGCGACGCCCGCTCCGACGAGCGCCGCGACGGCGCTGATCCCGAATGCGACAGTGAAGCCCGTGACGGACGGGATGCCCCTCGTTCCCGGAATCGTGTGCGCGCTCAGCAGGGCGGCTCCGACCTGGCCGCCGATGACGCCGCCGACCGTCCGCATCACCGTGTTCATCCCGGTCGCAACGCCTGTCTCCGTCGGGCGCACTGCCTCCGTGATCAGCGTCGCCATCGCCGCGAAGGCGAAGCCGATGCCCGCACCGAGCACCGGCATCGCTGCGAGCACCTGCCAGGGCCGGTGGTGCCAGAGCGCCAGCGAGCCCGCCGCCGCCGCGACCAGGAGCATGCCGATCGCCAGCGGCCATTTCGAGCCCGTGCGCCGCCCGATCAGGCCCGCTATCGGCCCTGCGAACAACAGCGCGACGGAACTGGGCAGCAGGTAGAGGCCGGCCTTCGTCGCGCTCGCGTCGAAGCCGTAGTCCACGAGTCTGTGCACCGAGAGAGAAAGACCGTGCGGCGTCTCGACGAAGTTCGGCACGAGCACGAACGAGCCGAACATCGCGAAGCCCGCGACGAGCGCCGTCACGTTCGTGAACAGCACCTGACGGCGCGCGAGCATGCGCATGTCCACCATCGGCTCCGCCACGCGCAGCTCGGCAAACCCCCATGCGACGAGGAAGACGACTGCGACCGTGGCGAGTGCGAGGATCCGGCCGGACGTCCAGCCCCAGTTCTCTCCCTCGGTCAGCGCGAGCAGCATCGAGATCAGGCCGACCGACATCAGGCCGGCGCCGACGAAGTCCACGCGCGACGGCGTCTTGACGGGCGACTCCGGCACGAACCTATGCACCAGGACGACCGCGGCCGCGATCGCGATCGAGCCGACGATGAAGAGCCAGCGCCAGGACGCGTGGTCGACGATCACTCCCGAGAGGACAATCCCGAGGCCGCCGCCGACGCCGAACACCGCAGAGATGAGACCAATCGCGATGCCCATCTTCTCGCGCGGGAACTCGTCCCGGATGATCGCGAACGACAGCGGGAAGACGGCGCCACCGGCGCCCTGAACGGCACGGAACGCGATCAGTGACCAGATGTTCCAGGCCGCGGCCGCACCGATGCACCCGGCGAGGAAGATCGCGAGCGTGATCGTCAGCAGTCGCCCTTTCCCGTACTGGTCTCCGAGCTTCCCGAGCACCGGCGTCGCGACGGAGGCGACGAGTAGGAAGACGGTCAGCACCCACGTCACCCACGTCGTCGTCGTATGCAGGTCGTGCTGGAGCGCGGGCAGTGCAGGGATGACCATCGTCTGCTGGAGGGCGAACGCCGTCCCCGCGAGAGTCAGGATCGCCAGCGTGACGTTGTAGTGCTGCCGACCCTCAGCCACCTCGCCAGCCTAGCGACGGGTGCATGTCAAGATCGGGCCAGGCTGGTCGCACTGAAATTCAGCAATCTCGCGCTGCGCTTTGCACTGGAGCTGTGGTGCTCGCCGCCGTTGGGTACTGGGGATTCCACAGGTTCGGTGGTGCAACGGGCTACGTGCGCCTACCTCTAAGGAGGTTCAGACCCGGAGGTCTGACCCTTGGTCTAACCCGATCAGGTGCCCGTCCTGTTGTGGATGGCCGGACGATCTTCTCGCAGTTCACGAACACGTCGTGCTCGTTCGCATTCTCGAACGCGATGTCGTTTCCCTCGCCGCAGTTGAGGACGTCGACCTGGCCGTCGCCGGCGAGCACGTGCAGCCGGTCGTTGCCCGGCCGTCAGCGCGAAAGCCAGCTTCCCCTTCATGGTGGAGCACCTCCCTGAGTGGACAGTGCCCGCCGTTATCGCGCGCGCGTGTGAACGCCCGATTGGCCCGCGGGAAGGATTTCCGAAGGCTTCTGTTAGAGGTCGACGTCGATCGAGACGACCGCGTCGGGCTTGATGTAGCGACCGTCGACGCACGGCCAGCTGCCGGGGGCGTCGACCGCCACCATCAACTCGCGGGCGCGCCGCTCTGCTGTCTCCCGGCTGTCGAACTCACCGGCCGAGACACGCTCGCCGCTCGACAGGCGGAGCCAGACGACTGCCTTCACCCGGGGATGCACGGCCGCCGGCGTCTCTGCCGGTGCGCTCGCCGGAGGCTCGAGGGTGATCTTGACGACCGGCTCGGGCTCGCTCGCGACCGGCTCGGGCAGGCTTGCGACGGGCTCGGGCGCCTTGGCGACCGGCTCCGGTTTGGCGGCGAAGAGATCGGGGGGAGGCGCGAGCGCTGGCGCAGGCGCGGCCCCGACAGGAGCGGGCGGCTCGACGGGCACGGGGGCCGGCGGGGCAGGCGCTGCGGCGGGCTCCGAGATCCGCGCGAGATCTCCGGCGTCGATCCGGCCGTGCTCGACTGCGAGCTCGGCGAACGGACGACCGGTCTCCGCTTCCTCCTGCATCGTCGACGCGACTTCGGCGGTGGTCATGAGACCGAGGCGGACGACCTGAGCTTCGAGCGATGGAGGAGGGGCCGCCGGGGGAGGTGTGGCGGGGAGGGGGCCGGGGCTTACCGGCGGTTCGTTCATCAGCCCGGATGCGGTGGGCGAGGACAAATTCATCGTTCTGTGCTCCTTCGTGCTGCCGCAGGAAACGCCAAGAGTCTCATCGGCGGCCGGCCCCCGCGACTTGAGAGGTCTGTGGAAAGTCAGGCGGCGAGCCGCTCCGTGGCCGCTTCCTCCAGCCGCATCGGGGCGCGGCCGGTCCGGAGGAGCCGGCCGACGACGGCCGAGCCGCCGATCGCGGCCACTCCGGCGACGAGAAAGGCCAGGCGCGTCCCGCCCACGTGGACGAGCCAGCCCGACATCAGGCCGCCGACCGAGCCGGTCCCGGCGAAGGCGAAGAAGTAGAGCCCGATCACGCGGCCTCGGAGGTGATCCGGGGCGGCGAGCTGGACGATCGAGTTCGCGTTCGACGACCAGGTCGTGAAGCTCACGCCCGCGGTGAAGAGGAGCGCGCAGGCGAGCCAGATCGAGCTCGCGGGCGCCAGCAACAGCTCCGAAACGCCGAAACCGGTCGCGCCGAGGAGCATTAGCGAGCTCCGAGCGCGGCCTTGCGCCGCGGAGATCAGGCCGCCGACGAGAGCGCCCGCGCCGAAGGCGGCGGAGAGCGCGCCGAACGTCCGCGGCCCGGCATGCAGGGTCTGCTTGGCGAGGACCGGGAGCAAGACGTTGAAGTTCAGGCAGAACGTGCTGACGACGAGCACGAGGATCAGGATCAGCAGCACCTCGCGCGTGTGCAGCGCGTACGAGATGCCCTCGCGGGCTCCGCGCATCATCGTCGGCCGCCGAGAGGCCTCGACCGGGAAGAACTCCTGCGGCCGCATCAACAGCAGGCCCGCCAGCACGGCCAGGAAGCTGACCGCGTTGATCGTGAAACAGATTCCTGCCCCGAACGCCGCGATCAGGATGCCGGCGAGCGCGGGCCCGTAGATCCGGGAGGCGTTGAAGACGCTCGAGTTGAGGGCGACGGCGTTCTGCAGCTCCGCGCGCCCGACCATCCGGTACGTGAGCTGCTGACGCGCGGGCGCGTCGAGGACCTGGACGAGGCCGCCGAGGAATGCGATCACGTACACGTGCCACGGACGCACGACACCGGCGAGGGTGATCGCCGCGATGATCGAAGCGAGCGTCATGGCGATCGCCTGGGTACTGACTACCGTGCGTCGCGGGTCAAGCCGATCGACGATCACGCCGGCGAGCAGGCTGAAGAGCGTGAACGGCAGGAACTGCGCGAACGCGAGCACGCCGACGGCCAGCGCCGAGTGGTGTGTGAGCGAGTAGACGAGCCACGCTTGCGCGAAGCGCTGGATCCACGTTCCCGGTAGCGAGATCGTCTGTCCTAGGAAAAACAGCCGGTAGTTCCGGTGCTTCTTGACGCTGGTGAACGCGCGGCCGTTGAAGCGGAGGATTGCCTGCGTCACGACGCTTCCTCGTCCAGCAGGAGCGTCAGCGGTTCGATCGCCGCGTCGAGTGCCTCGAGCTGTTCGCCGTCGAGCGTGCGCAGCCGGGCCGCGAGCCAGGCGGTGCGCTTCGACCTGACGGAGCGGAGGACGCGGTGGCCCGCGGTCGTGAGCGTCAGGCCGACTCGGCGCTTGTCGCCCGCGACCGGCTCTCCCTTGACGAGGCCCGCTTGTTCGAGCCGACCGATGAACTTCGACATCCCCGGCACGGAGATCCGCTCTCGGGCGGCGAGCTCGCGGACGCCGATCCCGGGGGAGTGCTTGATCGCGACGAGCAACGAGACCTGGCCGCCGGTGACCCCGAGCGAGTGGATCTCGCGGCGCAGTTCACGGGCCAGCTTGAGCAGGACGGGGCGGAGCCGGTTGGCGAGCTCGGTCGTATCGGGGGCGGCGACGGCGGCAGGCATATCGTTAACCAGGTTAACTAATCGGCCGGCCTCGCCGTCGGCTGGACCCCCATTCGAGCCATCACGGCCGCGGCTGAAAACACCACGGTCTGACCCCAATGTCTCGAAAGTGTGACTTTTCTTCCACAGGCACAATCCCGGACATGGCTCGGAATCCGCTGGAGGACGTAGCGCGCGGCCTGCGTGTGCTCGGGGAACGGCTCTCCGCCGGCGGGGAGGTCGAGGACTGGATCGCCGACCAGTTCGACGCTCTCCGCAAGCCCGAGCCGGAGCTGACGCTTGCGGCGCTCCAGGCCGAGCTCGACTCGCTGACCGGTCTCGAGACCGTCAAGGAGCAGGTGCGGGCGCTGGTCGCCTTCCTGCAAGTGCAGGCCGAGCGCGAGCGGCACGGCCTCCCCGAGGTCGCGACGTCGCAGCACCTCGTCTTCCTGGGCAATCCCGGGACGGGAAAGACAACGGTCGCGCGTCTGCTCGCGCAGATGTACCGCGCCGTCGGCTTGCTCAAGCGCGGCCACCTCGTCGAGGTCGACCGAGCGGGACTCGTCGGCCAGTACGTCGGGACAACGGCGCTCAAGACCGATCGCGTGATCAAGCGCGCGCTCGACGGCGTCCTCTTCATCGACGAGGCCTACGCGCTGTCGCGCGGCGACGAGCGCCAGGACTTCGGCCCGGAGGCGATCGAGACGCTGCTGAAGCGGATGGAGGACTATCGCCACCGGCTCGTCGTGATCGTCGCCGGCTACCCGCGGCTGATGCACCAGTTCCTGAACTCGAATCCCGGCCTGCGCTCCCGCTTCTCGCGCGAGATCACGTTCCCGGACTACTCGACCGACGAGCTGCTCGCGATCGCGAACACGATCGCGCGCGACAACGAGTACGTGTTCGGCGACGGAGCCGGCGACGAGCTGCGGAGAATCCTCGCCGGTGCCGCGCGCGGCGAGCGATTCGGCAACGCTCGGCTCGTGCGGACGCTGTTCGAGCAGGCGCTCAACGCGCAAGCGCTTCGGCTCGCAGACGTCAGCGGTGAGTCGCTCGCAGGCCTCGAGCGCGAGGAGCTGATGACGCTTCGGCCGGTGGACCTTCAGGCGGCGGCCCGCGCCGTCGGCGAGGGGTCGGTCCGATCAGAGGCGCGACCGCCGTTCTGGCGCCGCCGCCGCTAGCGGACTAGGTCGCCTACCATCGTCGCGATGACCGACGATCTGCTGGCTTCCGACGCCGACCGGGCGCGCGTGTCCGGCGAGCTCCGTACGCACTACGAATCGGGTCGCCTGACGCTCGACGAGTTCCAGGATCGCCTCGACGAGACGCACAAGGCGCGCACGGAGGGGCAGCTCGAGCGAGTCCTGCGGCAGCTCCCCTCGAAGCGTCCGACCGTGAGCCCGCGGGACACGCGCTGGCGCTCGCTCGCGTTCCAGTACGTCGTCATCAACCTGATCGCCGTCCTCGTCTGGCTCTTCAGCGGCGCGCACGGAGACTTCTGGCCGAAGTGGGTCCTCATCGTGACGCTGATCGGGTTCACGCGGCGTGCTTTCGGCCACCGGCATCGTCGCGGCCTTCCGCCGCGGCCGCCGCGCTTGCCCTAGATCCGAACCGTCCGGATCTCCCAGGGCCGCAGGTCGGCCGACACGTCGCTGAACCGAGCGGCGCTCGGCTCACTCGTCTCGTTGACGATTCGCGCCTCGACCGCGCCGTTGCGTCGCCGGATGGAGCTGAGTACGGCGCCTGTCAGCTCGGGACCCGCGTGTTCGTGCATGTCCCCGCCTGTACCCGCGGTCGTCAGCAATGGATGCCGGTACCGCTCGGCGTGCTCGAGCGCCCGCTCCGGATCGGGGCACCATGCGAACGAGAAGCTGTGCGGGCCGTGCATCTGCGCGTCCGGGATCGGCAGCTCCGGGCCCGCGTTCTCGACGCGCCACGGGTTCGCCTTGCGGCTGATCAGTCCGATCGACCGGAGGACGGTGATCGCCAGTTCGCGGCCGTCGACCAGCTCGTATTCGCTCACATGCTCGAAGAGCAGCGCGACTCCGCCGGCTGCGACGAACACGCTCGCCGGATAGGCGCCGAGGCCTCGCTCGCCGTGACCGCCCTCCTGAAACGCCAGTCGCTCGACGATCGCGAACTGTCCTTCGGCACGCGTTCGGTCTGTCTCGGTCGGCAACGGGATGTGGACGCGCACTCGGTGATCGCTACACGGGTTGTCGAAAGAGATGCGCAACCGCACGAACGGCTCGCCGGCGCGCAACTCGGCATCCAGATCGACGGGAACGTTGACCGTGTCGTCACTCCGGCGTGAGCCGTCCGGGTGGGCAAAGCGCGGCCACGCGTAAGTGCGCTGCAGCATCACGCGTGCCCGCAGCGGTTCCGTGATCGCGGCGTGTTCGTCCGCTGACTCGTCGACGAGGAGATCGTCCTGTGGGGGCGCGTAGTTGTAGCTGTCGCCGTAGTCGCCGCCGTCGACGATTCGCAGCGAAGACGCGTCGAACTCCACGAGCTCGTTGCGGAGCGTCGTACCGGCAACGAAGACACGGGCCTCGGGCAGCTCATCCGTCGAATCGACGACGCGCCAGCCGAGGGGCGGCACGGTCACTTCGGTGAACCCGCCGTCGAGTTCCACGACCTGGGTGCGCGTGTGCGGTGATGGATTGACGACGACGGTCGAGCCGGCCGGCGCCTGTGCCGCGATCCGTTCGAGCGCGCGGCGCGTCAACTCGTCTGCGATCTGCTCCGCCTCCGCGTAGCGCACGAGCACCTGCGCAGAGACCTCGTCGGCCGAGCACCCGCAGATCGAGTCGTGCGCTGAGTTCTGGAAGAGCCGCGACCACGCGACCTCGAGGAACGCCTCCGGCCACTCCTCGCAATACAGCGCCTGCAGCGGCTCGGCGTAGCGCTCGAGCGCTCGTTCCGCTCGGCCGCACGCCTGCTTCAGGTCGATCCGAGCCGAGATGACGTTCGGCAAGAGATTCGCGCGCGCGGCAGAGCGGAGCTCGCCGCGAATGTGCTGCAACCCATCCGTGCTCGTCTCAGTGAGGTATTCGGCAAGCGTCACGAGCCGGGTGTCCGCCGGCAGTCGTTCGAGTAGATCGCGCGCGGGCGGCATGTGGTCCGTCCCGACCATGCCGAGGATGGGGTCGTCGCCGAACCACGGTCGCAGCCGCTCGACCACCGCCTCGAGCGTGTCGCCGTCGCAGATGTACGCCGCATTGCTGTAGCCGTTCTCCGGCATGTACTCAGTGCGCACGACCGAGCCATCCGGCGCTTCCCACGCGAACACGTGCGACTCGACCGCCGCCGGGACGCCGCGCCACATGATCGCCACGTCGATTCCCGCGGCGCGCAGGATCTGCGGCATCTGCGCAACGTGGCCGAACATGTCCGGGAGATAGCCGACCTGCATCGCGCCGCCGACGTCCTCCGCCCGCGCGAGCCCGGCCTCGAGGTTCCGCACGATCGTCTCGCCGCTGACGAGGAACTCGTCCATCAACGTCTGCCACGGCCCGACGGCGAGCGGTCCTGCTCGCACGAGCGCGCGAATCCGCCCCTCTCCCTCGGGCCGGATCTCGACGTAGTCGTCGACGGTCGCCAGCTGGCCGTCGAGCGTGAACCGCCAGCGCTCGTCGCCCTCCAGCAACTCGAGCACCTCGTCCACAACGTCCACGAGCGACATGCGGAACGACTGGAAGGGCCGGTACCACTCCCGGTCCCAGTGCGTGTGCGGGACGAGGACGACCGCGCTCAGGACTTGACCGAGCCGGCGAGCAGTCCCTGCACGAAGTACCGCTGCAACGAGAAGAACACGATGAGCGGCAGAAACATCAAGAGGAACGCCGCCGCGCTCAGCAGGTTGTACTGCTGCCCGTACGTTCCGAGCAGATACGTGACCTGCACGGTCATCGGTCGCTTCGTCGGGTCGGAGATGAAGATCAGCGCCATCAACAGGTCGTTCCACACCCACAGGAACTGGAAGATCGCGAACGACGCGAGAGCGGGCACCGAGAGCGGGACGACGATGCGACGGAAGATCGCGAGATTCGACGCGCCGTCCATCCGCGCGGCCTCGATCAGGTCCTTCGGCAACGTGATGAAGAAGTTCCGGAGCAGGAAGATCGCGAGCGGTAACCCGAAGGCGGTGTGTGCGAGCCAGATGCCCCAGAACGAGTTGTTCAGGTGCTGCCAGTGGTAGACGCCGAGACCGGGGATCCCGATCGGGATGTTCCAGTCCCTGAACAGTTTGAGCAGCGGCACGAGCGACGTCTGAATCGGCACGACCATCAGCGCGACGATCGCGAGGAAGATCGTGTCGCGGAACGGGAAGCGAATCCACGCGAAGCCGAACGCGGCGAGAGCGCCGATCGTCAGCGGCAACAGCGTTGCGGGCAACGTGATGTAGACGCTGTTCAGGAATGCGTGTCCCATTCCCGCCGTGTGGAGCACCGACGAGTAGTTCTTCACCGTCCAGTTCCACTGCCCGAGTGCGTGCCACCAGCCCGACGAGGAGATCTCGCCGCTGGGCCGGAAGGACGTCACAGCGAGGCCGACGGTCGGGACGAGCCAGATGACAGCGATCGCGATCAGCGAGATGTGGACCGGGGTCCGGCTGATGAAGCGAACGAGCCGACCGCTCATCGTCTGAGGTGTGAAGGGGACGGGATGCTCGAGGGTCGCCATCAGTTCGTCACTCGCTCACTCCGGAAACGGCGGATGTTCAGCAGCATCACCGGGATCATGAAAACGAGCATGAGCGCGGCTACCGCCGCGCCGTAACCGGGACGGCCGTTCGCGAACGTCTCCTCGTACATCGTGTAGGCGATCACCCGGCTCGTCGTCCCGGGACCGCCCCCGGTCATGACGTAGATGATGTCGAACACCTTGATGACGTTGATGAAGAGCCAGACGGTGACGACGGCGATCGGCAGGCTCAGCATCGGCACCATCACGCGCCGGAAGATCGCCCACTCGCCGGCGCCGTCGACCCGCGCGGCTTCGATCACCTCAGTCGAGATCCCCTTGATCGCCGCCGACAGCACGACCATCACAAACCCGGTCGACGCCCAGACGTACGCGAAGATCAGCGCGTAGTTGACGGTGCTCGGCCGACCCACCCAGGCAATCGGGTGGAAGCCGTGGTCGACCGCATGGATCGTCGCGTTGACGACGCCCTGGTTCAGGTCAGGGCTGTAGACGAAGAGCCAGATCAGTCCGACGGCAGTTGCGGAGATCGCCATCGGAACGAACACCGCCGACTTCACGATCCGCTCGTAGCGCACGCGCACGGCGAGCACGGCGAGGCCGAGACCGAAGATCAGCGACAGGCTGATGTAGAAGATGACCCAGCGGAGGTTGTTGATCAGCGCGCCCGAGGGCGGCCAGTGGCTGAGGTCGAGGAACGACGGGTCGTTGGTCAGCAGCTCCTTGAAGTTGCCGAGCCCAAGGTAGCCGGCGAACCCGTAGAGGAAGTCTCCCTTGTAGAACGCGAGGCGAACCGTGTAGTAGGCGGGGTAGGCGAGGAAGATTCCGAGGACGAGCAGCGCCGGGAGGGTGAAGAGGAAACCCTGGACGCGGTCGCTCGCCCGGATGTCGGCGAAGCTGCGCGGCTCGCGGGGAACCTCGACGACCGGGGAAGGAAGGGGTTGTTGGCTCACGTCGGCCGCGGATGGTGACGAGAGCGGCGCCGATCAGGACGCCGCTCTCGTCGAGCCAGACTGCTTATCCGTGGTACGCCTTGTCCGCTTCCTTCTGGAATGCGGCCATGGTCTTCTTCGCGTTGCTCGGCTTTTGGAGAACGTCCTGGAGCGCGGAGCCCCAGGTGTCGCCGAGTGCGCCCGGCATCAGGTCGGAGCCGTCGAAGCGGAAGATCTTCGCCGCTGCGACCTGCTTCGCCTCCGCCCGGACGAGCGCGTTCGGATACGAGCCGCCCTTCACCTGCTTGTTCGGAGAGATCACCGCACCTGTCGAGACCCAGATCGAGCCTGCCTCAGGCGTCGTCAGGTACTTCAGAAACGTGCGGATGTCGGGGGTGTCCTTGAATGCGGCAGCGAGGTCACCGCCGCCGATCAGGGGGCTGTCCCGCTTCGGGTCGATCGTCACCCACGGGAAGAACGCGATCGTCTTCCCTGGCTTCAGACTCGGGTTCACCTGTCCGATCGCGATCCCGCCGACGAAGCCGCCCTCCATATAGAGCTGGGCCTGCGGGTTCGATCCGAACACCTGCGCAATCCCGGAGTTGAAGCTCCGGCCGAGTGCGCCCTGCACGCCGCCGCCCGCGATGTACTTGTCGTTCAGGATCGACGTCATCCGCTGCAGCGCGCTGATGACCGACGCATCCGTGAACTTCAGCTTGCCCGCGAACAGGTTGTCGTATTTCGCGGTGCCCGCCGTGCGGGCGTAGATGCTTTGTCGGGATCTTGAAGTGGTACTTCTTGAAGGAATCAGGCCGGTACCAGATGACGCTCTTCGAGTTCGCCTTGACCGCGAGCCCGTAGAGCTTTCCTCCGACGGTGCCGAGACTGATCCAGCCCCCGGTGTATCTGGACTTCATATACGAGGACGTGAAGCCCATGGTGCTCAGGTTCTTGAATGCATTGTCCTTCGCCAGCGTGGCCAAGTAGCCTGGCCGCGGCACGATCGCCACATCCGGCGGATTGCCGGCCGCGAGGCGCGTCCGGATCGCCGGGATGAAGTCACGCGCCGTCTCGTACTGAACCTTGATTCCGGTCTTCTTCGTAAACGCGTCCGTCACCTTGATGAACGCGTCCTTCTCGCTTCCGCCCCAGAGCGAGAGCACGTCGATCGTCGTCGCCTTGCGAGCCTGCGGGCTCGCGGTCCGGCTAAAGCCGGCGCCTGCGAAGACGGTTGTGGCTAGGGCTGCGCCAAGAACAACGGCGAGCGCAGCCAGCCAAGAACGTCGCTTCACTCGATCCTCCTCTTTCGTCGGCGGCTGACGAGGACCGCCTGCGTCGGGCCGGCTCCCCCTGTGGTGACGACCCCCAGTTGTAAGCCGGATGCTAGTCGGACTCGAGGTCTCGCTTCAAGCCGCGACGACGAGGTTTTCCTCGGTCTCCGGGTCGAAGACGTGCAGCTTTTCGCATGGAATCGCGAACTGGACCTCGTCCCCGACGCGAACCTTCTTATCGGACGGCACGAGCGCCACGATTTCCTGGCCCTCGGCCTGCGCGTGCAGGAGCTCTTCGTGGCCGAGGTACTCGACGACGTCCACCTTCGCCGGGAGCCGGACGGCGCCTGGGCCCGGCTGACCGTTGAGCTGGAGGTCTTCGGGCCGGAAGCCGATCAGCAAGTCCTTCCCCCGCCGTTGCTGGGCTGCTTTCGCAGGCGCGCCCGACAGCTCCAGCCTCACGTCCCCGAGCCTCAGTGCGCCGTCCTCGGCTTTCGCAGTCGCGAAGTTCATCGCCGGCGAGCCGATGAACGCGGCGACGAAGACGTTGACCGGATGGTCGTAGAGCTGAGGCGGGGCCCCGACCTGTTGCAGGACGCCGTTCGACATGACGGCGATGCGCTCCCCCATCGTCATCGCCTCGACCTGGTCGTGCGTGACGTAGATCGTCGTCACGCCGAGCCGCTGTTGCAGGCGCAGGATCTCCGCGCGCGTCTGGACGCGCAGCTTCGCGTCGAGGTTGGAGAGCGGCTCGTCCATCAGGAACGCCTGCGGCTCGCGCACGATCGCGCGTCCGAGCGCCACGCGCTGACGCTGCCCGCCGGAGAGTGCCTTCGGCTTGCGGTCGAGCAGCTTCTCCAGGTCGAGCACGCGCGCCGCTTCCTGCACGCGGCGCTTGATCTCCTGCTTGTCGGTCTTCATCAGCTTCAGCCCGAAGGCGAGGTTGTCGTACACCGTCATGTGCGGGTAGAGCGCGTAGGACTGGAAGACCATTGCGATGTTCCGGTCTTTCGACGGGACGTGGTTGACGACGCGTTCGCCGATCAGCAGCCGGCCGAAGGTGATGTCCTCGAGCCCGGCGACGCAGCGAAGCGCGGTCGTCTTGCCACAGCCCGACGGTCCGACGAGGACGAGGAACTCCCCGTCCTCGATCTCCAGATGGAGATCGTCGACCGCGGTGACGTCCTCTGCGTACTTCTTGGTGACGTGGTCGAAGGTAACGGTGGCCATGCGCGCGAGATGCTACTCCGCGAGCGCACCAGCGCAAAGGCGCTGGAAGTGCGCGACGAGCTGTTCGCTCTGCGGCATCAGCCGGCCGGCCTCGAGCACCCCCGACCGGATGCCGCGCTGAACTCCCTCGACGAGCACGGTGTCCTCCCGGCCGACCTGCCCGTCGAACTCGAGTAGCTCGTCGACCCAGGCCTGATCGACGTCCGGGGCGAAGAAGTAGTCGAGGAAGCGCGCGGTGCGCTCGGGCCCGCGCGGGACGATCGGGCCACAAGAGAGGTTTGGCTTCCCCGGAAAGATGTTGAGCCCGAAGTTCGGCCAGAGGAAATGGAACTGGCCGCGCGGAACCTCGTGCCCCGCGAACGGCGACTCGCGACCGTCACGAAGCGGCCCGAACTGGCTCGACGTCAACCCCTCCGTCTCGAGCCGGTACGAATCGGGCGAGACGTCGACCACTGCGCTGAACCCCGGATGTGCGACGGCGCAGTGGTAGCACTCCAGGAAGTTCTCGCAGGCGACCTTCCAGTTCGCGTCGAGCTCGAATTCCATGCGGAAGCGGAACTCGAGCGCATCGAGGTCGAGGATCTGCGCCACCTGGGCGGGGAGCGGACCGAGAGCGTCCGCGAGCGGAGGCGCCTCGCGGTCCGGATTGACGAACACGAACGGCCCCCAGGTGTCCACGGCGAGCGGCACCAGCGACAGGTCGTCCGCGTCGAAGCCCGGTTCGCGGTCGGAGCGCGGCGCAGCGCGCAGCCGACCGTCCAGCTCGTACGTCCAAGCGTGGTACCGGCACTGCAGCGTCTCGCGGCCCCCGCTCCCCTCCGCGAGCATCGAGCCGCGATGGCGGCAGACGTTGAGGAACGCGCGCAACTCGCCGTCGCGCGCGCGCGTCACCAGGATCGGTGTCCATCCGGCCATGGCCGCAACGAAGGTGCCCGGTTCGGACACTTGTCCCGTATGCCCGACGTATTGCCACGCACGGCGGAAGATGCGTTCCTGCTCGAGCCGCAGGACCTCCGGATCCGAGTACCAGCTCCACGGCAATGTCAGCTCCATGACGGGAAAGGTTAGTGTCCGCACGTGGCCGTCACGAAAGCGAGGAAGCTCACCCCGCTCGAGCAGTTCATGGCGTACCGGCGCTTCTCGGCGGGCCTGGCCTTCACACCTGACGGCGAGCACGTCCTCTTCGTCAGCAATCTCTCCGGCCAGTTCAACCTCTGGCGCGTCCCGGCCGAAGGAGGCTGGCCGGATCAGCTGTCGGCGTTCACCGACGACACCGTGCGGCTCATGGGCGTCTCGTCGCGGGACGGGACCGTTGCGTTCTGCGCCGACCACGACGGCGACGAGTTCCACCAGATCTACCTGCTCGAGGCCGGCGGCGGCTGGCCCGAGAAGATCACGGACGCGCCGGACGTGCAGCACTACGTCGGCGGCGACTGCTTCTCGCCGGACGGGACGAAGCTCGCGTTTGCCGCGAACGCCCGAACCCCGACGGACATGGAGGTCTGGATCCGCGACCTCGACACAGGTGAGATCCAGTCTCTCTTCGGCGAGGGAAAGTACTCGTTCCCGGCCGGTTGGTCGCCGGACGGCACGAAGCTCGTCGCCCTCGATTTCCGCAACAACAGCGACTCGACCCTCCATCTGATCGACCTCGAGTCGGGCGAGGCGCCGGAGGTGACGCCGCACGAGGAGGACGGGCTGTACCTGCCGGGCCCGTGGGCTGCCGACGGCTCGGGCTTCTACTTGTTGAGCGACGAGGGCAGAGAGTTCCGCGGGCTCGCGTTCTACGACGTCAACACCGGGAGCTGGGACTGGGTCGAGACATCGGAGGCCGACATCGAGGAAGTTGGCATCTCCCGCGACGGACGCGTGCTCGCGTGGCTCGTCAACGAGAACGGGTGGGACATGCTGAAGGTTCGCGAGCTGCAGACGGGACGTGACCTTCCGGACCCGGACCTCCCGCGCGGCGCCCGGCCGCACCTGACCGGGTTCCAGCCGCCGGTCGCCGTCTCGGCGGACGGTGCGCGCGTCGCGGTCATCCTCTCGGGCCCGCGGCGCCCCGGCGAGGTGTGGGTGGTGGACACGGAGAGCGGCGAGTCGCACGCGGTGACGGAGAGCCGGATCGGCGGGCTGCGAGAGGAGGACCTCGTCGACGTCGACCTGATCTCGTATCCGAGCTTCGACGGGCGCCAGATTCCGGCGTGGCTCTACCGGCCCGAGGCCGAGGGCAAGGTTCCGGTCGTGCTCGCGATCCACGGCGGCCCGGAAGCGCAGGAGCGCGCGCTCTACAACCCGCTGTACCAGTACCTGCTCAGCCGCGGCATTGCTGTGATGGCGACGAACATCCGCGGGTCGACGGGGTACGGGAAGTCGTACCAGCGGCTGATCCAGCGCGACTGGGGCGGCGGTGATCTGAAGGACTGGGACCACGCGGTCAGGTGGCTGCACGAACAGGACTGGGTCGACCCGGACCGGATCGGCGTATGGGGCGGCTCCTACGGCGGCTTCGCCGTGCTCACCTGCGTGACGCGTCTACCTGATTACTGGGCTGCGGCGGTCGACATCTTCGGCCCGTCCAACCTGATCTCGTTCGCGAAGGCGGTCCCACCGACGTGGCGCCGGATGATGAAGCGCTTCGTCGGCGATCCGGAAGAGGATGCCGACCTACTGCGCGAGCGATCGCCGATGACGTACATCGAGAACGCGACGACGCCGATGCTCGTGATCCAGGGAGCGAAGGATCCGCGCGTCGTCCAGGCCGAGTCCGACCAGTTGGTCGACAAGCTGCGGTCCCTCGGCCGCGAGGTCGAGTACGTCGTCTTCGACGACGAGGGTCACGGCTTCACGAAGCGGCAGAACGAGCTGAAGGCGCACGGCGCGTCCGCCGCCTGGCTAAAGCGGCATCTGACGGCCTGATCGCCTGGACGCTAGGGAGCGGCCGGAGCGGGCGGCGCTTCGCGTACCTCGACCGTCAGCTGCGGTCCCCGTCCGCTCGGCCAGTTCGTGACGCGGACCCGCCAGCGCCCGAGCGTCGGGAAGCGGAAGGATCCGCGCCACACTCCCCGCGACGTGTGCCGGAGCCCGATCCGGACGACGCGTCCCGACGGGGACACCGCTTCCACGCGGAGCCCACGTCCGGGAGCGTCCGCCAGCGAGCGCACGCCCTTGACGACCGAGAAGGAACGAAGCTCGATCTTGACGAGCCGGCCGGGCTCGACGATCGAGGGGTTCACGGACAGGCGGACTTCGAAGGCCGCCAGCGCGGCCGGCGCTGTAAGCAGAGCGGCAAACGCCGCCAGTACGACTAGGCCCCCCTGCCGCATCGAGAGGAACGATACAACCGCTTGCCGGATCCGGGAAGAGAGCGCTAGGAGCCGGTCGCGAGCGTCGCCGCGAGGGCGTCCACCACTGTCGGGTCGAACTCCGTCCCGGCACAGCGGCGAAGCTCGGTGAGGGCCTCGTCGACCGAGCGGGCCGCGCGATACGGCCGGTCGGTCGTCATCGCGTTGAACGCGTCGCAGCAGCGGACGATGCGTGCGACGAGGGGGATCTCCTCGCCGACGAGCCCGTCCGGGTAGCCGCTGCCGTCCCAGTTCTCGTGACACGACCGGATGATCCGGCCGACGCTCCCGAGGATGCCCCCCACGAGGGAGAGCAGCCGCTCGCCCTCGAGCGTATGCGTCTCGATCATCGCCCGCTCGCGGGCGTCGAGCGGGCCGGCCTTGTTGATGATCTCGCCGGGGATCCTGATCTTGCCGACGTCGTGCAGCAACGCCGCGAACTCGGCGTCACGGCGCTCGCTCGGCTCGAGGCCGAGCTCATCGCAGACGTCGAGCACGAGCGTGACGACGTCGCGGCTGTGCGTGCCGGTGTACGGATCATCGGCCTCGACGACGTCTCCGAGCAGGAAGGCGGTGCCGCGGTAGGCGTGACTCAGCTCGAGCGCGTGGTCGATCCGCATCTGCCGCTCGTGCGCGAAGACGGACAGCAGTCCGATCAGCGGCAGGAGCAAGAGGCAGACGGCCGGCCGGTGGACCGCTGCGAGCGCGGCGAGGAGGCCGACCGACGCCAGGCCTGCGTCCACCAGGAACACCCAGCCCATGAACGGGAGCTGCGAGCTGGGGCGGACCCCCTTGACGACCCACTCGCGGCTCCCCGAGACCGCGAAGTCGACGGCGAACTGCGCAACGATCGCGGCGAAGTAGATCGGCCAGTCCCCGAGCCTCGGCGGGCGCTCGCCAGCGAGGGCGAGAACCGCCACGGGCCCCATCACGTGCCACGAGTAGACGGGGACGAGGAGGGCCCGGTCGAGCGGGGCGCGTCCACGTCCCGGGACGATCGTCTTGCCGATGAGCAGCGCGAGCGCGACGAGGAAAGGGACCAGGTCCAGCGGCAGAAGCAAGAGCATCGGCACGAGCACGACCTGCGTCGGTAGCGCGGATCCCGTCCGCACCTCGAACTCGGCTCGCGAGGCGAGCGCGTACGAGAGGACGAGTGCGGCGGCCGAGAGGAAGCTCGTCGACCGCGACGAGTGGTACAGCACGGCGAACGTCACCGCTGCGCCGACGAACAGGCCCCCGACGGCAAGCGCGGACCAGAGACCCCGTCCCCGCAGCCTGCGTGACGCGCCCGCGCGAGAGCGCTCGATCAGGTCGGTGACGCCAGGGTCGAGCTGAGCCGGAGCGACCGTACTCATGAGCGGAAGATCGGCAGGGCGCGAAATCCCTTGATGCAGGGGTCCGGGAATCCCTCGTTCGAGCGATTCAGATACCCCGACGGAGTGATGCGCCGAACGAGGGGTCGAAGAGACTCAGAGGGCGGCTATCAGTTTGGGAGAGGAGCGGTACTGTGGCGGAGTTCTTTGGACGGTGTTGGCGGCTCGCGACGCTTGGCCTGTTCGCGCTCGCGCTGTCTGCACCCGCGGCGAACGCGGGCCTTCTCGACGGCCTGATCGGCAGCAACTGCCCGACCAGCGGTTCGCAGGTGTTCGCACCGTGGAAGGACTACAACGCCTACTACCTGGCGCCGAACGGCGGCCTGGAGAATGGTTCAACCGGTTGGTCGCTCAGCGGGGCATCGGTCGTCTGGGGGAACCAGCCGTTCTACGCGAGCGGAACGCATTCGCTCTCGCTTCCGAGCGGCAGCACGGCCATGAGCCCCGTCACGTGCATCGGCCCGCAGCAGCTCGCAATCCGAATGTTCGGCAGCGATCGCGGCGGCACTGACGGGGGGCTGCGCGTGCGCGTGGTCTGGTACGGCCTGCTCAACAAGGTGCTCGGAATCACCGACTACGGCACATTCACGCCCGCCGGCGGCTGGGCGCCGACCTCGACCGTCAACTCCGGGGGCGGCTTCAACCTGCTTCTGCCGCTCCTCGGCTCGACGTCGGCGCGAATCCAACTGACGCCGATCGGGAGTGGCAGCTCTTGGCGGATCGACGACGTCTACGTCGATCCGTGGTGGTCGGGCGAGTAGTCCGCGCCGAGTAGCCCGCGCGCTTACGATTCGCTAACAAAGCCTCGTCCCCCGCGTCACTACAGGGGATCCGGCGGCGCGCGTCCTACAATCGAGGAGACGATGGATTCGACCGAGGCGGCTCGTGTAGAGGGGTCTGACCGTTTCCAGCAGGCCGCGGTGCTCGCCGACCGGTTCCTCGACAACATCGAGACGGTCGTCCACGGCAAGCGCGAGGAGATCAAGCTCGTCTTCGCCGCCCTGGTGTGCGGCGGCCACGTCCTGTTCGAGGACGTCCCCGGCACGGCGAAGACGGTGCTCGCGCGCGCGATCGCCCAGTCGATCGACGGCGCGACGCCGTCGCGCATCCAGTGCACGCCGGACCTCCAGCCGACGGACGTCACCGGCCTCTCGATCTTCAACCAGAAAGAACGCGACTTCGAGTTCCGCCCGGGCCCGATCTTCGCGAACGTAGTGCTCGTGGACGAGATCAACCGCGCGATGCCGAAGACGCAGTCGGCGCTCCTGGAAGCGATGGCAGAGCAACAGGTGACCGTCGACGGTGAGACGCGCGTGCTGCCGGATCCCTTCCTGCTGCTCGCGACCGAGAACCCGATCGAGTACGAGGGAACGTTCCCGCTGCCGGAGGCGCAGCTCGACCGCTTCTTCCTCAAGACGGCGCTCGGCTACCCGGACATCGACGACGAGCGGCGTATCCTGACCGAGCAGCGCACCGGACATCCCCTGCGGCTGCTCGAGGCCGTGCTGACGGTCGAGGACGTGCAGCAGCTGAAGCGGGCTGCGCAGGAGGTCTACGTCGACGAGCTGATCCAGCGCTGGATCGTCGAGCTCGTGCGTGCGACGCGGGAGAGCGAGTTCGTCGCGATCGGCGCGTCGGTACGAGGCTCGCTCGCGCTCGAGCGGGCAGCGCGCGGCTGGTCGCTCCTGAACGACCGCAGCTTCGTCGTTCCCGAGGACGTCGAGCGGCTGTTCATCCCTGTCTTGATGCACCGCATCGTGTTCCGCCCCGCGTTTCTTGCCGAGGCCCGTCGCAACGGGTGGGCCGCGGCCTCCGCGAGCTTCAAGGAAGCGTGCCTCGTCGCCGCGCCGAAACCGGAGGCCGATCCGGACGGCGAGGTCTTCGCGCTCGGCACGCGCCCGAGGCACTAATGCCCGTCACCGAGGTCGTCTTCCCGCTCACGCCGAGGCGGCGGCTGATCGGCCTTTCGTTCGGCGGCATGCGGAGCGCACGTCGCGGGCCCGGATCGGACGTCGCAGGCTCGCGCCAGTACAGGCCCGGCGACAACATCGACACGATCGACTGGGCGGCTTCGGCCCGCCTCTCCTCGGCGCGCGCGACCGACGAGTTCATCGTCCGCGAGCGCTTCGCCGAAGAGGCGCCGCGCGTCGTGATCGTCTGCGACCGGCGACCGGAGATGCAGCTCTTCCCGTCCTGGCTCCCGTGGTTGTCGAAGCCGGAGGCCGTGCGGATCTGCGCGCTGATGATCGCCGACTCGACGATCGCCGCGCGCGGGTACAGCGGCTACCTCGACTTCGCGGACGGCGACGAGGTGTACTGGCGTCCGCCTCGCAGCCAGCACGACGACTGGCGAACAGAGGCGCCCCGTCCGTTCGGCGCGCCCCAGGACACGATCTCGCGTTCGTTCGTCCACCTGTTCGAGCTGCGCCCGTCGCTGCTTCCGGGCACGTTCGTGTTCGTCGTCTCCGACTTCGTCGTCGAGCCCGAACAGGAGCTCTGGCTCCGTGCGGTCGAGCGCCGGTGGGACGTTGTGCCGGTCGTGCTGCAGGATCCGACCTGGGAGCGCACGTTCCCGGACGTCAGCGGGACGATGGTGCCTGTGGTCGAGCCGCAGACCGGGAAGACCACGTTCCTGCGGCTGTCGAAGCGTGAGGCGCTCGAGCGGCGCCGCGCGAACGAGGAGCGGTGGCGACGGCTGCAGCGTACGTTCGCGCTGCTCGATCTCGATCCCGTTTCGATCTCGACGAACAACCCGGCGGAGATCCTCGAGGCGTTCACGCTTTGGGCGGAGCAACGGATGTACTGGCGGGTCCGCTGGTGACGCGGGCTCGGTATGCGCTGCTGGGGGCGCTCGTCGCCGGCGGCGTCGCGGTTCTCGTCGTTGCGATTCTCGGCAGCCATGGCCATTCGTCGACGGCGCGCTCGCTTCCGCGCGGCGAGGTCCTCGCCGCCGAGGCGAAGATCGAGCCGCAGTCGCTCCTGTTCGGCGATCCGGTGCACATCCGGATCGACGCCGTGGTCGACCGCCGGCAGCTCGAGCCGAACCGCATCCACCTCGACGCGAACTGGGCGCCGTACCAAGCGGTCGCGCCGATGCTCCGCACGCGGACCGACGTCGGGCCGTACACGCGGCTTCGGTGGACGATCGATCTGCACTGCGTGATCGTTGACTGCGTGCCGCAGGCGGGCTCGATCGCCCGCCAGGTCTTCCAGTCGACGACGGTCAAGTACTCGGGTCTCGCGAAGAACGGAACGACGCCGTCGCCCGTCACGATCACATGGCCGCAGATCAGCGCCGTCTCACGCCTCGATCCAGTCGACATGGAGCGCCGCGCCGTCGTGCAGCGGATCGGCCCGGCCGGCCAGGTGCGATCGATCCTGCCGCCGTGGCGCGTCAATACGACGAACCTGGATCCGGTCTCGTACGCGATGTCGCCGAAGACCGTGTTCTGGGGTTCGCTCGCCTTCGCGTTCGTACTCGTGCTCTGCGCCGGGCTCCTCCTGAATCCGTACCTGCCCGGATTCGGCTGGCTGCCTCGACGGCGCCGGGAGCTGTCCCGGCTCGAGCGCGCGCTCGCTGCGGTCGAGCGTGCGCGCGGGGGTGAGACGGCGGAGGAGCGCAAAGCGCTCGAGTTGCTCGCGGAGGAGTTGCGGAAGAGCGGGAGCGGCGGACTCGCCTGGACCGCCACCGAGCTGGCATGGTCGCCGTCGGAGCCGCCGCCGGACCAGACCGTGGCACTGACCGAGAGCGTGCGGCGCGAGCTCGCGGGGAGGACGAATGGTCACCGTTCCTGAGTGGGCACGGCTGCCGGTGCGTCGGCGCCGCGCGATTCCGCTCTCGGATGCGGACGCGGTTCGGTTTGCGCTCCGGCGGACGACACTCGTCCGGCTCGGAATCGCGGCGCTCCTCGTCCTGCTGGCAGCAATCGCTGTCTGGCGTGCCGCAGACCTGAATCCGCGCCCGGTTGCGTTCCTGCCGGCGCACTCGACGTCGATCCTCGTCATCGACCAGTCGAAGAGCGTCTACATCTCGTCGTACAAGCGGATCGCGCAGCTGATCCGCAAGCTCGTCGCTGCAGATGTTCCCGTCGGGTTAGTGGCGTTTTCCGACACGGCGTACGAGATGCTGCCGCCGGGAGCGCGCGGCTCCGAGCTGAAGCCGCTGCTCCGCTTCTACACGCCGGGGCACGGCGGCTCGAACGTCGATCCGGAGACGCTGTACGCGGCGAACCCGTGGCAGGACGTCTTCTCCGGCGGGACGAAGATCTCCTCTGGTCTCGATCTGGCGCGGTCGCTGCTGCACCGCGACCACATCCACAACGGGACGATCCTGCTTGTCAGCGACCTCGGAACGGCAGGCGAGGACGAGCCGGACGTCGCGCAGTCGTTGATCCGGATCGAGCACGACAAAGACGTGCACCTGAAGATCGTCCCGCTCTTCCCGGTCCAGGACGACCTGGCCTTCTTCCAGCGGTTCGTGCCGGCGCGGGACTTCGTCAAGCCGTCACAGCTCCGCGTGACAAAGGCGGCCGAGTCTCGCCGGCGGTTGATCGCATCGACGCCGTGGCCGCTCCTTCTGGTCGGCGGACTGCTCTTGCTGGCGCTCTCGGCGAACGAGCTCGCCTGCGGTCGGTTGCACGTGCCCCGAGCCCGAGAGGAGACGGCGTGAGGACGGCCGCGCTCCGCGCGAGTTCCGCCGCGGTGTGCGTGGCTGCGGCCGTGCTACTCGTCCTCCTCGCGCTCGACGCGCGCGCGTGGAGCACCCGCCTGCCCGCGGACGATCTCCGCTACCGGCGCGATCCGAGCGCGAGCGCGCTCTGGAAGACGCACGAGCTGTCCCCGTTCGGCCTGGACCGCAGCGTGCTCGGCATTCGCGACGACATCGCCTACCGCGGCGCGCGAGCCTCGCAGGCCGCGAACCTGCTCGGCGTGCTCGGGTTCGCGATGGCGACGCAGGACGTCAGCCAGCGCGCAACGTTCCTGAACAATGCGATCACGGCGTTCCGTCAGGCGATCGCGCTCGATCCGGCGAACGACGACGCGTTGTTCAACCTCGAGTACGCGCTCGACCAGCTGAAAGGAAGCGGCGAGCAGCAGGCCGGTGGCTCCGACAAGCGCGGCACGGGAGGGCGGGCCGGCCTGAAACCCACAGGCCACGGCTACTAATGGATTTTCTGACACCGCTCGGCGCGCTGATCGCCTTGCTAGTCGTGGCGCCGGCGGCCGCGTTCGTGTTGGGCGAGCGCGGGCGGCGACGCGTGAACGCCCTGCTGCGGTTCGGCGAGCCGTCCATGGGCGCTCGGGTCGCGCCGGCTGTTGCCCTCGTCGTCATCGCCGCACTGTTCGGGCTCGCCGCGACGCAGCCGACGCTCGTGCGTCGCTCGCAGCAGCACGTGCGGACAGACGCCGAGGCATGGTTCGTGCTCGACACGTCGCTCTCGATGAAAGCGACCTCCGGGCCGGGATCGCCGACACGGTTCCAGCGCGCGCAGTCCCTCGCGATCCGGCTCCGGAACGAGCTCGGGGACGTTCCCGTCGGCGTGGCGTCGATCACCGACCGCGCCCTGCCGCACCTGTTTCCGACGCCTGACTCGGACACGTTCGACGTGACGGTCCGCCGGGCGATGGGAATCGAGCGGCCGCCGCCGACCGATGGGTTCAGCACACGGATCACGACGCTCGGTTCGATTGCTCGGGTCGCGAGCGACAACTTCTTCGCTCCGACCGCGCAGAAGCGCCTGGTCGTCGTCTTCACGGACGGCGAGACGAAGCCCTTCGTCGACGAAAGTCTCGGCACGCTGTTCAAGGCGCCGCCGGGGGTGCATGCGATCTTCGTCCGCATCTGGGGCGCGAAGGAGCGCGTCTACGACGGCCGGCGCGCCGATCCGCTGTACCGCCCGGATCCGCTGAGCGCGACGTATATCCAGCAGCTCGCCGCGACGACGGGCGGCATCTCGGTCGATGCGGGCGACTTCGGTGATCTCGTCAAGGCGGCGCGCAAGGACCTCGGCCACGGCCCGACCCAGGTGCTGCAGAAGGAGCAGCGGCGCCTCGAGCTCGCCCCGTACCTCGCCGGTTTCGCCTTCCTGCCGCTGGGCTTCCTGCTCTGGCGGCGGAATCTTTAAGAGCCCTAACGAAACGAAGCGGCTTGACCCCGGCCCCTGAATAGTTGTATAGCCCTCACGTTCCCGCGAGCGGGGGGCGCGCGAGCGGGTCGAAGGCCCAACTACAACCGGGGAGGCATCCATGAGCGACGAACGCTCGAACGGGATGGACCGGGGCAGATTCCTGAAGCTGGGCGCAGCCGCCGCGGCGGCGCCTGCCGCTCTCTCGCTTACACGGGCTGCGAAGGCGGCGCCGGCGCCGCAGCTGGAGGAGGCGACGATCGCTCAGCTGCAGGCGCAGATGACGACGGGCGGGCTGACGTCGCTGTCCCTCGTCCAGATGTACCTGACTCGCATCGACGCGATCGACCGCAGAGGCGGGTTGAACTCGGTTCTCGCGCTCAATCCCGACGCGCAGGACATCGCGAAGCAGCTCGACGCCGAACGCAAGGCCGGGCACGTGCGGGGGCCGCTGCACGGAATCCCGGTGATGGTCAAGGCCAACATCGACACCGCGGACAAGCTGCAGACGACGGCCGGCTCGCTCGCCCTCGTCGGGCAGCCGGCGCCGCAGGACTCCACCGTCGCGAAGAAGCTGCGCGACGCGGGCGCGGTGATCCTCGGCAAGACGAATCTGAGCGAGTGGGCCAACTTCCGCTCCTTCTCGTCAACGAGCGGCTGGTCTGGCGTCGGCGGCTTGTGTCACAACCCGTACGCGCTCGACCGGAACGCGGGCGGCTCGAGCTCCGGCTCGGGAGCCTCCACATCCGCGAATCTCTGCGCCGCGGGTCTCGGCACCGAAACGGACGGGTCGATCGTCAACCCGGCGAACAACGACGGCGTCGTCGGGATCAAGCCGACGGTCGGCTTGACGAGCCGCGCGGGCGTCGTTCCGATCTCACACACGCAGGACACCGTCGGTCCGCACGCGCGGACAGTCGCGGACGCGGCGGCGATCCTCAGCGCAATCGCGAGCAGGACGGCCGATCCTCGGGACGACGCGACCGCGACGTCCCCGAACGGCAAGCCGAGGCCGAGCATTCCGGCGGACTACACGCAGTTCCTCGATCCGAACGGTCTCAGCGGTGCGAAGATCGGTGCGCTGCGCGGTCCGGTGTTGACGGGATACAGCAAGTACACGGACGGCGTGTATCAGGACGCGATCGACGCGATGAGTGCGGCGGGAGCGACCGTCACCGACGACGTCGCGCTGCCGGACATGGACGAGATCCTGGCCAGCTCCGCGGAGATCATCGTTCTGATCTACGAGTTCAAGCGCGACCTGAAGAAGTATCTCGACGGCCGCACGGGCGTTCCGATCAAGACGCTGGCGGACGCGATCGCGTTCAACAACGCGCACGCGGACACCGAGTTGAAGTTCTTCGGGCAGGAGATCTTCGAGCTCGCCGAGTCGGACCCGTTCTCCGACGCGGACTACGCCCAGGCGCTCGCGGACGACCGGCGGCTCGGCGGCCAGGACGGGATCGACGCCGCACTGGCGGCGGGCGGGTTCGACGCCCTCGTCGCTCCGACCGGGTCGCCCGCGTGGACGACGGATCTGATCAACGGCGATCACTTCCTCGGCGCGAGCTCGTTCCCGTCGGCGATGGCCGGCTATCCGATCATCAACGTGCCGGCCGGGAGCCCGTTCGGCGTACCGGTCGGAATCAGCTTCATCGCAGGTGCGTTCAGCGAACCGCTGCTGATCAAGCTGGCGTCCGGCTTCGAGGCAGTGACGAAGGCACGTCGGGTGCCGCAGTTCCAGGCGACGCTGCCTGACGCGGGGAATCCGGCGCCGAAGGGCAGCTCCAAGCGTCACGGCCTGCCGAATCGCAAGCTGCCGGCGGTCGCGAACCTGTAACGGCAACCAGGGGCGCCGGTCTTCGGGCCGGCGCCCCGAAGTTCCACGTTTTGTCGCCGAGGCGTAGGACCTGGCCGGCTGAGGCTTCCACTAGTGTCCTGGAGAGCTCGACCGAGGAACCCGACTCGAGGGGTGAAGAGCATGCAGCTTCGGAGATTCAAGTTGTCGCCGGCCACGGTGATCGCGTGCATCGCGCTCACGATCGCGCTCGGCGGCACGAGTTACGCGGCGGTGACGGTGTTGCCGCCGAACAGTGTGACGACCGTACAGGTCAAGGACTACTCGTTGCTCAGGCGAGACTTCAAGCGCGGGCAGATCCCGGTAGGACCCCGCGGACCGACCGGGCCGCAAGGGACTTCTGGGCCGACGGGACCGGCTGGGTTGCCTGGTCCGATCGGGCCCGCGGGCCCGGCCGGACCTGCAGGGACGACGAACGCCAAGTGGGCTCTGGTCAAGGGCGACGCGACGATCGTCGCTCAGTCCGGCGGAATCACGATTACGTCGCACTCGGCCGGGACGTACATCCTCGACTTCAACTCGGGTGCGATCAACACGAAGTTGATCGTTGCTTCCGCCGCCCAAGCTGGAGGCGACACCGGCTCGCGCGGCGCCGTCAGCGTTGGTCCCTGTGGCGGCACACCTGAAGGGGGCGTGTGCTCTGCCGGGAACGACACGTTCCACTTGCGTGTCCTGACCTACGACGGTGCGGGTGCTGCCGCAGACCACGCGTTTTACGTCGCAGTCATGGGCTAGCGATTCGAGCGCCGCCGGTCCGGCTCCCGCCGGGAGACCGGACCGGCGCGCTCAAGCCGAGTAGCACCCGCCGCCGCGGTCGGTAGTCGCTTGACCGCTGGGGCGACGTCCGCGTACCCTCGTCGTGAGCGACGAACGGAGCGGCTTGTCCCGGCGGTGGAGCGCAACCGGGCTGCGGCGCTTCGACGCGTCCGTTCGATTCGGACGCGGCGTACGCGTCTGTGCTGCTCGCCGCGGACTTCCGGGTGGGGATGGGTACTGAGGCCGGCGCTCAGCTCGCGCTGCTCGACGGATTCGCCGTCGCGTACCGTGGCACGCCTGGCTCCCTCCCGCTCCGCGCCCAGCGGGTGCTCGCCTTCCTCGCCTTCCAGGACCGGCCGGTGCTCCGCGTGTACGTCGCGGGCAGGCTCTGGCCCGACGTAACGGAGAGCCGTGCAGCAGGGAGCCTGCGGTCCGCTCTGTGGTGTCTCGGCCGGCTCGAGTTCTGCGTGGTCGTCGCCACGCCGCGCACGCTCCAGCTCGCTCCGAACGTGGCGGTCGACGCCCGCGAAGCGAGCGCGTGGGCAAAGCGCATCCTCCACGGATCGGCGGGGTTCGACGAAGCAGACCTCGACGGCGCCCGCTATCCCGGCGAGTTGCTTCCGGATTGGTACGACGACTGGGTCGTCCTCGAGCGCGAGCAGCTCCGGGAGCTCCGGCTGCATGCGCTCGAAACCCTCGGCGACCGGCTCATGTCGCATGGACGCTACGGCGAGGCAGTCGAAGCGGCTCTGACGGTCCTGCGGCTGGAGCCGCTGCGCGACAGCGCGCATCGGCTGCTGATCCGCATTCATCTCGCCGAGGGGAACCATGCCGAGGCGCTGCGGCAGTACAACGGCTACCGGCGGCGCCTCCTCGAGACGCTCAGCCTCGAGCCCTCGCACGAGATGGACGAGCTCGTCCGGGACGTGACCGCCGGCTGATGCGTAACGCGCGAGTGACGTTCCCGTAACGCCCTGTTGACAGCGCGTTCGTAGCCTTGTTGCAAACCCGACGCAGAAGAGGGTGATCGAAGATGTCGGTGGGGCGCATCCCTAATCCTGACGACCCCCGCGCGGAGCTCGCGCAGTTCCCCGGCTGGTTTGGCTGGTGGCGGCCGGGGTGGTGGGGTTGGTGGCACCCAGGCTGGTGGGGCTGGTGGCTCCTGCGTGAGGTCGATCGGGAGATCTCCCCGGTGGAGATCGGCGATCTGTACATCAAGCAGGCGGAGGAGCTGATCAAGCAGGCCGAGACCCTGAAGCGCATGGGCGAAGGCATGAGGAAAGGCTGATCAAGGACAGAGGGCTCGAGCATGCGAAGGAACGTCGCGTCCGCCCGGCGAGGTTCGCCGCGCGGACGCGGCGTCGTGTCGAGCCGGGCTGACCTGATGAAGCGGTGATGGCTGTCCTCGCGGACGATCTCGAGGTTGTCGTGGCCGAGGGGATCGACCTGGTGCTCCTGAGCCGGGACGAGGTGCTGATTCAGTTCGGCAGTCGGTCTCGACCGTCCGAGCTCCTCCGCGACGACGAGCTGACGGGCCTCCTCGGCTTGATCGTGGAGGTTCTCAGGGCCGGGCGGGCGTCGCTTGCCGACCTGGTTGGGGCGACCGAACCGAAGCACCAGCCGGAGGTCCGCCGCGTCGTGCTCGACCTGCTCGAGCGCGGGATCCTGACCGACGTGCGCCGCGATCCTGTCGAGCAGTACCTCGCGTACAGCTTCGAAGGGAGTCGCGACTTCGACCGACTCGCAGTGACAGTGATCGGCGCCGGGCCTCTCGGCGCCCGAATCGCGTCGATCCTCACACTGCATCCCCTCGGTGCGATCAAACTCCTCGACAACCGCATGGCGGACGAAGCGTGGCGCGCCTCGCTGCCGTCCTGGCTCGGTACGCACACGGACGGTCACGGGCGCGTCGACTCGCTCGTGGGCAGCCGCCTGCGACCGCAGCAGGCCTCGGTCGAGGTCGTGGACGGCGACCTGGACCTCGAAGGAGTGCGCCGGGCGGTTGCCGCTTCCGATCTGACGTTCGTCGCGCTCGATCGACCCGAATTCCGGCTGACGCATCTGGTCAATCGTGTCTGCCTGCAGAGCCGTAAGCCCTGGCTCCTTGCCACGATCGACGGGAACCGCGGTCTCGTGGGACCGCTCTTCCTTCCGCCCTACACGGCGTGTTTCAACGATTACTCGACGCTCGTGGCGGCGACCACGCCGAGCTCCGCAATGGCCCTGGCCTACCGCCGCCGGACGAGGCTGCGCACCGACAGTCGGTTCTTCCCAGGACTCCCCGTCTATGCAGACATCGTCGCGGGCCACGCCTCGCTGGCGGGAATCCATTTCCTGCTCCGCGACACGAGCTTCGCGATGGGCCGCCAGCTCGTCATCGACTTCGACGGGATGCGGATCGATGTGGAAGACGTCATGAAACTGCCGCGCTGCCCGGTGTGCGGCAACGCCAGACCGAGCCGGCGCCCGGTGTTCGCGTCCGACGTCGTCGCCGCACGTCCCAACGCGACGCCTGAAGCGCACGCCCCTCTGGGCGTGGGGTGAGGCTCCTGCCCGTTCGGCGCCGGTATATCAACGAGCGAGTCGAACTGCTTCCGGGCGAGTACGGACCGGGTACGGACGCGGAGCTTCGAGCTCTCGGCCGCCTCTACAACCCGACGATCGGCCCGATCACGACCGTCATGCTCCAGCGTCCGGACGTTCTCGATCTTTCGATGCAGGCTGCATCGTGCCAGCACGCGTCGCTCGGGACTCTGATCAAGGACGTCACGGTGAGGGCAGGTATTCCGGACGACCAGCCGATCCCCGCCAGCGGCAAGGGTGCCGATCCGTTGCGACCCGTTCTCGGCGCGCTGGGTGAGATGGCCGAGCGGCTCCTCGCGGTCCTGCACACGGCGGCGGCCGAGGATGGACTCGTCGTCGCGACTTATGACGATCTCGTGCGGGAGGGCCGGCGAGCTCTCGGTCCGCACGTTCTCCCCCTCTTCGCGCCCGAGCAGTACGCCGATCCGCGGCTGGAGTACGCGCCGTTCACCGGCGACACGCGGCTCCGCTGGATCGAAGGCACGGACCTGCGCAACGGCGATCCCGTGCTCGTTCCCGCGCAGCTCGTGTTGATGTACAACCCGGGTCGCTTCCGCGAGGAGCGAGTCGGCTACCCGACGAGCGGAGGTCTCGCGTTTCACCGCGATCGGCGGGGGGCGATCCTTCACGGCTTCTACGAGATCGTCGAGCGTGACGCGATCGACGTGCGCTGGATGTGCCGGCTCGCTCCTCCGCGCGTTGACGTCGACGTGGCGGAGGTCATGGCCTCGGAGTGGGGTTTGGCGAGGCCGCGTCTCGAGACGCCGGGCATCGGGCCGATGGCGGTGTACCTCAACACCCTGGACGTGCCCCTTCCGGTGTTCTCGGCGATCTCGATCGTCACTTCGCGAACGGAGCGGACGCTTCTGAGCGGCGGCGGGGCCTGGAGCAGCCGCGAGACGGCGCTGCGGCAGACGGTGTTCGAGCTGGGGCAGGCTCAGGCAGCGCTGCGCGCCTTCCAGCCGACGGCGATGACGGCGATTGCGCCGGACACCGACCGGTCGCACATGCACGACTTCTTCGACGTCGCCCTGTACTACGGCTTTCCGGAGAACCACCCGCGTCTTTCTTGGTACATGGAGGACGGCGGCGTCGTCGATTGGGCAGCAGTGCCGAGCCGGCAGTTCGGCGACCTGACCGAGGAGTACGACGCTTTCCTCGGCCTGCTCGCAGAGCTCGATCTGAACCCGGTGGTGATCGACCTCGACGCTGCCTGTCCGCCGGGCGTTCACCTCACCAAGGTGATCGTTCCCGAGCTGAGCCAGGCGTTCATCCCGTCGCACCCGTACCTCGGGCATCCGCGCTTCTCGACGCTTCCGGAGGCTCTCGGCCTTCGCGATCGTGCTCTTGCGTTTGCCGACCTGCACGTCGACCCCGTGCCGTTCTCGTGAGCAGCCCTGCGACCCACCAATCCGGCCCGCTACGGTGGCGAATCAACAGGAGCCTCGATGCACAGAGCTTCTTCGAGGCTGCGCTGTACGCACGACTTCCGTGGCCCGGGAAGACGACCCGGCTCGAGCGCGACAGCGTCCGCGACCTCACCGGACGAGCCGCCTCGGCACAGACCGCCGTTGCCGAGCTCTATCACGAGAACAGCAAGCTCTTTCGCGCGAGGCTCCCGGAACTCGCCGCAACCGAACTCGACGTGAGTGTCGTTCGGCGAGAGTTCGTTCGACGGCGCGCGACGACGCTTGCCTCCGTGCCGTCGCATCGTCCCGAACACCCGGTCAGCGAGCTCTTGGCGTCCGTCGCACACGACGTCGAGCCCGAGCTCTTCTACGCACTCGACCTTCGACTCGTGCTGGACGGGATCGTCATGCTGCACGAGCCGGTCGGCGACGTGCTCGTCGAGTACAAACGCCTCAGCGCCGACGACCGTGAGGACTTGCGTGCGGCGCTCGAACCGTTCGGCGGTACGGGGCGAGCCGACGAGCCGCTGCTGTTCATCGTCGCGTCGTTCGCGCGGAACGAGTTGCTGTTCGGGGCGCGTGGCTATCGCCACACGCTGCTCGAGGCGGGCCAGCTCGCGAATGAGCTGCTGATGCTTACCGAGCGCGCCGGGATGACGGCCGGCCTCCTCTTCGACTTCGACGACTGGAAGGTCGATGCAGCGCTCGAGGCCGACGGTGTGGAGGAAGGAACAGTCGCCGTCGTCGACCTGGGAGTGGTGACAGGTGTCGGCTAGGGAAGAGCTTCGCGGGCTCGTAAACGTGCTGTCCGACGAGGAGTCCGAGCACTTCGTGTCACTCGTACGAGACGCGGTTGCCGGCGAGCGGTTCTGGGAGACCGACATCGCGATCGTCTACAACGAGTACGTCAAGGGACGGTACCGGCCGCTCGGCTCCCCGCCCGCTTCCGGGAACGGCATGGCCCCCGGCGACGGGACGGCCGCTCTCGGCACCTCGGTCGAGCCGCCCAGCGGGAGTGTCAGCCCGGCCGCTGCGCAGTTCCCCGCGGATGAAGGCATCTTCGCGCCGATTCCGATCACCAAAGCAATCGAGGCCGTCGAGCGCATCGAGCTCCCAGCTCCGGGTGAGGTCGACGTCGGGCTCGGCGAGGCGCTGGCGCGCCGCCGAACGCATCGCGAGTTCACCTCCGAGCCGCTGACCGTAGGCCAACTTTCGACGATGCTGCACAACGCGTGTGGCATCAGCGGGAGCATGGAGGCGTACGGTTACTCGCGTATCCCGCTCCGAACGTTCCCGTCCTCCGGTGGCCTGCAGGCACCGGAGGTCTACGTCTCTGCCCAGTCGGTGGAGTCTGTTCGCTCCGGGATCTACTACTACGACCCCATTCGCCACGAGCTCGCCCTCCTGCGCGAGGGTGCGTTCGGCGCGACGCTGCGTTCGCTGGCCCTCGGTCAGCCCTGGGTTGAGAGCGCCTCCGTCGTCTTCATCATCAGCGGCTCCTACGAGCGGCTTCGCTGGAAGTACGGCGAGCGCGGCTACCGCTTCATGTGCATCGACGCCGGCCTCGTCGCGCAGAACCTCCACCTTGTCGCCGAGGGTCTCGGTCTCGGGGCCTGCGCGATCGCCGGATTCGCCGACGACGCGGTCGAGCGCCTGCTCACAATCGACGGACAGGACGAGATGGTGCTCCTCCTCCTGTGTGTCGGAGCGACGGATCGCGCCGGCAAAGAAGGTCCGGGACGCGTGCTCTAGTCGGCTGACCGACCCATCTGGGTCTAGCGCCGTTGGTCATCGCGAGTCAACGTGGCGGCGTGGCTCCCACCCTTCCCGCGACCATCCTCGTTCTCGAGGAAAACGCAGCCGTCGAGGAGCTGATCGATCAAGCGCTGCGTGAGTCCGGGCATCGTGTCCTGGCCACCACGAATGCACTCGAGGCGCTCGAGGTCGTTCGCAGAATTCGCATCGACGTCGTGGTTGTCGGCGTCCTCCTCGGAGAGCGAGGGCAGACCCTCGTAGACGAGCTCCGCTCGATCCAACCTGGACTGCGCATCGTCAGCATCTCCGGCTCGGAGGACGAGTTCAGGGGGATCGATCGCAGCGCGAGACTGTCAAGTCCGCTCTCACTCGACGACCTCCGTGAGGCCGCTGCCGACGGCGGAGAGCTATGACTCCGTGCGGATGCCCTCCCGCTCGAGCAGAAGTCGTGCCACGTCCCGAGCCTGCTGTGCCGCATCGAGATCACCGTGGACGGCGGCGACCGTGGCGCCGAGCAGCAGCATCTGGAGCTGGAGAGCGAAGACGTCTGGGTCGTGAACTCCGGCCTCCTCCGCCAGCGCGCGTAGCAAGGCTCTGACATTCTCGAGTCCTGCGGCTGCGGCCGCGCGAACCGGATTCGCCGGATCCCTCGTCTCGAGCAGCGTTCGCGCGAACAGGCAACCTTCGTAGTCGTCACCGTGGAACCAGTCGTCGAAGGCGTCGAAGACCCCTAGCAGCCGAGCGCCGGCGGTTTCGTGGCGCTCGATCGCCTGCTCCAGCCAGCCTCTCGTCCACACGTCCTCGTGATGTCGCAGGACCGAAACGGCAAGGTCATCCTTCGACGAGAAGTGGCGGTACAGAGTCGTCTTCGCGACAACGGCCTCCGCGACGATTCGATCGACGCCGACGGTGTTCACGCTGTTGCGCTGAAAGAGCGCGTACGCGGTTCGAAGCAGACGCTCGCGCGCGGCGCCCGCCGCCGCCGGAGTTTGGCCCTCGTCGTTCTGGTTTGCCATGGCCGACTACCCCCAGACCGGGTCGTGGTTGGTAGGGTGGAGGCGCTACAGACCTGTCAGTAGCGTAGCGTAGTCGAAGGTGGTGGGGGTGTCTCTGTCCGTCCCGGAAACCGATCTGCTCGAGGCCCTGTCTGCGGACGTTTTGGGGACGCTCGAGGCGGTCGGGGTCGCAGCCTACATCGTGGATTGTCATCGCCGGGTCCGCTGGCAGAACGCGGCTTCGATCGAGCTGGTGGGAGACCTGCGCGGCCGGCTCGACGGCAGCGTGCTCGCGTCCGAGGATCTAGGCCGCGCGCGAGAGGCGTTTGAGCGGAAGCAGCAGGGCGCGTCAAATACAGAGTTGGAGGTGTCGGTCGCGCGCCGAGACGGGACGCGTGTGCGCGTCGCCGTAAGCTCTGTTCCGCTCAAGAACGCCGACGGCGCCATGATCGGAGCCTTCGGACTCGCCCACGTTCTCGAAGAAATCGAGCCAACCTCCGAACGCGCGCCATGGCTCAGCCCGCGCGAACACGAGACGCTTACGCTACTCGCCGGCGGTTACTCGACTGCGCAGATGGCTCAGCAGATGAGCATTTCCAAAGAGACCGTGCGCAACCACGTGAAAGGACTGCTTCGCAGCCTCGGCGCGCGTTCGCGTGTTGAGGCGATCGCGAAGGCGCGACGCGTCGGTCTGATCTGACGCCTCACACGGTGATGACGATCTTTCCTTGGGCGTGTCCTTCTCCCAGATACCGGAAAGCGTCGGCGATTTCGCTCAACTCGTAGCTCCTGTCGATGACCGGTGTCACTTTTCCGGCTTCGAGAAGGTCTCGCAGGGCCAGCATGTCCGCCTTGTTGAACTTCGCGATGAAGAAGACAGCCTTCTGGCTGCCACGCACGGCCGCCAGCCGTACCTTGACGATGTGACTCAGAGGCCCCATCAGACGGTTGCCCTTCGGCGCTCCGACAATGACGAGGGTCGCCTGCGGGTTGAGT
>VAXU01000121.1:0-11964 GCA_005885125.1 Actinomycetota bacterium
CTCGCCCTGTCCGTTCGCGATCGTGATTCCGAACCGCTCGCGGAGCTCGGCGACGACACGCGTCGCATCGACGCCCTCGGGGGCGCGAATCGCGGTCACGACCGCCGAGCGGTCCTCGTCGGGGGAGAACAGCTCGAGCCCCATCGCCTTCGCGCCTTCGCGGCAGGCGCGTCCGAGCCGGGCGTGGCGCGCGAACGCGGCTTCCAGACCCTCGTCCAGCAGCAGTCCGAGGGCGACGTCCAGCGCGCGCACGAGCGAGACCGCGGGCGTGAACGGTGCGTCGAGCTTCGCCTGCGCGGCGCGCGTCCGCTCCCAGTCGAAGACGAAGCGCGGCGAGCGCGATCGCGCGGCGGCCTCGAGTGCCGCGGGGGACACGGAGACAAAAGCGAGCCCGGGCGGACACATCAAGGCCTTCTGCGAGCCGGAGACGACAACGTCGATCCCCCACGCGTCGGTCTCCAGAGGAACGGCCCCGAGCGACGAGACCGCATCGACGACGACGAGCGCGCCTGCTTCCTTCGCGACGGCGGCGAGCGCCTGCACGTCGGCGACGACCCCGGTCGACGTCTCCGAATGGACCAGATACACGACACGCACTTCGCCGGCGGCGAGCGCGGATCGGAGGTCGTCCGGCTCGGGCGCCTCGCCCCAGTCGAGCCGCACGTGCACAAGGTCTGCGCCGTAGGCCTTCGTCATGGCGGCCCAGCGTTCGCCGAAGCTTCCCGCCGAGACGACGACCGAGCGTTCGCCGGGAGACGTCAGGTTGGCGACCGCCGACTCGAAGCCGCCCGTGCCCGACGACGTGAACAGCAGCACGTCGTGCTCCGTCCGGTACACGTCGCGGAGTCGCGCGAGGCAGCGCTCGTAGATCTCCCGAAAGTCGCGGCCCCGGTGGTGAATGACGGGCTCCGCAAGCGCCGCGAGCACTTCCGGAGGGACGGGCGTCGGGCCCGGCGTCATCAGGTGGCGCTTCTCGGGCATCTGCGCTGAGCCTAGCGCGGGCGGTGGCTATCGAACGTGATTGCCTGCTGGAAGGTCGGGCGGTTCGTCCAGCGCCCCGTCTTCGGGAGGAAACCAAACGTGATCCGTTCGCGCGTCGCGTCCGCCCGCCACTGGGACGGGTCGCGGCCCTGGCTGGCGACGAGCTCGTTTCCCGCCGCGACGGGCGCGTTCCAGAGCGACGACTGACAGGCCCGTGGATCGCCGCCGCCGCAGAATTCCGGGATCGTCCGGTCGAGGTCGCTGACGACGTACGAGTACCAGCCGGAGAAGTACGAGGAGCCGCGCGAGTTCGCGGGGTCGTCGACCGGCAAGAGTTTTTTTAACCGGTCGGTCAACGGCCCGAGCACCGGTCGAATGACTGCGTCCGCGATTCGTGGCCAGGCCGCGTCCATGAGCGCAGCGCCGGGATCGTCGATCTTTCCGTCACCGTTTCGGTCGATCCGATGGCCGCCTCGTTGTTGCCACTTCACCAGCGTGTCGAGCAACTGCAGCTCGAATCCACCGCGGGCCGGGCCTAATGCCTTGAGCAGCGCGGGAAGAACGCTGATCGCACGCAAGTCCTGGGTTGCCGCGGTGTTCATCGCGCCGACGAGCGACGCGAGTGTGTGCATCCTCCGTTTCGCGACCGCGAGCTGCAGCAGCTTGACTCGCTGGACGGGACCGTACGACCAGTTGTCGTCCGACGCCGAGAAGCCACGGCCCGGCTTGTTGTTCCAGTTGAGGATCACTCCGCCGCTCGGGTTCGCGCCGCGCACGTGACCGGCGAGCGACTCGAAGCCGCGCCACTCGTCTTGACCTGTTCCATCCGTCGGGAGCCCACTCGCGACGCCGGGTGCGCGGATGGGCAGGCGCCCGCTCGAGAACATCGCGATGTCTTTGTCGTCGGCGTAGAACCAGTTGAACGTGAACTCGAGCTGGTTCATCGCGCTGTAGAAGCTCTTGACATCGTGGACACGGTTCGTGTTCAGGTCCTGGAATGCGATCGCGGACAGGAGCTCGCGGCCACCGGTCGATCGCTCGGACGAGATCGCGACGCGCCGTCCCTTGACGCGCGCGTATCCAATCACGGGGCCGTGCACCGTCTCGCGAAACTCGAGCCTGCGATCCGGCTCGGTGCCGTTTCCCTTCAACACGCCGGCGTCGAACGTCGTCATCGCGCGGCACTCGCCTTTGAACAGGTAGTGCGTGTCGTCCCCGCACAGCGTCTCTGCGTACTGGTCGACAATGTCCGAATTCGCGGACGTGGCGCTCCACGCGAAATCCTTGCCGCGGCCGAGCAGGACGTACATCGACAACCCGGGGAACGAGGCGCCCCGCGCGTCGATCCCGCCGCCGTGAAGATCGAGCTCGAGGAGGATCTGCGGGAAGTAGTAGCCGACCTGCGGCCCGGCCACGAAGAGCGGGTGATGCGTCGCCGAGCGGCGAGCTGAGACGAGCAGGGCGTTGCTCGCGGCGACCGGGTTGTGGAAATGGAACCCGACCGCGTGTGGCGTTCCCCACGGCTCGAAGCTGCCGTCGTCGACGACGACGTTCTTCGCCCCGGGCGCCGTGACGGTGTCGTACTGGAACGTGCCGTCGACGCTGACGGGTGTCGCCGGATCGAGCCGCTCGGCGAGGTCGCGCCAGATCGCCGTGCCGCGCTCGGAGCCCAAGCGCTGGATCAGCGCGTCGAGGAACATCGTGCGCCTCGTCTCGTCGCCGCCGCCAACGCCGAGGTTCGCGCCGAGCAGCGACCCCACAGCGATCACGTCCGTGACCGTCCATGGCCGCAGCCCGATGCCCTTGCTGCGGTAGTACGCGTTGATCCCGGCGACGTAAGACGTCGTGTCGGCCAACAACTGTCGTCCTTTGGCGCCCGCGTCCCGGATCAAAGCGAGCTGGTCTTGCAGGCGCTGCTCTGTGGCCTCGGTCGGGACGAACTGCCGGCCCGAGGTCGCGAGCGCGAACGGATCGATGCCCGGTACATCCATCGCCGCGATCCGGCCGGGCCCGCGCAGCTGCTCCATGAACACGTACCGGTCTTCCGCCGTCGCGTAGCCGGCGCCGAACTCGACATCGACGCGCGTTCGGCCGTACACATGCGGCACGTCCCAGCGGTCCCGGAGGATTCGGAGCCCGGGCCGCGGGTGCTCGACGCGGACGACCTTCCCGGTGACGCCGAAGCGCTCGGACTTGAAGTAGCGAGAGAGGTCGCGTGCCGTGACGCTCGTCTGCGGCGTGAGACCGTCGTAGAGCGGGAGCTGATCGGAGGCGGTCGGCGGAAACCGCAGGTCTCCCGACTGGCCCGGCGGCAGGACGTCGAGCGCGACCGCCGCGTAGTCGACCCGCTGCGCGGAGCCGCCCGCGCCTGCGGCGAACAGCATCGCCGCGAGCGCAGCCAGCAACGCGCCTGCCTTGCGGGCCATCCGGGCGAGCCTACACCTGTGGGTGCTCGCAACGATCGTCACGAAGATGACTAACTCTTCGGAAAGCGGGGAGTCTTATCGCCTAAACCAGCCTGCCTCGACTGCGGCACAGTCACGAGGCGGGCGCCGGACCCGGGGGGGTTCCTTTTCATGCGGCAACTGCGGCCCTTACTCCTCATCTTGCTTGCGTGCGTTCTCGCACTCGTCGGCGCCCTCGCGGCGTGGGCGGAGGCGCCTGCCGATCCGGGAACTACGACAAGCGAATCGGATACGACCGCCCAGCCTGAGCTCGCGCCGGCAGACGTCCAGGCGCTGATCGACCGTTACCGGCACGTCGCTTGGCACTGGCAACGCGTCATGGGACGTCCGGTCACGCTCACGCTCCAGTATCCGCCGGCGGATCCGATGGACCGGATCCGGACCTGGAAGCAGATCGCCGCCCGGACGGAGCAGGTTGCACAGCACCCGCCGCACGCTCGTGCCTGGGCGTGCATCCACCACTTTGAGGGCTCGTGGCGGGATCCAAACTCGCCGTACTACGGCGGCCTGCAGATGGACCTCAGCTTCCAGCGGACGTACGGCCGCTACCTGCTCTCGCGGAAGGGAACGGCCAACTACTGGACGCCGCTCGAGCAGATGTGGGTGGCCGAGCGCGCGTTCCGCTCGGGCCGCGGCTTCTATCCGTGGCCGAATACGGCCCGGTATTGCGGATTGATCTAGCTCGCGCTAGGAGTCGAGCTTCTTCCGGAGCAACTCGTTGACGATCTTGGGGTCAGCCTTGCCCTGGGTCTCCTTCATCACCTGGCCGACGAAGTAACCGAGCACGCCTTGCTTGCCGCCGCGGTACGACTCCACCTGGGCGGCGCTGGCCGCGAGGATGCGGTCGACGAGCGGTTCGAGCTCGGACGCATCTCCGACGACCGTTTGGGCGAGCACGTCTTTGACATCGATGATCGTCGTCGCGCTGGAGGCGAATGAGTCGGTCAGCGCCTCACGCGTGATGCGTTCTCGCTGTTTGATGAGCTCGACCAGGGCCGGACCGTTCGCCGGCAGGGGGTCGATCGCGGCGAGTTGGTTCATCGCAACGTTCGCCGCCGTCGTCCAATCGAGCCCGTGCTCGACGAGAAGTCGCGCTTTGCGTTCGTTTCCGGTCGACACGAGGTCGAGCGCCGATTCGAAGCCGACGAGCTCCTTCAGCGACTGGATACGCACGCCCGGAAGCTCGGGAAGCTCGCTCTCCAGCCGCTCGACGAGGTCGCGCGGCGGCTCGATCGGCACGAGGTCGGGCTCCGGGAAATAGCGGTAGTCGTCCGCCTCCTCCTTCCGGCGGCGCGCCGTGACCGTGTCGGATTTCACCTCGTAGTCGAGCGTCTGCTGCACGACCTCGCCGCCGGACTCCCACACCTGGATCTGCCGGCGGATCTCCGCGTCGATCCCGCGCGCGATGTGGTTGAAGGAGTTCATGTTCTTCAACTCGGTCCGCGTACGAAACCCGGTCTCGCCTTGCTTTCGCACCGACACGTTGGCGTCCGCGCGCAGGGTTCCCTTCTCCATTTCCGCGTCGGAGATCCCGAGCTCGACGATCGTCTGGCGCAGCAGCTGGAGGAAGCGCTTCGCCTCGTCCGCGCTGCGGATGTCGGGTTGCGTGACGATCTCGACGAGCGGCGTGCCGCTGCGGTTGAAGTCGACGTTCGAGTGCGCTGCCCCGACGATCCGCCCGGTCGCGCCGCCGACGTGGATCGTCTTCGCGGCATCCTCTTCGAGATGAGCGCGGATGATCCCAATCTCGGTGTCACCGTCCGCGCCGGGGACGCTCATCTTCCCGTCGATACACAGCGGCTCGTCGTACTGGGAGATCTGGTAGCCCTTCGGGTTGTCGGGGTAGAAGTAGTTCTTGCGGTGGAAGACCGCGCGGTCGGCGATGCGGCAGCTGAGCGCGAGCCCGAGCTTGATCGTCCACTCGATCGCGCGTTCGTTCGGGACGGGAAGCGCGCCCGGGTGTGCGAGGCAGACCGGGCAGGTGCGCGTGTTGGGCTCGGCGCCGAAGCCGGCCTCGCAGCGGCAGAACATCTTCGTCCTGGTCTTCAGATGCGTGTGGATCTCGAGCCCGATGACGGGTTCCCACTCAGGCACTGACGAGCTCCTTCGCCTTCAGCAGCGGCACTTCGATCTCCCCCCGCACGGGGAACATCGCGAGGCGCTGCTCGAGCGCAGGCGGGTGCATGCGAATCACCCACAGCTCGCGCTCACCTGCTTCGAGCGACAGCTTGAGGTCGCCGACGAGAACGGCGCGCGACCCGTCGAGGACCCGCGGGCTGACTCCGAAGACGCGCTCGACGGCCGGCACGAAGTCGGCGGCGGTGTCAATGATGGTTCTCACGCTGTTTCCTCGGTTCGATCGCACCGGGTCGGCGGCGCAGACGGACACACGGGCAAAGCCCGTGCGTCCTGGCAACGGCACCGCAAGCGGTGCCTAGTCACCGGAGCCGCTCCGGCACGGTGTCGAACCCGAGTGCGCGCTCCAGCGCGTGGCCGACTCGGAAGAGCGTGTTCTCCGAGAACTGCGGCCCGATCAGCTGCAGGCCGACGGGGAGCCCTTCCGACAGCCCGCACGGAATCGAGAGCCCCGGCAGTCCGGCCATGTTCGGCGGGATCGTGAGCACGTCCGCGAGGTACATCGCGAGCGGGTTCTCCGTCTTCTCGCCGAGCTTGAACGCGACCGTCGGCGACGTCGGGCTCAGCAGCACGTCGAAGCGCTCGAAGGCCGCCGCGAACTCGCGGCTGATCACCGTTCGCACCTTCTGCGCCTGGCCGTAGAACGCCTCGTAGTACCCGGCGGAGAGCGCGTACGTTCCCAGCATGATCCTGCGCTTCGGCTCGTCGCCGAAACCGGCGTCGCGCGTGCGCGCAACCATGTCGTAGTAGTCGCCGCCGTCGGCCTCGCGCCGCAGCGCGTAGCGGACGCCGTCGTAGCGCGCGAGATTCGAGGACGCCTCGGCGGGCGCGATCAGGTAGTAGCACGGCAGCCCGTACTCGACGGAGCGCGGGAGCTCACACGCGTCGATTTCCGCGCCGAGCTCCGCCGCGAGGTCGATCGCGCGCCGCACAGCCGCGTCGACGCCGGGCTCGATTCCCTCGGCCTCGTTCAGCTCCCTCGCGATGCCGACACGGACACCGTTCAGATCCTCGGCCTCGGGGATCTCGACGGGCGGAACGTCGACCGTCGTCGAGTCGCACGGGTCGCGGCCGCTGATGATGCGGTAGAGCCGCGCGTTGTCGCGGACCGTCTTCGTGACCGGTCCGATCTGGTCGAGGCTGGACGCGAACGCTACGACCCCGTAGCGCGACACGGTGCCGTAGGTTGGCCGCAGGCCGACGTTGCCGCAGAGCGCGGACGGCTGTTTGATCGAGCCGCCCGTGTCCGAGCCAAGCGCCCAGGGCGCGAGCCCGGCGCTGACCGCAGCCGCACTGCCCCCGCCCGAGCCGCCGGGAACACGCGTCGTGTCCCACGGGTTGCGACTTGGCCCGTAGGCAGAGTTCTCCGTCGAGGAGCCCATCGCGAACTCGTCGAGGTTCGTCTTCCCGAGCAGGGACAGACCGGCGTCCTTGCAGCGCTGCGCGACGGTGGCGTCGTACACGGGGACGTAGTCGTCGAGGATCTTCGAGCCGGCCGTCGTGCGCACGCCTTTCGTGCCGATGATGTCCTTGAGCGCGATCGGAATGCTCGCCGCGCCGTCCGGCGCGTCGACGAGCGTGAGGTAGCAGTGCAGCTCTTCATCGCGCTCCGCGATCGCCTCACGGTACGCCGCATGGAGCTCCGCCGGCGAGACCTCGCCGCGCTCCACCAGCCCGAGCGCTTCCTCCGCGGTGATCCGCAGTGTGTCGATCATGCGGACGGCGGGACGCGGAAGAGGTCGTCCTCGCGCGCGGGGGCGTTCGCGAATACGTCCTCCAGCGGCAGTGAGGGCCGGGGCTCGTCTGCACCGAACACATTGACCACGGAGAGCGGGTGCGACGTCGGCGGCACGTCGTCGAGCGCGAGCTCCGAGACCTTCCCGACCGCGTCGAGGATCGCATTCAGCTGCTGCTGAAGCCGCTGGATCTCTTCCTCGGTCAGGCCGAGCTCCGCCAGCTTGGCCACGTGCAGGACGTCATCTCTCGTAATTGCCATCGGCGCAGATCCTCCCAAAAGAACGGGCCCCCTTCCGGGGGCCCGTGTTACTCGGTTCCGAAAAGGAAAAGCCTAGATCGCCTGCACGTTCGCGGCCTGAGCGCCCTTGGGGCCCTGCACGACCTCGAACTCGACCTTCTGACCCTCGGTCAGCGACTTGTAGCCGTCCATCGTGATTGCGGAGAAGTGGACGAAAACGTCCTCGCCACCCTCGCGCTCGATGAAGCCATAGCCCTTCTCGTTCGAGAACCACTTGACGGTGCCCTGAGCCAACTAACTGCCTCCTTCAAAAACATGCGACGGCCCGGGCACCGAGCCGCCACTACGTACACAACGGGCCGGAGTGTAGCTCAGACTCGCGGGAAGGCAAGTGCGCCTCGCCGGTACCTCGCCGCGCGGACCGCGTTTCCCAGCAGGCAGGCGATCGTCATCGGCCCGACGCCGCCCGGGACGGGCGTCAGGAACGCCGCAATCTCGGCCACACCCGGGTCGACATCGCCCACGAGCCCGGCCTCGGTCCGAGTGATGCCGACGTCGACCACCGCGGCTCCCTGCTTGACCATGTCGGCGGTGACGAGGCCCGAGTGGCCGACCGCGACGACGAGGACGTCCGCAGCCAACGTCTGCCGCGCCAGGTCGGCCGTGCGCGAGTGGCACATCGTGACGGTCGCGTTCGCCTGGAGGAGCAGCATCGCGACGGGCTTGCCCACGAGTGGGCTCCGGCCCAGCACGACGGCTTGCTGCCCGGCCAGTGGGATCCGGTACTCGTCGAGCAGCGTCATGACGCCGAGGGGCGTCGCGGGCACGAGCGTCTGGTGGCCGAGATAGAGCTGGCCCGCGTTGAACGGGTGCAGCCCGTCGACGTCCTTGACAGGGTCGATCGTCCGCATGATGCGGGCCTCGTCGAGCTGCGGCGGGAGCGGCGTCTGCACGAGGATCCCGTCGATCGAGTCGTCCTCGTTGAGCTCGCCCACGAGCTCGAGCAGCTCGCTCTCCGAGGTCTCCGCCGGTAGGCGGCGGTCGAGTGCGCGGATACCGACCTCTTCCGCGGCCTTGTGCTTGCGACGGATGTAGATCTCGGAGGCCGGGTCGTCACCGACGAGAACGGTGGCGAGACCGATCTCGCCGAGCTCCGCGACCTCGGCCTTCACGTCCGAGCGGATGCGCGCCGCGAGGGCGGCGCCGTCCATCATCGTCGCGGTCATCTAGTGCCCCTTCCAGTGATGCTGTCGAGTTTCTGGGTCGCCAGCACCAAGCCAGAGGCCGCACTCGTCCGCAGCCAAGGCTTGAAGCCTTGGTAAGGACGAGGGTGGACTCTGGCGCCGCGTGCTGGCGGGCCAGAAGCCGACGGGCATTGCTGGGAGGGGCACTAGGTGAGCGGAAGCTCGACGTCGCTGACGTCCAGGCCGAGCGATTCGGCAAGACGGACACCCTGCTCGAGGTCCTCGCGCAGACGCTGCACGTCGCGCGAACGCATGGCGTTGCCGATGAAGGCCCGCTCTCGCGGGCGCCACATCGCATGGGCGGCGAAGATCGGCAGTAGCCGGTTCGCCGCATCCACCAGCTGCCGCTTCGTCTTCTTCGACGCGCTCTCGAGCAGGACGCGCTCGTATGCCATGCCCGCACCGTGGTGAATGCCGTCGTCGGTCGCGAGGCGGTTGCAGAGATCCTCGAGCACGGTGCCGCGCGACGACCTCGCGATCAGCCGGAAGCGCGCGATGATGAGGCGTTCGTAGAAGACCTGCATCAGGAAGACTTTTTCCTCCAGCGTGTCGGCCTCGAGCGTCATGTGCGCGAGCTGGTCGAGGTGCGGGTCCCGTTCGGCGGTGTCGCCCACCTCGGCGATCAGCTTCAGCCATGCCTCCGTATGGCGCGACTCGTCTTGCACCATCGTGGAGTAGTAGAGCCTCGCTTCGGGATCCGGTGTGATGTTCAAGAGCTGCGACGACATGTCGCAGGCCAACATGTCCGCCTGGAGCTGTTGCGTGAGAACGGAGCGCCACATGTCCTTTCGGCGCGCGCGCCGTTCGGGCGATCCCTTCCCCTCCGGAATCGGCGGCAGGTCGCCCCACGGCAGATCGCGCACCTGCCACTCCTGCCGCTTGGCGAGCTCGTAGAAGCGCAGGACACCTGCGTACGCATTCCGGCCGGCGCTCGTCTGCTCGGTGAGCTGCTCCGTTGCCATCCGGGGGAGACTACTAGTGAGCCACGAGCAGCTGGCCTGCTCGCTGATCGGCGGCGAAGAATGCGACGACGTCTTCCGGGAGGCCCGCCTCACGTGCGAAGGGCTCGAGATCGGGGCGACTCACGTGCGCCTCGGCGAACCCGGCCTCTCGCGCAAGCTGCACGAGCTCCTCGTCGGTATAGAAGCGCGACCGGCTCGCCATCGGCTCGGGCGATGCGGGGCTTCCCCGGGCCTCCTCCGACACGGTGAACACCGCGAGGCGGCCGTCGGGGCGAAGGACGCGGCGGCACTCCGCAAGCACGGCCGCCGGGTCCGGAAGGAAGAAGAACACCTGCATCATCGCCGCGCACGTGAACCTGTCGTCCTCGAACGGCAGCTTGGCCGCGTCGCCCTGCGCGATCTCGAGCCGGCCGTCCGCAATCGCATCGGCATTCAGCTCACGAGCTACCCGAACCATGTCGGAGCTGTGATCGACCGCCGCCGCCCGGCAGCCGCTGCGCAGCGCCTGTTCGAGAAATGCTCCGCCGCCGAAGCCGATCTCGAGCAGCACATCGTCTGCCTCGGGCCGAAGAGTCGCGAGCACAGCGCCGAACGAGGGCCGGTGATGCGTCGGGTCCCGGTAGCTGGTTCGCGCGAACCCGCCGTACGGGCGGCGCGCCGCGCGATCGGTGAGCCAGTTGCCGTACATCCGAGGCGCGGACCTGGCGAGGAACGGCGTCGCGACCTGGTCGGCGAACCAGCCGACGATCTCGTCCTCCGCCCAGAACTGGTGCCCGAAGCCCCGATGCTCGAGTGTCATTCGCGTCGCTTCGCCAGCCGACTCGCACCGAAGCTCCAGCTCGGTCACGTCGTCCTCGTCCCACTCGGCGGCGCGCCACCGTAAGAGCGCGCGACCCGGTGGATCCCATGTAACAACCCTCCCGACCTCGAAGCCGCTCTCGAGGATCCGGCCGTCAGGGCCCGGGCTGAACTCGATGCCGATGCGGCCGAGCGAGGCGCCGAGCTCGTCGACGAGTGCCTCGAAGGCCGCGGCTGGCCCGGCCTCGACCTCGAGCGTAACGCTGACCGTGCCTCCCTCCATCGCCGCGATGATGTCAGCACCGCGTTGCCTGCAGCAAGAACTCGACTGCGCCGTGGGCGCCGCGCACGGGTGATGCGATCACACCGGTCACGCGCCACGCACCTGCCTCGAACGCGTCGCGGGCCCGCCGCACGGCACGGTCGAGATCGGCCCGACGTGTCGGCAGGCGGGCAAATCCGAGTTCGAACTGCGGCTTCACGAGCGCGATCGCATCGGCGCGCGGAGAGATCGCAACCCGGTCCAGCTGCGGCACTGCCTTGCGCAACGGGAGATAGGACACGTCGATTGTCACGACGTCGACCGCGTCCGGAACCAGCGTTCGGTCGAGCTCCCCGAGGTTCATCGCCTCGAGGTTGACGACGCGGGCGTCCTGACGTAGGGAACCGAGCAGCTGCCCGTGGCCCGCGTCGACCGCGTATACGCGATCAGCGCCCGCGCGGAGCAGGACCCGCGTGAAGCCACCTGCGGCCGCCCCGACATCGAGCGCTATGCGTCCTCGGACGTCCACCGGAAACGCCGACAGCGCGGCCTCCAGCTTCGCCTCGCCCCGTAGCCGAACGTCGGAGGCAAGGACGATCGACGCCCCGAGGCGGACGAGTGAGCGCGGGTTCGTGCGGACCGCCCCGTCCACGAGGACGTCGCCCGCGACGATCCGTTCCACGGGATCGGTGATTTCAGGGTGGACGCGCGCCAACTCGTCAGCGAGCGCGCGCAGCTTGACGTGCCTCTTGCGCGGCACCGTGCGCCTCCTTTCGGTCGCCTGGTCGAGGGCCAGGCGCCGCAGGAGGCGCGCGAGCGCGGATCTACACCTACGTGAAGCCGGTCACGAAGCGGATGCTACTCCTCCCGGACGTAAGCTCCTGCCATGCAGCTGAAGCGGTGGCCGCGGAAGAACGACGCTCCGTCGATTCGCGCGCGCCAGGAGGCGCTCGGGCTGGACGGCGACGTGACCGCGATCGACCTGTCGCCGTTCGCGTCCGCGAACGAGATGCTGACCGGCGCCGCAGTCATCCCTGTCTCCGTCGTCGGGCCGCTCGAGCTCGATCTCGGCGTGTACGAGCTCGAGGAGCCGTTCGGCCGTGTCGCGGAGACCGGCAGGGAGCGCGACCAGGTCTACGTC
>VAXU01000121.1:11981-15125 GCA_005885125.1 Actinomycetota bacterium
CGTGCTTCGTCGGCCGCTCGACCGAGGAGGCCGTTCAGCTCGCGCGTTTCCTCGACGCGCACGTCGCCGAGATGCGTCGCTGGCTCGCCGAGCGCCAGGAGGACTGGATCTCGAAGTACGCGAAGCTTCGCGAGGTCGAGACACACGTGGTCGGCCCGATGTGCCACGTGCTGTGGGCGTTCACGACAGGCGATGCGTGCGGGCCGAACATGATGACGCGAAACGCGTACGCGCTGAACATGGGTTACGTGCTGGAGCACGCGCCGGTGAAGGCGGAGCGCGCAATCCTCGAGGCGAACATGGGCGGGGACAAGAAGCCCTCCCACCGGTACTTCGAGCGAGGCGGACACGGAAAGACGGTCCTCGCCGAGGCGACGCTCAGCGACGATGCCGTCCGGCGCGTGCTGCGAACGACGGTCGACGACCTGCTCGAGCTGTCGTTCGCCGGTACACACGGTGCAGTCGCATCGGGAATGCAGTCGGTCGCGTTCACGCCCGCGTCTGCGATCGCCGCGATCTTTGCCGCAACCGGTCAGGACCTCGGCATGGTCGGGACGAGCTCGATGGCGCATGGGACCGGTCGGCGCGTCGACGGCGGAATCCATTGCGCGCTCCGCCTCCCGGGGCTCGAGGTCGGAACGGTTGGCGGCGGCACGACGTTTCCGTACGCCCACGCGTGGCTCGAGTCGATCGGCTGCGCGGGGCCGGGGAAGGTGTACCGCTTCGCCCAGATCGTGGCGGCGGCGACGCTCGCGCTCGAGATCTCCGCCAGCGCCGCGATGGCGACCGCCGGGAGTGAGAACTTCTTCCGCGCGCACAGTGAACGTGGTGGGCTTCGGCTTCGCTGAAGCGGACAGCTGTGGAAAGAAAGTCACACTTTCGGCACACCTGGGTCAGACCGTGATGTTTTCAGCCCTGCCTGGATGAGCGTCGCGCGGATCCCGCCGCACCACGACGCTGCCTGCTGGGGTTGCGGCGACAACGCCGCCGGCCTGCACCTCCCGCTGCCGGAGAGCGAGGGGATCGAGGAGTACGAGGCGTACACGCACTTCGACGAACGACATCAAGCCGGCCCCGGCATCGTCCACGGGGGGTTCGTGGCGGCGGCGCTCGACGAGGCGTGCGGGCTCCTTGCGACGTGGTACCGGTTTCCCGCGGTGACAGCGCGGATCTTCGTCCGCTACCGCCACCCCGTCCCGATCAACACGGAGCTGCTCCTTCGGTCCGAGTTGGAGTCGGCGCGCGGACGCCGAATCCACGTGCGCGCGAGACTGACTGACGGGGCCGAGGCGCTCGCCGAGGCTCGCGCGGCATTCCTGCACGTCCCGCTGGAGCACTTTCTCGCCACGCCCGAGGGGCGGGCTGCCGGAGAGGCATGGCGAGAGCGGCTCGGCTCGGAGTGATCACTCACCTCCGCCGAGGCGACCGCTTTAGGCCTGGGTGAGCCGCATGCGCCGTACGTAGGCCGACGCGGCGACGAACAGCCCAGTCCCGAGCCCGGCTGCGATGCCGATACCGGCGTCACTCCAGTCGATGCCCGAGCCGCCGGCGCCCGACTCCACCGATGCGCCCGACGACGTGGACTCCGAGAGCTGCTGCTGGTATCGCGACACGTTCTCCGGTGCCACGAGCGCGCCGCCGATCTGCACGTACCGGCCCGGGTCGGCCGCGGCTGCGATGGGTACCGCGACGACGGCCGCGGTCGCGGCGACCACGAGCGCAGCGGTCGAGCGACGAAGCCTGCGATGGAACGTCATGCGTGTTCCCTCCCTTTGCGACAACTGCGTTGACCACACGACGGGCGGCGAGTGCCCGGTCTTCCACGTCCGCCCTCCGGGTGATCAAGCGACCGCGTGCAGGTGCCGATACGCACAAGGCAGATCCCCCTCCTCGGATCGGTGCAAATGAAGGGTGTGCTCGTCTTGGCCGCGCTGGCGCTCGCCTTGATGATCGTGATCAAGGACGGTCGAGTGATGCGGAAAATGGGCCTGTCGGGGTCGTGCGCGACGATTGCGACCCCGCGCGGGCAGACCGGGTCGTGGGTCAAGTGCACCTCCGGGAAACTGCAGGGCGCGCCGAACCTCAGCCGGCAAAGCTGTACGTCGGTTCAGATCGTCGGCAAGGTCGAGTACTGGCGCTGCCCGGCGCCGATCGAGTCCGGCCCGAACGCTTAGGAACTACACCTAGCGCGTCCCGATCTGCATCCGGAGCAGGCGCGGCAGCGCCGCGACGCCTCGGGCGACACGCCCCGCGCTTCGACCTTCTTCTTCCGCCTCCTCGCAGGCGATGATCGCGGCGCGGACGAGGCCGCCGCCGAGCCGCTTCAGCGGTTCCGGCGGCAGCGCGGGCACACGCCGCGCCGCCAGGGGTAACGCCGACCACTCGTCGTGGCGGCCGAGCGCGAGCGAGGCGAGGATCTGGCCGCCGAGCCAACTCGGACCGACTCCATGTCCGGAATAGCCGAGGCCGTAATGGACACGCCGGCCGGCGACGGTGCCGAAGAACGGGAGATGGTCGGCTGAGACGTCGATCGGTCCGCCCCACGCCCGCTCGACGCGCGCCGCTCCGAGCCCGGGCAGCAGGCGACGCAACCCGCGCTCCGCTCGGGCGGCAGTCGGCACGTCGCGCACGAAGCGATCGTCTACGCGCCCGCCGAATCCGATCGGGCCCGAGCCGCTGCCCATCAGCACGCGGCCGTCGTTCGTCGTGCGGAAGTAATGTAGGAACATCCGGCCGTCGACGATTGCCTCACCACCCGTCCAGCCAATCTCGGCGAGCAAGTCGGGCACGGGCTCCGTGAGCACGACGTACGAGCCGAAGTTGGTCACGTGCCGTCGCACCGGACGCCAACCCGTGGCCGCTGCATTGACCGCGACAACGATCTCGCCGGCGTGCACGCGCCCGCGCGGCGTCGTCACGACCCCGTCGTCGATCGCGACGGCCGCCGTGTGCTCGTGCAGCACAACGCCTGAGTCGAGGATCATGCGGCGCAATGCGCGAACGAGGCGCGCCGGCTGGACGGTCGCGCACTCCCGGAAGAAGACACCGCGGCGGAAGGCGGGCGACCGTACCCTCGCCGCAACACCCTCGGCGTCGAGGGGAGCCGCCTCGTCGGGCACGCCAAGCGCCGCCGCCGCCTCAACG
>VAXU01000122.1 GCA_005885125.1 Actinomycetota bacterium
GGGCAGGAGAACCCGTCCGGCCACCGCGACGCAAACAGGTACGCACGACACGCCAGCTCGTCTGGAAACAGGCGCTGGAACTCGATTACCGAACGCGGAAAGCCCGGACGCGACACCTAACAACGGTACGACCAGGCCCGGACGGACCTAACCGGATAACCATGAGCAGAGCTATTGGCGCGACTGAGGACGCGGCAGCGTGCCGGCCAGCGCGGCCCGGCAGCCCGTGCTTCGTTTCGTTAGAGGTTCCTATTAGGGCGCGACGCGGCCCGCCGCGACGAACGCGGCATGCGTGACCGGCATCTTTTGCGCGAAGAACTGCTCGACGGCGTCCGCGTAGTAGCGGATCTCGCGCTGCGCTGTGTCGGCGGCCCGGAGTGAGACGAAGTTCATCAGCGCGCGGGCGTTGACGGTCCAGAAGAACTCCGTGTACGAGCCCACCGGCATGACCGAGCGTGCGAGCTCACGCGCGACGCCCGCCTCGACCAGGCGCTCGTACGTCTCGTACGCCGTGTCGTAGACCGCCTGCAACTCCTCACGCGTCTGCTCGGCAAGCTCGTCGCTGACGGGCTCGAACGAATACGCACCGGGCTTCCCGACCTGCGAGCGCACGTCCTCGGCTTCTGGGACGTAGAAGTCGTCGGTCGCTTTCGCATATCTCATGCTGAACTCATTGAATGAGTTGTGGACGACCACGCCGTTGGCAACGAAGTTCGGCCACGGTCCAGCGATGCTCAGGTCGTACGTCTGGCGCAGGCCGATGTAATCGATCGCAACGACGGCGACGGCATGTGCCGTCAGCTTCCGGCCGCGCGTCCGGGACGAGACGACGTCCTGCGCGAAGCCAATCCGCTCCGTGAAGTCGCGCGCGAATGAAAGCTCCGTCTCTCGCGTGCGGTGGATGCTCCGGTGACATCCGTCGCAAACCGAGATGAGATTCCCAACGTCCCGCGCCTTGGTCTCATCGAGCCAGACGGGAACGATGTGGTGGGCGTGAAGGCGGCCGCCGGTTTCGCCGCACCGGACGCACGTGAACCCGTATTGCTCGTGAACGACGGCCGCATGTTCCGTCGTCCAGCGGCCGATGTTCTGCCGCTGGGAGCTGAGGCCACCACGCCAGAAGTTGCTGCGTTTGCCGGAGCGCGCGCGGCGGATCGCGGACGGTGTGGTAGCTACAGCCGGCCTCTGCCGCGATCTCGCCGACGGACCGACCCGCAACGCGGCGGGAGCGGAGCCACGCTCGGTCCTGATGGACCGGGACCCCGTTGACCATCAGCGCACATGAGCGGGTCATCCGGACTTTCTCGCCCTCACCCCGCAACCCGATGGCTTGTCCCATCGTCTTCCAGCCCTCGTCCGTCAGGACGCGATGGTTGGTTGTGAGCGTGACCTGCTTACCGTCCGCGAGCGTTAGGCGATAGACCGGCTGCACGCCCTTCTCGAAAATGTCGGCGATGTGACTCGTAACGAACTCGCCGGTTGATTCGTCGAGAACGCGCAGACGCATCTTCCGGACACGCCAGCGCGAATTGCGATAGCCGTTGCGCCCACCGAGCTGACTCCGGACCGCCCGGCGACCGATCCCGAGGCTGCGCGACATCGCCCGGATCCGCTCACCGGACGCGGCACGGCGATCGACCTCGGCCGCGACTTCGGGCGCGAGCGCATGGCCGTTCTTCTCGCCGACGGTCCACATCCGCCAGAGCTCGTCAATCGTCTTGGAAAGGGCTCGATTCGCGTGGCTATTGATGTCGACGAACGTGACGACGGTGTCGCCGGTCAGGCAACCGACTCGGTGACGAAACCATTCGCGGGCGACGAAGATCGGCGCGCGGATGTGAAAACGGAAGGAGTTATGCTCAAAGGGAGTTCCGTGCCTATCCCGCATTAGGAAACGGATCAGGCCTTCGTCCGCCGCATCCATCTCGTCCTTCCGCCGGGCGAAGCTGACACGGGCGGCGTTCACAACCGAGAGGTCGGTCGCCATGGCCCCGTCGAGCCGGACGAAGCCGTGGTCGAGAACCCGGATCGCGTCCTCCGCTATCACTCTGTCAGTCGTGGCCATGTTAGGACCGAGTTTAGAGCCACTCCCGGAAGGTATCGCCGAGCGCTACGGCATCGCGATTCCGACGGTCGGCGAACGGCTAGCCGGCGGAAGCACGGGCTCGCTGCTGCGGGCGGGAAGCGTGGTCGTCCGCGCCGAGCACGCCGATCCGCAGAACGTCCGCTGGGAGCACGAGCTCTTGTTCTTCCTGGCCGAGGAGAGCGAGGCTGTCATTGCTCCTCTGCTGCAGCGTGATGGCTCGAGTTTCTTCCTCGACGGCGACCGCGTCGTCTCCGTGTTCCCATTCGTCGACGGCGAGTCACTCAAACTGGGAGACAAGTCTCTCCGCCGAACGTGGCCGACGCTGATCGGACGCCTCCACCGCCGGGCTCAAGCGTGGCCCGTGCAAACCCCGCGGCCGGGCGTTCCCGGCTTCCGCGACCGCGATTGGGAGCACAACGACTGGTGGGACTGGGACGCGGTCGAGAAGGCGCCCGCGCTCATCCGGGCATACGAGGAGCTTCGCGAGTGGGTCGCGCACGCGCCGCCGCTCACCGTCTGCGCGATTCACGGGGATCTGCATCCGGCGAACGTGTTGACGCGTGACGGCCGGATCGCCGGGATCATCGACTGGCACTACGCGCGGCGTGATTGGCCCGCGTTCGAGCTCGCGTGCGTCGCATGGGATGTGTCGCGACGCCCGAACACGATCGTGCTCGACGATGTCGTGATGGAGCGAGCGGTAACCGACTACATTGCGGCGGGCGGGCCCGGGGAACCGGAGCACCTGAGGACGTTGATGCGCCTGCGCGCGCTTGCCGCTCTCCTGTTTTCGTTGACGCGCGCGGCGCGTGGGCTCTCCTCGAATCCCGCGTTCATCAACATGCTGCTCCCGGCGTTGGACGCCTTTGCCTGACCTTTCCATCGGAGCCTCCGGCTGGTCCTATCCGTCGTGGAAGCCGGATTTCTACCCCGCAGGCACCGACTCGCGAGACTTCCTTCGGTACTACGCGGAGCGGTTTCGCACGGTCGAGCTCAACACGACGGGCTACAGGCTGCCGGCCGAAGACCAGTTCCGCCGCTGGGCGGAGCAGACCCCGCCCGGGTTCCGGTTTGCACCGAAGCTGCCCGGAAATCGAGCCCGGATGGTCGGCGAGTTCTCCGAACGGGTGCGCGTGCTCGGCGACCGCCTCGGGCCGGTGCGCGTGCAGCTGATCAACGCGCGCGACGAGGGCATGCTCGAGTTGCTCCTCGGCTCCCTCGATCCGGAGCTGCCGCTCGCGTTCGACCTCGCCCATCCGACCTGGGACGGGATCGAGCCGCGCCTGGCCGCGGCCGGTGCCGTGCGCGTCAACGACCTCGAGCACGAGGCACCGTTCCGCTACGTCCGCTTTCGCGATCCGCCCTACTCGGACGACCAACTGCAGGCGTGGGCCGAGCGGCTACGCGCCGTCGACGTTCCGGTCTTCGCATACTTCCGGCACGAGGAGGAGCCGACTGCTCCCCAGTACGCGGCGCGCCTGGCCGAGCTCGTTGTGGGTTAGTGCTGGCGGCAGAGCTTGTCGACGCTGACGATCGAGTCGAGGATCCCGTTCTGCTTGCGCTCGTACGTCACGTCGGCGGGATTGTTCCGATCGAAGTCGTGCAGGCCCGGGATGGTCATGCTCACGTCCGGCGTCACGCCGGGACCGCTCACGGTCAGGCGGTACTTCTCGCCGTTGCCGGGGCCGCGCAACTTGGGCGGGAACCCGTCCGGATGCGGATAGCCCTTCGTCGGGTCGAACCGGAAGAAGCCGTAGCAGTACACGCCCGTGGGGTTGTGCGCGACGAACGAGTTCTCCCGCTTCCATCCCTTCCCGTAGCGCGAGTTGTACGTATCGAGATAGATCAGGCGCCCGTACCCGTCGGTCGGGGCGCCTTGCCGCGTCGTCCCGAAGCCGTACACCGGCCTGCCGTCGTACGAGACCCGCCCGAAGACCTGGTGGAACCGTCCGCTATAGACCCAGTCGGTCCACGCCTCGATCCTGGCGAGGGGGCCCGACCAGTGCGAGAGATGGAGCTCCCACGCTCGCTGCACGGGGAGCCACGGGATCATGCCGAGATCGGGGAGCGGCGTCTGCCAGCTCTGCACCGCCCAGTACGAGCCGTCGGGAGCGGCGCAGGCGGTGACGAGGAATGCGAGCTTCGGCCCGGTGTACCGCCGGCACGCATTCCGGAACGTTCGCCAGTACTGCGTGCGGTACTTGCCCCAGCCGCCGGCGTAGTCCTTCCTGAACCGGACCTGCGGCTTGCCCGACGTGGGGTGCCGCGCATCGATCGCGCCCCAGGCGAGGACGTGGCGCACACCGCCGCGCGCGCGGTACGTCAGAAGCGCTTCGCCCTTCGTGTTCACCGCCAGCTTGACGCCCGTGGCGTTGCGGTCGATCAGCTGGGAAGCGGCGCCCGTCCCCGCCCATGCGAGCGCGGCGAACGCGACGGCGATGAGGGCAAGACCACGCATCCGAACCCCAGTACTTGATCGGCGCGAGGCCGGTGCCGCTTGAGCTCAGAAGCGTGCGGCCGCTCCCAGATACCGCTCGTAGGCTCCCGACTCGACGATCTCGGCGATCTGGGCGGCAGCGTAGCGGAGCTCCTCGTCCGTGTTGAAGTAGTGCGGCCCGAGGCGGATCCCGGCGTCAGGACGAAAGTCGCAGAGAATCTGGCGCTCTGCGAGCTCACGGTGGACGGCCTCGAACTCGGGTGTGCGCACGGTCACGGTCCCGCCGCGCCGGGCCGGGTCACGCGGACTGCCGACCTCGAATCCGGCGGCCTCGAGCAGGTCGATCAGGAGCTGAGTCTGCCGCAGCGAGTTGGCGCGGATCCGCTCGACGCCGATCTCTTCGATCAGGTCGTAGCCTGCGGTCGCCGCGTACAGCGCCGGGACGTTCGGCGTGCCCGTGAGGAACCGCGCTGCGCCGGACGCGTACTCGAGCTCGGGCTCGAACGCGAACGGCCGCGCATGCGCCTGCCAGCCGGTGAACGTCGGCTCGAGCGCGGCTGCGAGGTCGGGGCGGACGTAGAGCCAGCCGTTTCCCGGACCGCCGCACAGCCACTTCACGTGCGCTCCGACTTCGTGTGCGCGGCGCACGATCGCCTCGACCTCCTGGATCTCGGCGGTCTTGAAGAGGACGTGTGTGATCGGGACGAGCAACGTGCGCTCGTCGATCGCCTCGACGATCGCCGCGTCATCCGGAACGACGGCGACCTCGAGGTCCGGTTGCGCCTGGTACAGGTAGCGCACCGACGGGAAGTTGCCCTCCTCGTACACGACCCGATTGCGGCGTGGGTCGGTCGGGCGGAAGCACGAGAGCACGACGGCCTCGGCGATCGCAACGTTCTGGTGCATGACCGTCGAGCCGGGCGGCGCCCCGATGATGCGGCCGACCTGGTCCCCGACCGTGATCGGCATCTCCCACCACCCTTCGGCCCAGGCACGAATGCCTCGCGTGCTCCAGGTGCGCGCGTACTCGAGCACGCGCTCCTCCGCGGCCGCAGGCATCGCGCTGAGCGAGTGGTTGATCAGGTACGTCGTGTCCCGAAGGATCGGGAACCGTTCGCGGTAGTCCGTCAGTTCCACGCGCTGAGCGTACTAGCCGCTTCGGGACATGTCCCGCAGCAAAGCGTTCGCCCCCGGGGGGATGCGTGCGCCCCTGAAGCCACGGTATCGAGCATTTCTGCACGCGTGGGTGACTGCTTCGTACCGAGAGTGTGACAGCGTCAGTTCAGCTGCGACAGGCTGCGCTCGCCGGGCCCGACGTACCGGGCGGAAGGCCGGAAGAGCCTCCCGGTGCGCTTCTGCTCGAGGATGTGCGCGGACCAGCCCGCCACGCGCGAGCACGCGAACATCGCCGGCGCGAGCGGTGGCGGGATTTCGGCGATGTCGAGAACGACGGCCGAGTAGTACTCGACGTTCGTCGCCAGGACACGCTCTGGGTGGCGCTCTTGCAGAGCGGCGAGCGCTGCGCGTTCGAGCTCCTCGGCGACCTCGACGCGCGGCGACCCGAGCTCTTTCGCCGTCCGCTTGAGGATGCGCGACCGCGGATCCTCTGCCCGATAGATTCGGTGGCCGAAGCCCATGATGCGCTTCCCATTGGCGAGCGCGTCCTTGACCCACCCCTCGGCGTCGCCCATCTTCGCAACCTCCTCGAGCATCGGCTTCACGTACGCCGGAGCGCCGCCGTGCAGAGGCCCGGAAAGCGCACCCACAGCCGACGAGAGCGAAGCTCCGCAGTCGGCGCCCGTGGAAGCAACGATCCGAGCGGTGAACGTCGAGGCGTTCAGACCGTGCTCTGCCGTGCAGATCCAGTAGGTATCGATCGCCGTCGCGTGGCGCGCGTCGGCCTCACCGCGCCATCGCAACAGGAACTTCTCCGCCGCGGTCGTGCCGCGCTCGACGACGTCGTCGGGGACGACGTCATTCTTCCCGTCCGCAACGCGTGCCGAGCGCGCGACGATGGACATCATCTGCGCCGAGAGCCGACCGAGATCCTCCCGCGCCTGCTCGTCGGAGATCTCGCTCAGCTTCCCGAGCCTCCAGTCGCCGGCCAGTCGGGCCGTTTCTGCCTGGAGATCAGCCGGTGCGTTGCCCGTCAACCTGGCGGGCTCGTACGGCTCCGGGTCGGGCATCTTCGAGTGCAGGTCGTTGTCGACGAGCAGCCCCCAGACGTTCTCGTACGGGTAATGCCCCACGAGCTCCTCGATATCGACGCCGCGGTAACGAAGCGAGCCGCCTTCGCGGTCAGGCTCGGCAATCTCCGTCTCGACGGCGACGACGCCTTCGAGACCCGGGCTGAAGTCGTTGTTGCTGCTGCTGCTCACGCGCTTCCCTCCAGCTCGATCTCTCGGCCGACCGACCGCTCGCGCGCCGCCGCGAGCACGAGCGCCGCGGCGGCAGCGTCCTGGACGGCGACGCCCACTGACTTATACAGGGTGATCTCGTCCCGAGAGCGGCGGCCGGGCTTCGCACCGGTCACCAGTTCGCCAAGCTCGGCGTGGACGTGCGCAGGATCGACGCCGACCAGCTCGGGTGCGCCCGCAGGCGGCGGTGCGAGCGCCGACGCACGGGACTCGACGACGAGCGTCGCGTCCGCAACCGTCTGCTCATCGACCTCTCTACCAGCCGGATTCAAACCAACCGAGTTGACGTGCGTTCCAGGCTTGAGCCACTCGCGGCGCACAACGGGCTCGACCGCGTGCGTCGTCGCGGCGACGACGTCCGCCCCGCGGATCGCGTCCTCGTAGGAGTCGACCGCCACGCCGCCGATCTCCTTCGCGAGCGCTTCGGCCTTCGCGCGGTCGCGACTTGCAACGCGGATCTCGTCGATCGGCCGCACGCGTGGGATCGCGCGCGCGTGAGTGCGCGCCTGAACGCCGGTGCCGATCAGCGCGAGCACGCGCGCATCGTCGCGGGCGAGCAACCGCGTCGCGAGCGCCGAACCGGCGGCAGTGCGCGTCGCCGTGATGTACGTCCCGTCCATCAGCGCGAGGGGCGTGCCGTTGTCCGGATCGAACACGCAGATGACGGCCTGATGCGTCTCTCGATCGGTGTTATGGGGGAAGAGCGTCACGAGCTTGCACGCGAGGCCGGCCGAGGGGAGATATGACGGCATCACGCCCAGCAGTCCGTCACGTTGCTCGACGAGCGCAGCGATTCGCGGCGGCATCGAGGCGTCACCCGCGGTCAGATCGGCGTGCGCAGCAGCCAGGGCGTCGACCAGTGCGTCGAGGTCGAGGAGGTCCCGCACTTCCGCCTGAGACAGGAAGAGCATCAGGACAGCTTCTTGAGCAGACCGAGGGCCTGCTGGTTCCACGGCACGCGGTGCGTGACTCCGGCGGCGGCGCGTCCGCGGTTGGCGAGGTACCAGTCGTACGTCCGCACCAGTGCCTCGCGATTCGAGAACCGGGGCTCCCAGCCGAGCAGGCGTTGCGCTTTCGTGACGTCCACGAACGAGTCCTTGTGCGCCGTCTTGTAGTGCCATTCCGCCAGCGGAGAGACGTGCATGAGCTCGAGCACACGTAGCGCGACCTCGGCCGGTTTCGCGGGCACGGGTTGTAGCCGCGACGACGACTGCGCGTGCGCGATCAGGGCGCCGAGATCCTCGCGAACGGTGCCGAACGCCGTTGCGCCGACGTTGAACGTCTCTCCCGCGGCTTCGGGCGCTGCCGCGGCGCGCACGATCGCGTCGACGAGATCCTCGACCGCGAGCAGCTGGTACCGGTTGTGGCCCTTCCCGAGCACATAGATCCGGCGGCCCTCACGAATCCAATCGAACAGGATCTCGAACACGCCGAGCCGTTCCGGGCCGACGAAGGTCTTTGGACGGACGATCGTCGTGTCGACCGCCGCCACTCGACAGAGCGCCTCCGCGTCGATCTTCGACTCGCCGTACCAGCCGACGCCCACGAGCGGATCGTCTTCGAGGATCGGATGCTTCTCGGGCACGCCGTAGACGGCGGTCGAGGAGACGAACACCACGCGGCGCGCACCTGCCTCACGCGCTGCGACCAGCACGTTCTCAGTCCCGCCGACGTTGACGGAGCGGATCGCGGCGCGCGAGGCCTGGATCGGGAGGGCCGCGGCCGCGTGCACCACGACGTCGGCATCGGCGACCAGGCGGCGAACGCGCCCGCGATCGCGGATGTCGCCGCGAAGCTCCTCGACGGATTGCTCGAGCTCGGCGTCGTCGAGTGGTGCGACGTCGAGCGTGCGAACATCGTGGCCGTCCGCGAGGAGCCGTCGCGCGAGGTGCAGGCCGAGGAAGCCCGCTCCGCCGGAGATCGCCCAGAGCATCGCGCGGAGGCTAGCGGCAGGAAACCGGGCGCGGCGGTGAAAACCAGCGGCCATGCGGCGCGTTGTCTGCGTGGTTGCACTCCTCTTCGCCGCTCTGCCACCGGCGACGGCTTCTGCCCGCCTCGATCCGCAGGCCGCGGGCCTCCAGGTCGCGCTGCGCGCCTACGGGACGTACCTGGGGCCCATCGACGGAATCCCCGGCCCTGCGACGGTCCGGGGCGTGAGGAAGTTCCAGCAGCGGGTCGGCCTCCACGTCGATGGGAAGGCGGGGGCGGCCACCCGCCGCGCGCTCGGGCCGCTCGGCCGGCCGCTCTTCGGGAAGCGCAGCCTGCGCCGCGGAGCCTTCGGATGGGACGTGTCTGTGCTGCAGTTCCTGCTCGCACGACGCGGTGAGCTCGTCCCGATCGACGGGTTCTTCGACGCGCAGACGGAACGCGCGCTCCGCCGCTTCCAGCGGGCGAGGCGACTCGCCGTCGACGGGATCGCGGGCGGCCGCACACTCGCAGCGTTCACGCAGCATGCACCGCAGGCGGTTCATCCAGTGCTCATCCGCGCGATCACCCCCGCAGCGATGGTCCGAACGCTGCTCGACCGCTGGGCCGCGCGCTACGGCGTCGACAAGAAGCTCGTTCGTGCCGTCGCCTGGATGGAGTCGGGATACCAGACGAACCTGACCTCCGCGGCCGGCGCGTGGGGCGTGATGCAGATCCTGCCCGGAACGTGGAGCTACGTGGAGACGATCTTGATCGGGCGAAAGGTTCCGCGGACCGCGTCGGGGAACATCCGCGTCGGCGTCGTCTACCTGCGCCAGTTGCTGCGCGAGTTCGACGGCGTCGAGCGCAAGGCGCTCGCGGGCTGGTATCAGGGACCGGCTTCGGTGCGGAAGAACGGCGTGCTGCGCGAGACGAAGGTCTTCGTCTCGAACGTGCTCGCCTTGCGCGACAACTCTGTCTGAGCAGGCACGCGCGGCGGCGGCCTCGAGTCGACGAGGATGGCTGCAGCGAGCAAGACGGCCATCGCGGCGAAGCTTTCGCCGAGGACGCTGCGCGGCAGGCGTGCGAACAGTCCTTCGCCGCCGCGTGCAACTGCCGGCACGGCGACGAGTCTGTGGATCCCACCCCATGCGAGCGCCAGCGCGACGAGCCCGAGCTTGACCAGCAGCACGTGCCCGTAGCCGGTCGTCCACAGGTCGTGGACGTGCGGCAGCCGGAGGATGCTCAGGTACGTCCCGGCGGCGATCAGGAGCGCGACGAGCACCGTCGCGACGCTCGAGAACCGCAGAAAGGCCGACCTGCGCAGGTCGGGCGCGAGCGGGAGCACGACGACGGCGAGCTGCACCAACCCGCCGATCCAGATGCACGCCGCCGAGAGGTGGACCCAGTCGGCGAGCTCCGACTTCCACGACGCGCCCGCATCCGCCGCCGAATGACCGGAGAGCGAGAGCCCGGACGCAAATCCAAGCCCGAGCAGGAACGCCGGCAGCAGGAAGACCGTTCGATCCGTCAGCCAGGACAAGAACAGCAAGGCCGTGACGAGCGCGAAGCCGAGCGTCATGGCGACGAAGGCTTGCCCGAAGCGAGTCCCGCCGACGATCGCCGACAGGTCGCCGTAGAGCAGGCGACTGAAGGGAAGTTGCAGTGCGTCCTCCGCGCGGAGGACGAACGCGGCGATCCCGACGTTCAGCGTCGCGAGCGCGCCGATCGCCGTCAGCGCATAGAAGCGCTTCTCGGCGCGGGGCGGGAGCGGCCCTCGGACGACGAGCACGCGGAAGCCGATGCCGCCGACGAACAGGGCGAGCGAAAGGAAGTACAACCAGCGCACCACGTGCTCCGTGCGCGTCGGGCCGGAGGCGCCGTACGCCTCGGTCGGCGGTGGCGCCGGAGTTCGCACGCCGAACGTGAAGAGACCGGAGATCACGTGGCCGTCGCTCGAGATCACGTGCCAGCGAACCGTGTACGCATCCCTGGGAAGCGAGCGGCGCAGCTGGGCGGAGACGTAATCGGCGTTCTTCTCGTTGCGCGCCGGCAGCGATACAACGTCGCCGCGCGATGAGTAGACCTGGATCGAGTTCGGGAGCGCCTTGACAGTCTGGTCGAAGTCGAGCCAGACCCTGCGCGGCGCGGTCTGGAGTCGCTCCCGGTAAGAGGGGCCCGTGTGCTGGAGGCTGGCGTGAGCGAACGCCGCAGCCGGAAACGCCAGGGCGAGCAGCGCGACGACCGCGAGCCGCCTCATCTGTGCGGAGCCCCCGCGATCGGCGACAGGTGGCCGAAGACCGGCGCGAGATCGCGGTCGCAGTAGAGCATCACGGCGATGACGACGAACGTGAGCGCGAATGCCGATCCCGTCGCGACGGACCGGGGACGGATGCAGCGTGCAAGCAGCACAATCGCGGCGCCGAACAGCGTCCATCCCATCGCGTGATGCAGAAACGACGAGCGCTGGAAGAACCAGCCGTTCTGCTCGTGAATCAAGAAGGCGCTGCCGGAAACGGCAAAGGCGAGCGCCGTCATCAACCGCCACCACGGGCTCGAGAGCTTCCCGCGCACGAGCGCGAGCTCCGTCGCGCCGGCGATCATCAGCACCTCCGCCCACGTTCCGTGGGCCAGCATGTGGATCGTCGAGTTGGTGAAGAACGTCATCACCGGCCACATCAGAACGCCCATCAGGAAGAAGACGGACGGCCAGAGGTACGCGCGCCAGGCGCGGCGGCGCCACACCTCCGTGCCGACGATCGCTTCTCCGAACTGACAGAGGCCGAGGACCAGGAACCCCGTCGCGAACATCCAGTGGACGTGTTCAGAGGGTGGCTGCATCGCTCGATCCGGCTTCCTCGAGGTCCTCGAGCAGCCCCGGTAGCACGACGAGGTGGAAGAGCAGCCCGACGGCCATCACGAGCAGGGGCGGCTCGACGACGAGCCACCAGAATCCCTGGCCGTGCGGGTGCAAGAGGGTCACGCGGTACGGCTGCAGAAGCGCCCAGACCGTTCCGGCGAGCACGGTGACCGGGCCGATCGTCGACACGGCGCGCGCCTGCCAGGTTCGATGTCGCGGTGCTTCGAGTTCGCTGACCAGTTCTGCGTTCACAACGTCCTCCCGTGGTCGAGGTGGGCCCCGAGCCCGCGGACGCCGTGTCCGCAGGCCTACGCGGGGGCGGGAGGCGGCCGGACCTCGAACGCGAGGCCGAACAGGCCGCGCGGCGGGAGGTCGTCGCACACCTGTTGCCGTGCGGTGACAGGTGCGTACTCGGCCAGGCGCGACGCTCGCGCCGCCGCCGCGCGGGCATAGCGCTCGTAGTCGGCGAGCCAGCGCGCGACGGCGCGGTAGACGACGGCGACCACGACCGACAGGACGGCGAAGACGGGAAGCGCGGACGTGTGGAGCCACGGCCCGAACACCGGCCACTCGCCTGTCGTGGAGACGCGCTCCGCGTCGGTCTGCACTAGGTAGATAAGCGCGGTTCCGAGGAACGCGCAGAGCCACAGACGGGGAGACAGGTCGAGGCGGACGCGAGGCATGCCGCCGGCCCGCCGTCCTTGCGCATCGAGCAGGCGGCGCGCGCCTGCGGCGACGGAGCGAGCCTTCGCGAAGCGCCACGCGACGCGCGCGAGCATCAGCGCGACGCCGACCTTCACCGCCGCGACGAGGAACGGGTAGTACTCGGCCCCGGCGTAGCGCGTCTCGACGTGGCGGCCGATGTTGACGCGATGGGTGAGAGAGCGGCCGGCGAGCTCGGCGACGAGGACGAGCAGGGCAAGCGCGAGTCGCGCGAGGAAGGTCTGGTGGCGGCGCGCCCGCTCCACGACGAGAGTGTGGTCCCTGGAGACCAGGCTGGTCAAACGGGACGGCGCTCTAACCGACCCGCGTCAGCTCCCAGTCGCTGTCATACGCCTAGCCGACGAGCGTCAATGTCCATTCATCCGCACAACGGTCCTCGAAGCCGAGGAGCAGGATCCGCTGCCACTGCCCGAGGCACAGGCTGCCGTCCGCATACGGAATCTGCTCGGTCCGCGGCCCGAGCAGGAACGAGAGGAGACGAGTCCGTTCGTCGGCCTCCAGCGGCACGAGCCGCTCGAGCAGGCACTCGAGATCCGAGAAGAGACCCGTCTCGCGTTCCTGCACGCGCACGACCGACGGATCGCCGTTCGGTGACACGTACGCGATCCCGCTCCCGCCCGCCGCAGACACGCCTTGCCGCACGTCGTTCGTGATGTCGAGCACGGTCAGGGTCGGCAGCGCCGCGGCAATCGAGATCGGAATCTCGACTGACGTCACGACGCAGCAACCTCCCGTGGCAGCCGAAACTGCACGTTCTCGCGGGCGACGGTGATCTCCTCGAGGTCGCCCCATCCGAGCTCCGCCAGGCGCGAGACCGTTGCCTCGACCAGCTCCTCGGGCGTCGAAGCCCCGGCGGTGAGCCCGATGGTGGTGTGGCCGTCCAGCACGGCAACGTCGAGCTCGTCGTCGCCGCCGATCAGCTCGGCGGCCGCGCCTGCGTTTCGGGCAACCTCGACGAGCCGTTGCGCGTTCGAGCTCGTCTCCGACCCGATCACGAGGATCAGCGTCGCTTCCTCGGCCAGCCGTTTGACGGCGTCCTGGCGGTTCTGGGTCGCGTAGCAGATGTCATCGGCGGCGGGTCGCCGGAGCGTACCGAACCGTCCCTCCAGTGCATCGACCGTCGCCTGCACGTCGTCGAGGGACAACGTCGTCTGGGTCACCACGGCGACGGGCCTGCCGTCCGACTCGAGCTTTTCCGCATCCTCCGGCGACTCGATCACCACGGTCGAGTCGGGTCGCTCGCCGCGCGTCCCGATCACCTCGACGTGGTCTGCGTGGCCGACGAGCGCAACGAGATGTCCGGTGTCGGCGTACCGGCGCGCCTCGGCGTGGACCTTCGACACGAGCGGGCAGACCGCGTCGACGACGCGGAGGCCGCGGCGCTCGCAGTTCTCGCGGACGGCCGGTGCGACGCCGTGCGCCGACAGAACGCAGATCTCTCCGGACGGGACTTCGTCCTCCGAGTCGACGAAGACCGCGCCCATCTGCTCGAGCCGCCTGACGACGTGGTCGTTGTGGACGATCTGATGACGGACGTAGATCGGGGGGCCATGCTCGGCCAGGAGGCGCTCGACGATCTCGATCGCGCGGTCGACGCCCGCACAGAAGGACCGGGGCGCGGCCAGCAGCACCCGGCGGCTCACGTCACCGCCTCCAGGCGTCTCAGTGCCCGACGCGCGTTGGCCACCGCGCGGGCCGTGTCCCGCGGTGCGCGAAGGAAGCCGCGCACGAAACCGACGAGATCGGGCTCCCCGGTCAGCTTCACAGCTTCGGCCAGACCGGCGAGCCTGCTGGTCGGCGTGTCGCTGATTGCACGCACGCAGCCGACGAGGCGCCCGCTCCGAGCCAGCAGGCCCGATTCCATATCGACGGCGTCCGCCCCAGTCTGGCGGTGCAAGCGTGCGCGCTCGGACGGGTCGTCGACGATGCGGCCGGCGCCGAGAATCGTTCCGGTGCGCGCCGGCGTGACGCCGAGCGGCCCGCCTTCCCACAGCACCGATCCGGTCTCGTCCACGACGCGCGTCGCGTCGATCACAGTGCCGACCGGGAGATCGCCGCGGAGCGCGCCCGCGATTCCGAACGAAACGAGGCGATCGCCGTCCGGCACGCCGTTCGCGACTCCCAGGCCGACGAGCGCAGTCCGGCCCAGCCGCCGCGCGATGCGCTCCTCGACCGTCATCGCACAGGCGAAGGTCAGCCCGACAGCGTCCACGCCATGCTCCTCGCGCCTTCCTTGAGGGACGACGCGGCCTCGTACGCCGCGGAGGGCTCGAAACCGGAGTGAATCGCGCAATGCTCGCAACGCGGGTCGTTCCCCGGGCCGTACTCCTCCCACTCGATTCCCTCGAGCAGCGCATCGTAGGTCGGAAAGATCCCGTCCGTGAGCAGGTAGCACGGTCCTTTCCAGCCGTAGGGGTTCCGCGTGATCGAGCCCCACGGCGCGCACGGGAGCTTCCGCTCGCCGGCGAGGAACTCCTGGTAGATCGGGGTCGCGAGCCACCGGTAGGAGCGCTGCCGCGCGACCTTGCGGATGATGCGGAACTTCTCCTCGTGCTCCGCGCGCGTCATCGTCAGGTTCGGGTCGATCTGCGAGTACTGGTACCCGGGCGCGATCAGCATCCCGTCGATCCCGACCTCGTTCGTCAGATAGCCCATCATCTCGATCACGTCGTCGACGGAGGTCTCCTTGAAGATCGTCGTGTTCGTCGTGACCCGGAAGCCGGCGGCACGCGCGTTCTTGATCGCGCCGATCGCGATGTCCCACAGTCCGGGGTAGTCGCAGATGTAGTCGTGGATCTCGCGCATCCCGTCGAGGTGGACGACGAACGTCAGGCGCGGGCTCGGCTTGAAGACCTCGAGGTACTGCTCGAGCCGCAACGCGTTCGTGCAGAGCTCGATGTTCTTGCGGAGCTCGAGCATGCTGGCGACGACGTCTTCGATCCCCTTGAAGACGAGCGGCTCACCGCCGCAGATGGAGACGACGGGCGCCGGGCATTGGACTCCGGCGTCGACACACTCCTCGACCGAGAGACGCGCCTTGTTCGACTCGTACTCACGGATCTTCCCGCAGCCGATGCAGGCGATGTTGCACGCGAGCGTGGGCTCGAGCATCAGAACGAGCGGGTACCGCTCCCCTTTCCGTTGCTGCTGGGCGACATAGCGTCCGATCTGAACGGTGCTGCGGAGCGGGAACTTCATGCGTTGAGCCTTTCTCGTAGGCGCCCCAGCGCGAGGAGCGGGAAGGTCAGCCGGTACAGGTGGTAGCGAATCATGAAGTCGAGCGGAAAACCTGTGCCCGTGAAGTGCTGTTCGTCCCAGTCGCCGTCTGGGCGCTGGATCCGGGAAAGATAATCGGCAGCGCGCCGTGTGGACAAGCGCTCCGACTGGCCCGCGGCCACATAGCCGAGCAGAGCCCACGCGGTCTGTGAGGCCGTCGGCGCACCACGGCCCCGCCAGCCGGGCTCGGCATACGAACGGACATCCTCGCCGAAGGCGCCGCTTGACTGCTGGACGGAGTCGAGCCACCCCACGGCGGAGCGGTAGGCAGGGTGGTCTTGCGGGAGGCCGCAGGCCTCGAGCGCCGGCAGCGCCGCGCCGGTCCCGTAGAGGTGATTCACGCCCCACCGGCCGAACCACGAGCCGTCCGCCTCCTGCTCCGCGCGCAAGAAAGCGATTGCCCGCCCGAGCGCCGCCTGGTCCTGGGGGCGGCCGACCCGCGCCAGCACCGTCACCACTCGGGCGGTGACATCGCTCGTAGGCGGATCCAGGAGCGCGCCATGATCCGCGAATGGAATCTCGTTGAGGTAGTAATGAGTGTTGTCGACGTCGAACGAAGCAAATCCGCCGTTGCGGCTCTGCATACCGACGAGCCAATCCAGGGCGCACTGAACGTTATGTGAGTAGTGTGCCGAATTGCTCGCCTGGTGCATCGACCAGGCGACGACGGCCGTGTCGTCAAGGTCGGGATAATGACTGTTCGAGAACTGAAAGGCCCAACCGCCGCCGGCCAGACGCGGTCGGCGCACGCGCCAGTCTCCGGGGTCGTCGGGGAGCTGCAGCGGCTGCAGCCAATCAAGCGCGCGCACCGAAGCGGCGAGTGCGGCAGCGCCGCCGGTCTCCTGCAGCGCGAGGCTCGCCAGGGCGCTGTCCCAGACCGGTGACACACACGGCTGGCAATAGGCGCTGGACGCGTTGACCACCAGAAGCTTCTCGAGGGCACGCTTGGCGGCGAGCCGCCGCGGGTCGCTGCTGGCATAGCCGAGGACCGCCAGCGCTTCGAGCGCGTTGACCATGGCGGGAAAGATGGCACCGAGGCCGTCCTCGCCGTTCAACCGTTCGAGCACCCAGGCCTCCGCGCGGCGCGTGGCGTACGCGCGCATAGCGTTGGGAACCAGCGGATCGATCATGCGGCC
>VAXU01000191.1 GCA_005885125.1 Actinomycetota bacterium
CGCGGCGGCGCTCGAGCTCGCGGACCGACTGACCGCCGGGATCCGTGAGCGGCGGTTCGCCCGTGGAGCGCTTCGCATCGAGAGCCCCGAGATCGCGTTCCAGTTCGACGGCCGCGGCGGCGTCGCGCGCGCATGGAAGGAGTCGGAGCCGACGGCACACCGTCTCGTGGAGGAGCTGATGATCGCGGCGAATGAGGCGGTCGCCGAGTTGCTCTCGTCTCGCCGGCGCGAGGCGCTTTACCGCGTGCACGAACGTCCCGACCCGGACTCGATCGAGCGCCTGCTCGCGAAGCTGGCCGACCTGGGCGTTCCGACGCCGCCCGCGCCGGAGCGGATGAGCCCGGCGCTCGCCGCCGCGGTCGCCGCGGAGACGAGCGAGCGAGTCATGGAGTACGTCCACCGCGCGCACCGCGGCGAGGAAGCGTTTCCGGCGCTCGTTCTCCGCTCCCTGAAGCAGGCGCGCTACCACCCGGAAAACCTCGGCCATTCGGGCCTCGCGAGCCCCGCGTACTGCCATTTCACGTCGCCCATTCGCCGGTACCCCGACCTGGTCGTCCATCGCGCGCTTCTGCAGGAGCTCGGCGTCAGCGACGATCCCGTCCCACCGGAGCTGGACCGGCTGGCCGAGCACACATCGGCGCGCGAGCGGGAGGCAGCACAGGTCGAATACCTCGCCGACGAGCTCTGCCTGGCGTGGCTGCTCGAGGACAAGCTGTTCGAGCGCGGATGGGAGGCGGAGTGGGAGGGCGAGATCGTCGGACTGATCGGCGCCGGCCTGTTCGTGCGGTTCGGCGCGGTGTTCGAAGGGTTCCTGCCCTCGCGACGACTCGGCGGCGACTATTTCGAGCCGAACGGCCTCGGGACGGCGCTCGCCGGCCGCAGAGGCGGGACGTACCGCCTCGGCGACCCGATCGAGGTCAAGGTCGACCGAATCAAGCAGGCGGAAGGGAAAGTCGACCTCGCACCGGCCGTGAACCGCGGTCGCCGTCGCCGCGAATAGACAGGCATGCCGCACCCGAAGGTGCGGCTAACCGTAACGACTCGGCGCGAGGCAAGACCTAATGTCGTGTTCATGAAGAAGCGACTGTTCATCGGACTGATCTTCGCTGCGCTATTGATCCTCGCCGCGCTCGGGGCGGTCATCGGGACGGGGGGCGACTGATGCTCTCCCTGGCAGTCGCCTTCCCGCTCGCCCTCCTGCCGTTCCTGTCGCTCGCCGCGACGCTCGGCTGGATGGCTCGCAGCAGCGGCTAGAGGCTCTAGCGGACGATCCGGAAGCTGCTCGAGCCGATCAGCGGACCGTACTCGGCAGCGCTACGTGGGCCGATGCCGGGCCAGACGTACCAGGTATAGATGCCCGGAGTCAGCTTGTAGCGCTTCCCCGCGTACTTCCATTGACGCGTCAGCACGAACGATGGGCGCACCGGCCAGACGCTCAGGACCTTCGATCCCGCACTGCTCGAGGCGAAAACCAGCTCGCCGCCGGCATAGATCTGCAGGTTGTAGTACCTGGCGTCCTTCACGCCCTTCCAGCGGAAGGTGGTCTTCTTTGCGCTCTTCTTGATTCGCGCGCCGCCCTTCGGCGACAGCAACCCAACTGCCTTCGGCACGGCGACGACGACGACACCGCCCGAGCGGTTCCCTGTCTTGTCGACCGCGACGACGATATACCGGTACTCGACGCCGTTCTGGACGTGAGGGTCCAAGAACGAGCTCGCGCTGCCCGCGTAGACGGTGTCCGCCACCGCGCCCGGCGCGGTCGTGGAGCGAGAGACGACGACATGGTCGAAGTCCTTGGCCGTCGGCTTCGTCCACTTGAGCGTGACCGTGCTGTCGCCTGGCGTCGCTATGAGATTCGTCACATCGTCCGGCGGTGCGCGGTCCGCGGGAGGCGGGAGCGGCGGAGGCGTCGTCCCTGGCGGCGGCATCGGGCGAACATCGAGTACCGCTTGGGCCGAGGCCGTGTTACCGCTCGCGTCCCGCGCGACGAACGTTACGACCGTTGTCCCGAGGGGAAAGAAGTTCGGCGCGTTGTGCGTCACCGTGGGGTGCGGGTCCGCGATGTCGGACACCGACACCCCGTATAGGAAGGATGCGGCATCGTCGTCGCTTGCGTAGATGCCGGCAGGGGTTGTGGCATAGACACTGCGGTCACCTGGGGGAATGAGATGCGGTGGCGTCGTGTCGACGACCGCGACGGGGAACGACGCGGTACCCGTGTTGCCGTGCGAATCCGTCGCGCTGCAGGTGACGGTCGTCGTGCCGAGTGCGAAGGTCGAGCCAGATGCCGGCGTGCACACGACGAGCGCGATCGGTCCGTCGACGTCGTCGGTGGCCGTTGGAGTCGAAAAGTTCACGACGGAGCCGCTCGGTCCATTCGCCTCGACGCTAATGGCTGCCGGCACGTTGCTCAGCACCGGCGGCGTCTGATCTGCGACGGTGACCTGGAACGTGCCCGTAGCGTGGTTGCTATGCGTGTCGGTCGCCGAGCAGTGCACGGTCGTCGTCCCGAGTGGGAACGAGGAGCCGGAGGACGGTGAACAGTCCACGGCGACCGTACCGTCAACCAGGTCGTTGGCGGACGCCGAGAACGTCACTGCCGTCCCGAATGGGACAGTCATGTCGGAGGGGAGGGACAGCGTCGGTGGGGTCGTGTCCTGGACGGTCACGGTGAACGTGGCCGGTGTCGGCGTCGTGTTCCCCGAGGCGTCTGTCGCCGTGCACTGCACATTGGTGTTACCGAGCGCGAAGGTGCTTCCCGAAGGGTGGTCGCAATTGATCGACGGCGACGGGTCGGCGTTGTCGGTTGCTGCGATCGTGTAGAGGACGACTGCACCGCTAGGGCCCGTTGCCTCCACCGTCGTGTCGGGGGGAACGCTGGTGAATGTCGGCGGCACGTTGTCGACAAGCGTAAGCACGACGTGGAACGTTGCGGTTCCCGTGTTACCACTCGAATCCGTCGCGGTGCACGTGACCAAAGTCGAGCCTACGTTGAAATGGCTTCCCGAGGCGGGTGCGCAGGTGCCGGGGATCGACCCGCTCACAGCGTCGGTCGCCGAGGGAATCGAGTAAGCGACATCTTTGCCGCCTGGGTCTGTTGTTGTGTCGGTCACGTCTGAAAGTGATGGAAACGACGGGGCGACGGTGTCCTGAACGACGACCGTCGCGCTCCCCTGGGCGCCCGAGGCGGTGGCCGTGCAGGTGACCGTCGTCGATCCGAGCGGGTAGTGGAACGTCGGCGCGTCGAAGTCGCCGGATCCCGCTGTGCCTGCCGGGATGTCGCAGGTCGCGTCCGTCGGGTCGTGGGTCGCCGGGTTGTACGATTTCACGTGGTAGGAGTCGTCTGCGCCCCCCGAGTCCGTCGCTTCGGCGGGCGGCGCGTCGAAGCGTCTTCGTAGGATCCGCATGGGTCAGCCCTTGGTAAAGAGGATTGCGAGCGCTGCTGCGGCGAGGAGCACGATCCCGAACAGCGTCAGGTCGACGTGTCGTTGATGGATGAAGTGCGCGACGGGCCGCCAGGGCACGACCCGCGCCGGGATGGCGGCGATCGCGAACACCATCATCGAGATGCCGAGGATCCCGATGATCAGCGTCGAGGTGAGGTTGGTCTTTGTCCCGGAGGACGATGCCGACGCCGACTCCGCGCCGACGGGCACCTGAGGAGGCAGGGCATTCGGTTTCGGCTTCGCGGCAACGGGCGGCTTGGCGCGTGCCTTCTTGTGGTGGACGACCTTCTTGTGCTTCGGACGGACGACCTTGGGCGTCACCGTTTTGACCGCGGGCGTGAGCGACGGCGTCGAGTGGACGACGTGCGGCGTCGTCGTGACGTGTGGCGCAGGTGACGGCGCAGGCTTCGGTGAAGGCTTCGGTTTCGGCTTGGGCGGCGGTGGCGCGGGGTCCGGAGCCGGAGCTGTCGTGACCGGGACCGTCGTAGTCGGCGGCGGTTCGGTCTGAACGCGGGCGGGCACGGCGCCGTGAGCGCCACGAACCGCCAGCCCGGCGCCGAGGACGCCCAGAAGCAGGCAGGCAAGAGCCGCGCCCAGCCCGCGAGTTGCCGCATGACCCCGCTGAGAAACTAGTTCGTACCCCCTCGGTAGCTGCCCCATCCGATGGTAGGGCGTCGGTCTGCTTTCGTCTACCGGAGTACGGCGGAGGGGCGCCTCTAGACTGGCCGCGTGGCTCCTACAGGCGAAAAGCTGATCGTTGACAACCGCCGGGCGCGGCACGACTACCACCTCCTCGACCGTGTCGAGGCGGGCCTGGTGCTGACCGGGACGGAGGTGAAGTCCCTCCGCGAGGGTCGGGCGTCGCTCCAGCAGGCCTATGCCGAGGTGCGCGCCGGCGAGGCCTGGCTCGTCGGGGCTCACATCTCGGTCTACGAGCAGGGGAACATCCAGAACCACGATCCGGACCGCGACCGGAAGCTCCTCCTCCACCGCAAGGAGCTCGCCTCGCTGGCCGGAAAGGTGCGCGAGCGCGGCCTGACGCTCGTCCCGACGAAGCTCTACTTCCGCAACGGGCGAGCCAAGGTCGAGCTCGCGCTCGCGCGCGGCAAGGAGCTCCGCGACAAGCGCCGCGACCTGGTCAGGCGCGAAGCCCAGCGCGACATGGAACGCGCGCTCAAGAGCCGCCGCTGACCCGACTTCAAATCGAAATCCGCGAGGCGTATGCTCGCCCCAGGTTTCCCGGGGCGAAAGGAGGACGCGGTGAAGCGCGTCTCGATCACGGTCAACGGGGCAGAGCACGACCTCGAGCTCGAGCCGCGCGAGCTCCTTGTGTACGTCCTGCGCGAGCGGCTCGGACTGACCGGCACAAACGTCGGCTGCGACACGTCGTCGTGCGGCGCATGCACCGTGCTCCTCGACGGCCAGTCCGTCAAATCGTGCACGGTGCTCGGCGTCCAGGCGGACGGCACCGACATCACTACCATCGAAGGCCTGGCGACGAACGGCTCGCTGCACGCGGTGCAGGAAGCGTTCCGCGAGCAACACGGGCTCCAGTGCGGCTACTGCACGCCGGGGTTCGTGATGGCGACGGTGGGTCTCCTCAGCGAGACGCCGAATCCAAGCGAGGAGCAGATCCGCCACGCGCTGGAGGGCAACCTCTGCCGCTGCACCGGCTACCACAACATCGTCCGGGCGGTGCAGCAGGCCGCCGGAGCGGGGGTGTAGACGATGGCGACTGTCGAACAGGACGTCACGCTCGGCCGCATCGTCGGCACGCCGGTCGAGCGCAAGGAAGACACGGCTCTCCTCACCGGACAGGCCAAGTTCGTCGACGATATGAGCCTGCCGGGCATGGTGTGGATGGCCGTCGTGCGCAGTCCGTACGCGCACGCGAAGATCACGAGCGTCGATATCACGCCGGCGCTTGCACACCGCGGCGTGATCGCCGCTTTCACCGGTGAGGAGCTCGCGGACGAATGGCAGATGTCGCTGCCATGCGCCTGGCTTCCGACGGAGGACACGAACCAGCCCAACCACCGGCCGCTTGCCGTCGACAAGGCGCGCTACGCCGGCGACGGCGTCGCGGTGGTAGTTGCGGAGACGCGCGCCGAAGCTCGCGACGCCGTCGAGCTCGTCCAGGTTGCGTACGAGTCGTTGCCCGCCCTCGTCGACCCGGCGCAGGCGCTCGAGGACGGCGCGCCGATCGTCCACGACGACTTCGGCACGAACCGCTGCTACACGTGGGCGCTCTCCGCCGGCGAGGTCGACCAGGAGTTCGCGAACGCCGACGTTACGATCAAGGAGCGCTACCGGCAGCAGCGGCTGATCCCGAACGCGATCGAGCCGCGCGGCGTGATCGTGCAGCCGTTCCCGGCGACGGGAGAGCTGACGATGTGGTCGGCGACGCAGATCCCGCACATCGCCCGCGTGACGCTGTCGATGGTGACCGGCGTTCCCGAGGCGAAGCTGCGCGTGGTCGCCCCAGAGGTCGGCGGCGGCTTCGGCTCGAAGCTGAACGTCTACGCGGAAGAGGCGCTCGCGCTGGTGCTCGCGCGGCGGCTCGGGCGTCCGATCAAGTGGATCGAGACGCGCACCGAGGGCTACCAGGCGACGATCCACGGCCGCGACCAGATCCAGGAGATCGAGCTCGCGGCGACGTCGGAAGGGAAGATCCGGGCGGTCCGCGCGAAGCTGACCGTCGCGATGGGTGCGTATCTCCAGCTCGTGACCACCGGAGTGCCGCTCCTCGGGGCGTGGCTGTACTCCGGCGCCTACGACGTCGCTGCTTACGACTTCGAATGCACGGGCGTGTTCACGACGACGACGCCGACGGACGCCTACCGCGGCGCCGGACGGCCGGAAGCGACGTACGCAATCGAACGCGCCGTCGACGCGCTCGCGCGCAAGCTCGGAAAGGATCCCGTCGAGGTGCGGCGGCTGAACTTCCTGCGCGACTTCCCGAAGACGCTCGCGTCGGGCCTCACCGTCGACTCCGGCGACTACGACGCGCACCTCGACGCGGCGCTGGAGATCCTCGACTACGACGACGTACGCAAGCAGCAGGCCGAGCGGCGCAAGCAGAGTGACACGAAGGAGCTCGGCATCGGCTTCTCGACCTACATCGAGATGTGCGGACTCGCGCCGTCCCGCATTCTCGGCGCGATCCGCTACGGAGCAGGCGGCTGGGACGCGGCGACGATCCGGTTCTTGCCGACCGGCACCGTCCGGCGACACCGCCGTCGCTCCGCTCGGGATGGACACGTACGGCAGCCGTAGCCTCACGGTCGGCGGTATCGCCGTGTACAAGGCCGCGGAGCGGATCCTCGAGAAGGCTCGGAAGATCGCCGCGCATCAGCTCGAGGTCGGCGAGAACGAGCTCTCCTACGACGGCGGCACGTTCAGCGCCAACGGCAACTCGCTGACGACGAAAGAGCTCGCGCTGCAGGCGTGGACGGCGCACAACCTCCCGGACGGGATGGAGCCCGGGCTCGAGGCGACGTACGTCTTCGATCCGGAGAACTTCAGCTGGCCCGCCGGGACGCACATCGCCATCGTCGAGGTCGACACGGAGACCGGCGCGGTGGATCTCGTGCGGTACATCGCGGTCGACGACGTCGGCAACGTGATCAACCCGAACATCGTCGACGGCCAGATCCACGGCGGCATCACGCAGGGCGTTGCCCAGGCGCTGTTCGAAGAGGCCGTGTACGACGAGGACGGCAACCTCGTCACCGGCTCGATGGTGAACTACTTGGTGCCCTCCGCGGCGGAGCTTCCCTCCTACGAGGTCGGCCGCACCGTGACGCCGAGTCCGACGAATCCGCTCGGGGCGAAGGGCGTAGGGGAGACCGGCACGATCGCGTCGACTCCCGCCGTGATCAACGCGATCGTCGACGCATTGTCGACGCGCGGCGTGACCGATGTGGAGATGCCGGCGACGCCAGAGCGAGTCTGGCGCGCGATCGGGGAGGTGGGAACATGATTCCGGCGCCGTTCGACTACGAGATCGCCGAGTCCGTCGACCAGGCGGTCGAGCTGCTCGGCTCGCGAGACGACGCAAAGCTGCTCGCGGGCGGGCACTCGTTGATTCCGCTGTTGCGGTTGCGATTCGCGCGGCCGGCTCTGCTCGTGGACATCGGCCGCGTGGACGAGTTGCGCTACGTCCGCGACGCGGGCGAGCAGCTCGCCATCGGAGCGATGACGCGGCACCACGATCTCCACCACGATCCGCTCGTGCAGGAGCACACGCCGATCGTCTCCTACACGGCGGGGTTGATCGGCGATCCGCAGGTGCGGCATCGCGGCACGATCGGCGGCTCGGTCGCGCACGGCGATCCAGCTTCGGACCTGCCGACGATCCTGGCCGCGCTCGACGCGGACCTGGTCGTGCGCGGTCCCGGCGGGGAGCGGACGATTCCGGCGGCCGAGTTCTTCCGCGGCGTGTTCGAGACCGCGCTCGGCCCGCAGGACGTGCTGACGGAGATCCGCATCCCGAAGCTCGGCCCGGCTGGCTGGTCGTACGTCAAGTTCACGCGCCGTGCGCAGGACTGGGCGACGGTGGGCGTGGCCGCGGTCGTGCGACGTTCGAACGGAACGATCGACGAGGCGGCGATCGCGCTGACGAACATGGGCCCGAAGCCGGTGCGAGCGCACGCGGCGGAAGCCGCGCTGAAGACGGCCGACGACGTCAACGCCGCGGCGGACGTCGTCGCGCAGGAAAGCGATCCGCCGAGCGACACGAGCGGCAGCGCGGAGTACCGGCGTCACCTCGCGCAGGTGCTCGCACGGCGAGCGCTGGAGGAGGCCATCGCGAAATAGGCAGATGAAGTACGGGGACCAAGGGTCAGACCCTCCGGGTCTGACCCGCTTTCGGGAGCCGGCTGATCCGGATCTCAGAGACCGCGGCTACACTGTGGCTCGACATACGGGGGCGACCTGGTTTCGACGTGGTCGGTTCTCCGGCAGAGCTGCAAGCCGAGGTCGCCGGTAGGCCTCGTAAAACCACCGGCACCAATGCAAGTGCGAAGAACGATCTCGCACTCGCTGCCTAAGTAATTAGGTAGCGACGTCGCTCCGAGCTGGGCCCGTGGCTCGGGTAGCGGCGCCAACAACGGGCTCGGCACCGAAGGAGAGCCAATCGCCGGAGGTGCGACACAACAGGATGGCTGGCCCGCCGGTAGGGCGTCCGCCTCCGGCCGTCGGGCGAGATCCAATGGCGGACTAAGCTTGTAGAAGTTCTGCGCGGGGCTTCCGCGGACGCGGGTTCGATTCCCGCCGCCTCCATGAAGCGCCCGGCGCGCGAGCCCTTCGGGCTCGGGCGGCGGGCTCTTTCCTGCGCACTCCGCGGCGGCGTTCCGTCGCCGCTATGACGCGCGTCTCCTCGCCCTTGGCTTCGTCGCTCTTGTCGGAGGCACTAGCACCGATGCGGACGACTCGAGGCTGGCGAGAGGACGCTCGCCCACCGGAGCAACTTGCCCCCGGTCGTTACACGGATGCTTATCGCGTTACGCTTCTTGAGGTGAGCCCGACGACGTTGGCATGTTCACCTGCTTTTTGCGTGTGACGCAGTACCAGCGC
>VAXU01000160.1 GCA_005885125.1 Actinomycetota bacterium
GTTCGAGATGCGCGCGAGGAGCGACGATTTGCCTGCGTTCGGGAGCCCGACGAGCGCCGCGTCGGCGAGGAGCTTCAGCCGGAGCTCGAACGTCGCCTCTTCCCCGGGCAAACCCGTCTCCGCGAACCGAGGCACCTGCCGCGTGGGCGAGGCGAAGCGCTTGTTGCCTCGACCCGCGATCCCGCCGCGCGCGAGAACCACCCGTGCGCCCGGTGCGGCCAGGTCAGCGATCAGCTGCGCGTCCTCGTCGAAGACCTGCGTGCCGACGGGGACACGCAGTTCGACGGTCTCCCCCGTCGCGCCGTGCTTCAGCGCCCCGCGGCCGGGCTCGCCGTTGCGCGCCTTGAACCACTTCCGCGCGCGAAATGCCGACAGGTCCCGCAGATCCGGATGTGCCACGAGGACGACGTCGCCGCCGGGACCGCCGTCGCCGCCGTCAGGTCCCCCCTTTGGGACATGCTTCTCGCGGCGGAAGTGCAGGCTGCCGTCGCCGCCGCGACCCGCCTGCACGCGGATGCGGGCGCGGTCGTGGAACAACCGGCGCTACTCCGACGCTTCGGTGACTTCGACGGAGCGGCGCTCGCCGCTCTGCCGGAACGCGACCGTGCCGGGGCGCGTCGCGAAGATCGTGTCGTCACGGCCTATGCCCGTGCCCGGGCCAGGGCGGAACTTCGTCCCGCGCTGCCGCACGAGGATCATCCCCGCCTTGACGTCCTGACCGGAGAAGATCTTCACGCCGAGCATCTTCGGGTTCGAGTCGCGGCCGTTGCGCGACGAACCGAGTCCCTTCTTATGGGCCATTAGGTTCCCTTCTCCTGCTTCGCTTCGATCGCGGACTCGAGCGCGGCGATCGCGCCCTTGCGCTTCGCGTGCTCGTTTTCGTACTCGAGCGCAGCTTCGAGCTGCTCGAGCTTCCACCGCTTCGCCTTGTCGCCGATCTCGACCACAGTGAAGTCCGCGTAGCCGCGCGGGGGCTGTGCAACGACTGCTTCCTTCGGCTCCGCGACTGGTTCCTTCGGCTTCGGGGCCGGCGCCTCCTGCTTCGGTTCCGGTGCGGCCGCCGCCGCACGCTTGGCCGCGCCGATCGACTCGATCTCGATCTGCGACAGTGCCGCACGGAAGCCGGTCTGGCGGCGATACCCGCTCTTCGGCCGCCGCTTGCCGATCCGCACCTTCTCGCCGCGCACGTGACCGACGACGCGGGCCGTGACGGTGGCACTCGGCGCCAACTGGCCCGTCCCCTCCCCGCCGACAAAGAGGACACCGGGGTGGAACGTCTTGCCCTCGTCCGTCCCAAGCCGGTCCACGAGCAGGCGCTCGCCCTCGCGGACGACGTACTGCTTGCCGCCGAGAGCGATGATCGCGTAGCTCTGAGTCTTCGACGTGGCCATAGGTCAGGTTCCGTGCAGATCGTGCGCTTCGGCCGCGAAACGCCCGTCTCGCAAGGACGCAGGGAGCGCTCGTAGCTGAAAGCTACGGGCGCGACTGAGGACGCCGTCGAGACGGAGCGTTGCAGCGCCCCGGAGCGTGCGAGATGTGCGGAATCTGACCGTCATTAGCGTGGAAAACGCGGGCGTCGCCCGCGAGCGGAGGCAGTTTAGCGGATGCCAAGCGCCGGCAGCACGAGCCCGTAGAGGACGCGCTGGATGAGATCGCCGCTGCCGGTGACCGCGACGACGAGGTGCCGTTCGGGGAAGACCGCGATCGCCTGGCCGCCGTAGCCTAGCCACGTCGCGATAGCCGGACGTCATTGTCAGCAGGTGGCGCAGCGTGATCTTCCGAACGCGCTTGTCGCGCGCGTGCAGCACGTCCTTGGGGAAGAACTCGCCCAGCCCGCTGGTCGAGGCTGCGCAGCATTCCGACGTGGAGCGCAATCCCAACGAGCGTCGCCGTCACGCTCTTCGTGACGGAAAAGACGTCGAGGCGGCCCGAGCGCGCGGCGCCGCGGTAGTAGCGCTCGAAGAGCAGCCGGCCGGGATCTTCCGCGAGCGGCCGGTCGATCTGCGTGTGGATCCAGTCATCCGAGCGCACCGCAGCCACGTCGCGATAGCCGGACGTCATTGTCAGCAGGTGGCGCAGCGTGATCTTCCGAACGCGCTTGTCGCGCGCGTGCTGCACATCCTTGGGGAAGAACTCACCCAGCCGCTGGTCGAGGCTGCGCACCATTCCGACGTGGAGCGCGATCCCAACGAGCGTCGCCGTCACGCTCTTCGTGACGGAAAAGACGTCGAGGCGGCCCGAGCGCGCGGCGCCGCGGTAGTAGCGCTCGAAGAGCAGCCGCCCGTCGCGTTCGACGAGGACGCTGAGGACGCCCGGCTCGGCGCGAAGCCTGTGATCGAGTGCGCTCGCGTCGAAGCGCGCGCGAGCCTGCGCTGCAGGCACCACCAGCAGCAGCGCCGCCGCTGTGGTCGCTGCTACTCGGAGAGGTCGTCCGCCCACTCGGACATTGGGACGTAGCCCCAGTCCTCTTCGTTGGCGGACTCGGTGTGTGCCGGCTGCGGTTCCTTGCCGTCGGTGGCTGCAGGCGTGGCGGTCTTGCGCTTTCGGTTCCTCCCGCCCCGCGTGCCGCGTCGTGTCTTCTTCTTCGGCGTCGGTGCCGTCTCGCCCCCGTCGAGGGCCGCGGGCGGGACGCTCTCGTCGGCCTCCTCCGCCCCGTCCCCGAGCTCGCGGTCCGGGACGTGGATCTTCGCCACCGGCTGCTCGATCTGTTCCGCCTCGCCGGCGCCGTTGTCCGCGGTCGCTGCAGCGGTCGTCGCCGGCGTCGTTGACTTCTTCTTGCGGCCACGGCCGCCGCGGGAACCGCGTCGCGTCTTCCTCTTCGGCTTCGCCTCGTCCTCGGCGTCCGCCTCCGCTGTCGTCTCGGCCTTCGGAGCCTTGGCCACGGTCTTCGTCGCCTTCGGTTCCGCCTTCGTCGCCTTCGTCTCGGTCTTCGCGGCCTTCGCCTCCGGCTTTGCGGGCTTCGGCTCGGAGGGCTTCTTCGCAGTTGCGCGTGTCGGCCGCTCGGCCTCGCGCTCGGCGGTGATCGGGTCCTCCGCCTGCTGCTCTTGTCCGGTGAGACTCGCGTACGCCGTCCCGTCGAGCAGGCGCTCGATGCGGACCTTCACCTTCTTGCCGACGAGCTTCGACGCGTTCGCGACGCTGACGTCGTAGCCGTCGAGCTTGCCGACGCCGGCCTGCGGATCGTGGAGACCAACCTCGCCGAGCTTCAGCTCGACCTCCGCGCCCTCATCGACAGGCCCCTTGACGGCGAGCTCCTCGCGCTTGCCCTCGGCGAGGACGAGGAAGTGGTCGAGGTGCACGTTCTCCTTGCCCTCGAGAAAGAAGCGGCGCCGCGTCTGCGCCTCGAGCTCCATCAGCCGCTCGGCGGCAGGCCCGACGAGGAGCGACGCGACTTTTGCAGCGACCTCCACTCGATACGCCTGTGCGCGCGAGCCGCCGGCAAGCGCCCGCAGCCGTCGCTCGACGTCGAGCGCCGCCGTTCCCTCGGAGACCACGATCCCGTCGCCGCCACACGTCGGGCACTTCTTCGTCATCACCTCGCGCGGCCCGTCGGTGACGTTTTGCCGCGTCATCTCGACGAGACCGAGCGGCGAGATCTCGACGACGTACGTCTTCGTGCGGTCGCGCTCGAGCTCTGTCCGCAGTGCGGCCTCGACCGTCGCGCGGTTCTTCGGGTTCGCCATGTCGATGAAGTCGATGACGATGATCCCGCCGATGTCGCGCAGCCGCAGCTGGCGTACGACCTCCTTCACGGCTTCGAGGTTGTTCTTCGTGATCGTGTCCTCGAGCCGCGCGCCCGAGGTGCGCGAGCGCGAGCCGACGAAGCGACCGGTGTTCACGTCGATCACGGTGAACGCCTCCGCATAGTCGAAGACGAGGTAGCCGCCCGACGGGAGATCGACTCGGCGCTTGAGCGTCGACTTGATCTCGGCGTCAACGCCGAAGGCGTCCATCAGCGCCTGCTTCTCCTTGTAGCGGACGACGCGCTCGACCATGTGGGGCGACGTCTTCTTCAAGTAGCCGGTGATGCGCTTGAACGCCTGGTCGTTGTCGACGAGCGCGCGCTCGAAGTTGTCGGTGAAGAGGTCGCGGGTGACGCGGAGCGGGAGCTCTGCCTCCTGGTAGATCAGCTCCGGGGGCTTCGCCTCCTTCGCGCGCTGCTGGATCGACTTCCACAGCTTCTGGAGGAAGACGAGGTCGCGCTCGATGTCTTCCGCGGACGCGCCCTCAGCAGCGGTGCGGACGATCACGCCGGCGTCTTTCGGCGCGATCTTCTTGAGGATGTCCTTCAGCCGCAGCCGCTCGTCGTCGTCGAGGCGGCGCGACACTCCCTGGCCCTCCCCGTTCGGGACGAGGACGAGGAAGCGGCCCGGAAGCGAGATCTCCGTGGTGAGCCGCGCGCCCTTCGTCTTCATCGGGTCCTTGACGGCCTGCACCATGATCGTCTGGCCGCGGCTGATCAGGTCCTGGATCTTGCGGCCGTGCCGCTTTCCCTCCAGCTCGGGCGTCACGATCTCGTCGACGTACAGGAAGCCGTTCTTCTCGAGGCCGATCTCGATGAACGCGGCCTCCATGCCGGGCAGGACGTTGTCGACGGTGCCGAGATAGATGTTCCCGGCGATCGAGCGGCGTTCGGGGCGCTCGAGGTAGACCTCGGCGACGCGGTCGTCCTCCAGCACGGCGACGCGCTGCTCGCCGACGTCGACGGAGATCAGCAGCTCGCGCTTCGCCGACGGAAGCGGACGCGGCTTCGGCGGCTCGCGGCGGCGGCGCGTCTGCGTCCGCTCGCGCTGGCGGGCGCTTGGGCCTGGTGGGTTGTTCGCCCGCCTCTGAGGCGGGCTCGGGTGTTACGGGCTCGGGTGCCTCCGGTGTCGGAGCGGCAGCCTCGACGGGCGCCTGCTCCTCGGGCTTACGACGGTTTCGAAACCAGCGCAAAGAAAATCTCCTTCGTGCGCGCGCGCTGCAGCAGCGCCCTCGAGGGCGGCGCGCAGCGTGCGCGGCAGGTTGTGAGTGTGGGCGTACATCTGGATCACAGGGTACCAGTGGCCTCGGACCGGCCCTTTTGCCGTCCGGCGGCGAAGCCGCCCGTCCGCGGAGCGGACCAGTGGGGGGGGTCTGGGGGAACCGGGAGGTTCCCCCAGCGCGGATACGTCCGGCGCGGATACGTCCGACGGCGGACCTACCCTTCGCGCATCAGCGACCGGAGGTGGTCTGGTGGCCGGACAGCGCGAAGCCCATGAGCTGCTCTTGATCGAGGAGGCAGACGCCTGGTTCGAGTACCTGGAGGCGACCCGCGGGCAGTCGGCGCTCCGCTACAGGGAAGTCGAGCCCTGGGCCTGGGCCCGGCTGACCCAGCGCCTCCGAGCCATCAAGACCCGACGCGCCAAGCTGCGCCCCGCTGCGAAGGCCGCCTAAGTGCCCCTCCCGGTGATGCATGTCGGCTCCTGGCCCGCTATCACGCGGCGCCAGAGTCCACCCTCGTCCTTACCAAGGCTTCTAGCCTTGGCTGCGGACGAGTGCGGCCCCTGGCTTGGTGCTAGCGACCCAGAAGCTCAACAGCATCACCGGAAGAGGCACTAGTTGGCGAGTTGGGTCGTCGAGGCGCCGCTGCCTCAGCGCCGGACGCCGCGTGCCCTGACGTGGATCGCCAGCAAGATCCCGACGGCGACCAGGTTCGCGATCATCGACGAGCCGCCGACACTGAGGAACGGTGCGGGGATACCGGTGATCGGCGCGATCCCCATCGTCATCCCGACGTTGACGAAGATCTGGAACAGCAGCCCGAACACGATCCCACCGGCCACGATCGCCGAGAACGCGTCACGCGCGAGCGTGACGATTCGCAGTCCGCGCCAGACGACGAGCAGGTAGAGCCCGAGCAGGATCGACGCGCCGACGAAGCCGCGCTCCTCTGCAAGCGATGCAAATGCGAAGTCGGTGTGGTGCGCCGGCAGGAAATCGTAGTTCGTCTGCGTTGCCCCATTGACGCCTCGACCGCGCAGCTGACCCGCGCCGATCGCGTTCTTCGACTGCGCGATGTTGTAGGTCGCCCCGCCGGGATCGCTCTGCGGGTGGAAGAACCCGGTCAGGCGGTTGACCTGGTACGGCTTGAGGATGTGCACACCTCCGGCCGGGGCAGCCCAGAGCAGCACCACGGCGACAAGCACGGTGGTCGCGGCGACTCCGGCGAGGTGTGTCCACGGCGTACCCGCGACAAACAGGATCGCCGCGAGCGCGGCGGCATACACCATCGCGGTCCCGACGTCCGGCTGAAGGAACACGAGTGCGATCGGAACACAGGCGAGCCCGACCGCTCGGAATGTCGTCCGAGCCTCTCCCAGCTTCTGCGCGCGCTCTGCGAGGAAGCCCGCGAGCGCCAGGACGAAGAACACCTTGCCGAACTCGGACGGCTGAAACCGGAAGAAGCCGAAATCGAGCCAGCGCTTGGAGCCGTTGCTCTCGACTCCGCGCAGGATGACCAGCACGATCATCCCGACAGTGCCGAGGAAGAGAGGCCGCCACCATGCGCGATACCGTTCCGGGTCGATCACGACGGCGGCGACGAGCCCGATTGCGCCCACAGCTGCGTACACACTCTGTCGCACGAGGTAGTAGTTCGGATCTCCTGCGATGTCGTGGCGCGTGATTCCCGCGACCGCCCACAGGCCGTACGCAACCAGGAGCGCGACAAACCCGATCAGCAGCCAGTCGAGCCTGCGAACGAGCGCCGCGACGTCGGCGGTCTCGCGCCGTCGCGTCCGAGCTCGACTCCTGGCGACGTAGTCGACGGCCATCAGTCGGAGTGGACGGGTCCGGTGGTGGACACTTGCGTGTGGAAGAACTCTTCGAAGACGTGGAGCGCCGCCGGCGCCGCGGCCGTTCCGCCGTGGCCACCGTTCTCGATCAGCGCGCAGACCACCAGTGTCGGGCTGTCGGCGGGCCCGTAGCCGCACCACCACGACTGGTTGAAGATGCGCGGATACCCGTCGCCCGGATCGATCGTCTTCTCCGCCGTCCCCGTCTTGCCGGCGATCGCGACCGGGAACCCGCCGAAGACGCCGACGCTCGTGCCGAACGGCGAGTGCGTCGCTTCGAGGAGCCCCTGCCGCACGACCTCGAGCGCGCCGGCATCGACGTTCGTCGGCTCGGGTGCGGCGAACGGCGACGTCGGGAGCACGGCGCCGCGGCGGCCGTTCGACGGGGGCTGCTCGACGTCCATCAGGAGGTGCGGCGTGACGAGGCTTCCCCCGTTCGCGATCATCGCGTAGAAGCGCGCCATCTGCATCGGCGTCACGAGCAGGTCCTTCTGGCCGATCGCGAGCTGGATCGAGTCGCCCGGCTTCCACAGGCGGTCGATCTCCCAGCCGCGCGGGTCCGTCTTCTTCGTGTACGTGGCCTTCCGCCAGTCGGGAGTCGGCAGGAGGCCGGTCCGTTCCGGCGAGAGGTCGACGCCCGTGCTGGCCCCGAAACCGAACCGGCTCGCCCACGCCTGGAGCCGTGGGCCGAGTCGCGCCGGGAGTCCGTAGAAGCGATAGCCGACGCGGTAGAAGTACGTGTCGCAGGACGCGGCGACCGCGGTCCGAAGATCCATCCACGCGTTCGCCGCGGGATCCCAGTTGTTGAACGTGTGCCCTGCGACCGTGTACGAGCCGGTGCATTGCAGGTTCTCGTAGGGCGTGATGAGTCCCTCCTCCAGCGCGGCGAGCGCCGTCACGGGCTTCCACGTCGAGCCCGGCGGATACGCGGCATCGACTGCGCGGTCGAGGGCCGGGTAATTGAGCGGCTGTGCGGTCTTCGGGGTCAGCCCGGCGGCATCGAGGCCTCGCAGCGAGACGCGGCCCGCGTAGACGCTGGGGTTGTAGGTCGGCCACGACGCGAGCGCGCGGACCGAGCCGTCACGCGGATCGAGCGCGACGATCGCACCGCCGTTCGCGTTCCAGCACCCGTAGCACTGGGATGCGCGGGCGTCCTCCATCCCGATCTGAAGTGCGCGCTCGGCCGCTTGCTGAAGCTTCAGGTCGATCGTCAGGCGAACCGCGTTCCCCGGATGCGCCATCGTCGACGGGTTCAGGTGTGTACGCGGGCGGCCGAGGGAGTCGACGACGAGCTTGGCGACACCGGCCGTGCCGCGCAGGTACCGGTCGTACGACGCTTCGATCCCGGCCTGTCCGATCTCGTCCCCGGGGTGGTAGCCCTGCTTCGCCAGGACTTTCACCTGCGCCGGCGAGATCTCGGTGACGTAGCCGAGAATGTGTGCGCCGAGCGAGCCATGCGGATACGAGCGGAGGTACGTGTTCGCCGTGCGGACTCCCGGGAAGTCCTCCCGCCGTTCCCACAGATAGCCGACCTGCACCTCGCTGGCGCCCGTCTTCACGGTTACGGGTGTCAGGAGATCGTTGCGATGCTTGCGGATCGCAGCGGCGATCTGCCAGAGCGGCACTTCGACGATCCTCGCGACCTCACGCAGCTCCCGCACCCGATCCGACCGGCGCTTCGGCAGGTCGGACGGCCAGATCTGCACCTCCGTGCCGGCCCTGTTCGTCACGAGCACGCGTCCATATCGGTCGAGGATCGGTCCGCGCGAGGCTTGCACGCGCACGGTGCGCAGCTGGTTGTTCTGCGCAGCGCGGAGGTACTGCGCACCGGAGAGCACCTGGAGCGCCCAGAGCCGGAGGAACAGGACGGCGAAGACGACGAGCGCCAGCATCCCGAGCACTCCGATCCGCAGCGCCAGTGACGGCGTCAACCGGTATGGGCCGACAGTGCGGGGGTCCCGGGGGAGGAAGCGCCGGGAGAGGACTTCCTTCGCGCGCCTAGCCAAGCAGCCGCACCTCGCGCGCCCGCTCCGCCCATCCGTGCGGAGGCAGCAGCCGCTGCACGAGCGCGTAGACCGGGAACGTCAGGAGCACGTTCAGGAGAACCGTCGGCGCTAGACCGATCAGCAGCACTTCGCGAGCCGGCGCGGGCTGGCCGAGCATGAAGTGGAGGATCAGTGCAGAGAACTGGTACAGCGCGGCGACGACGGCGACGGAGAGGACCGGCGCGTGCGCGCGGTCGCGTCCAGTCGTCTCGCCGTACCGTCCCGCCCAGTAACCCGCGAGCGTGAGCAGCAAGGACGTGAAGCCGAGCATGCCGAACGTCCCCGTGTCCGCGAGGAAGCCGGCGCCGAATCCTGCAACCGCGCCGAACACGGCACCGCGCAACAACGCCACGGCAACCACGGTGACGAGGATCAGCTTCGGGCGTCCGTGCAGGATGTCGACGTTCGACAGGATCGACACCTGCACGATCACGGCGACGAAGAGAACCGCAGCTGCTTTGCCCGCGTCTGCGATCACGGCGCCACCGGCACGTGCTTCTTCGTCACGAGTGCGATCACGGAGTCGAGCGAGCCGAAGTTCACATACGACTGGATCTGGATCGCCTTGTACGGGGCCGTGTCGGTCTGGCCGACGCTGATGACCTGACCGATCTGGATGCCGCGCGGGAAGAGGGACGGATACTGCTTCGACCGCGTGCCCGCTGTGACGATCACGTCGCCGACGAGCACGTTGGCGTCCTTCCCGACGCGATCGAGGATCAGCTGGCCCTGCCCCTGGCCGACTCGCACGAGACCGATCGCCCCCGTCCGCTGGTCCATGGCCTGCACGGCGCTCTCGTCGTCGGTGATCAGCGTCACCCTCGCCGCGCTCCCGTTCAGATTCGTGACCCGGCCGACGAGGCCGTCCTGGGTCACGACCGGCGTGTCCTGTGCGATGCCGTTGTTCGAGCCTGCAGAGATCACGACCTGCTGGTCGAACTCGCTTTCGGGGCGAGAGATGATCCGCGCCGGCACCGGCGAGTAGTCAGATGGGAAGCGGGGACCGTCGATGTACTTGAGAAGGTCGCGGAACTTCAGGTTGTCGCGATACGCCGATTCGAACTGGATCAGCTGCTGTCGCGCGCGGTCGAGATCGGACCGCAACTGTTTGTTCTCCCGCTTTGCGTGGACGAGTCCGCGGAAGTACCCGTAGACGTCCTGGAAGGGACGTGCGAGGCGCTCCGCCCCGACCTCGAACGGACGCAGCACCGTTGCTCCCGCGCCCTGGACGCCGTGGAGCGCGCCCGTCGTGGGCTGGCGGAACGAGATCGTGATCAGGACGAGCGACAACAGCAGGAGCACCCCCACCACGGCCCTGCGCCGGAGAGCGGAGCGACTGCGGGAGGGGAACGGCTGCGGCCGTGGTCTGGAAACCGTGGAGTCCAGGGCCGCGCTGACGCTGCGGTGGCGTGGCACGGAACGCCCTAGGTTAGCGCGGTCCGCGGCGATGGTGGCTTTAGGTCGGCAGACCTACGCGTTGGCGGCCTGCCCGAAGCGGTCGAGGACCGGCACCCAGCCGTCGTTGTAGGACGCGCGGAACTCCGGCGCCCCCTCGGTTAGGCGTTCCCAGCCGCGATGCTCCAGGTCGACGCGGGTGCCGCCGCCCTCGGGCGTGAAGGTGATCTCGACCTCGGTCGGTGCTGCCCAGTCGGGGTTCACCTTCCAGTCGAGCACGAACCGGTGCGGCGGCTCCCAGACCGTGACGAAACCCCAATGGTGCCGCTCCTCGCCCCGCTGTTCGTACACCTCCCCGCCGGCGCGGGCCTCGAACACGAGCGTGTCCGGACGACTGTTCTCCTGCATCGCCGACTGTGAATGCGTCTCGAGCGGCCACCAGTCCGCGATGTGGTTGACGAAGACGTCGAATGCCTGTTCCGGTGTCACGTCGACAGTCACGCTTCGATGGACCGCCTCGATGGTCGTCGTGCTCATGTCTCTCCTTTCTTCACCGCGGCCTGGAATGCCGCGAGTGCGTCGCCCCAGAAGTCGTCGAAGTAGTCGCGGAGCTCGCCGAGGCCGTCGGGATCGATGCGGTAGAGACGTCGCGTTCCGTCTCTCCGTTCGGTGACTAGACCGGCCTGCTTGAGCACGCGGAGATGCTGCGACACGGCGGGCCGGCTCACCGGCAGCTTCTCGGCTAGCTCCGTCACGGACAGCGGACCTCGACGGAGTCGTTCGAACACTCTCCGTCGGGTCGGATCCCCGAGTGCGTCAAGCGGATCTACGTAAGCCACAACTTACGTAAATGTAGACTTACGTAAGTTGGAAGTCAAGTATCAGCGGTGGTTGCGGCTGTTACGCCGCGCGCGGGCGCTGCGGTGGATCGCCTCGAACTCCTCGAGGCTGCGTCCGGACCCGACGGCGACACACGTCAGCGGCGACTCGGCGAGGTGTACCGGCATCTGCGTCTCGTGGCGAAGCCGCTCGTCGAGGTTCGTGAGCAGCGCGCCGCCGCCGGCGAGGACGATCCCGCGGTCCATGATGTCCGCGGCGAGCTCGGGCGGCGTCTTGTCGAGCGTGGACTTGATCGCTTCGAGGATCTGCGTCACGGGCTCGTCGAGCGCGCGGCGAACTTCCTCCGACGAGAGGACGACCGTCTTCGGCAGTCCGGTGAGCATGTCGCGGCCACGCACCTCCGCCTGCACTTCCTCGCGCAGGTCGAACGCGGAGCCGACCTCGAGCTTGATCTCCTCGGCGGTCTGCTGGCCGATCAGCAGTTTGTACTCGCGCTTGATGTGGTTGATGATCGCCTCGTCCATCTCGTCGCCGCCGACGCGCAACGACTGCGAGACGACGATGCCGCCGAGGCTGATCACCGCGACTTCTGTCGTGCCGCCGCCGATGTCGACGATCATGTTCCCGGTAGGCTCCGCGACAGGAAGGCCTGCGCCGATCGCTGCGGCCATCGGCTCCTCGATCAGGTACGCCTGACGCGCGCCGGCGGACAGCGTCGCCTCCTCGACCGCGCGCTTCTCCACTCCGGTGACGCCCGAGGGCACGCACACGACCACGCGCGGATGCGCGAAGCGATGTTGGTGCACCTTCTGGATGAAGTGACGGAGCATCTGCTCCGTCACGTCGAAGTCGGCGATGACGCCGTCCTTGAGCGGCCGGATGGCGGAGATCGTGCCCGGCGTGCGCCCGAGCATGCGCTTGGCCTCCACTCCGACGGCGTGCACTTCCCCGGTCCGCTGGTCGATGGCGACGACGGAGGGCTCGGAGAGCACGATGCCGCGCCCGCGGACATAGACGAGCGTGTTCGCGGTTCCGAGGTCCACGGCCATATCGCGGCCCCCGAAGCCGCCGAGGTTGTCGAGAAAGCCCATCCCTCCGGCGAGTCTAGCTACCCGAAGCCGTAAACACCTGCAAAACGGTCGGCGAGGACGCGGACGAGAAGCGCCGCCGGGAGCCCGACGACGTTGAGGTAGTCGCCCTCGATTCGACGGACGAGCGCAGCGCCTCGGCCCTGGATCGCGTAGGCGCCGGCACGTCCCTCCCATTCGCCCGTGGAGATGTACGTCGCCAGATCGCGAGGCGTGAGCTTCCGGAAGGCGACGCGGGTGGACTCGTGCTCGACGACTTCCCATCCCGGCGTGATCAGCGCGAGTCCGGAGACGACGAGATGCGTCCTGCCGGACAGCTCTTCGAGCATGACCTCGGCGTCCGTCGCGTTCTGCGGCTTCCCGTAGATGCGCCCGTCCAGCACCACGTCGGTGTCGACGCCGAGCACGGGCCGGTCGCCCGCCTCGTCCGCGACCGAACGTGCCTTCTCGCGCGCGTGCTTGCGGGCGAGCTCGACCGCGTCTACGCCCTGCACGGGCTGCTCCTCGTACCGCGGCGCGACGACGTCGAACGGAATCCCGAGTTGCTCGAGGATCGCAATTCGCCGCGGCGACGTGGATGCGAGCAGGAGCGGTGGGGCGGGCGGCGCGCTCACGAACGCCTGCGTGCGCGCCAGATTTCCTCCAGCGGCCAACGTTCGGCCCACGCGCGCGAGAACTCGTAGTACGTCGACTCGGGCGTGTCCTCGGTTGCGAAGAGCTCGACGAGATCAAGCACTTCGAAGCCTGTCACGCGCAGCAGCCGGAACCAATCGCCGTGCCCGAGCGCAAACTCCACCTCGTCCGGGTTCCGCCACTCGATCCGGTGCAGCCCACGTTGGGGCCGCTGCAACGTCTCCGTGTCGGACGGCATCTCCTCCCTCGTACAGAGGACACGCAAGGTGGAGTTGCGAAGGAACACGAGCTCGCCGTGCGGGCGCAGAAGGCGCGCCGCTTCGGGAATCCACTTGTAAGGATCGCACCAGATCGACGCGCCGTACTCCGAGACCGCGAGGTCGAATGACGAATCCGGGAGGCCCGTCGCCTCGGCATTCGCCTCGACGAACTCGAGGCCGAGCCCGGACGCCTCGTTGACCCGACGCGCCGACTCGAGCTGCGCAGGCGTGACGTCGACGCCGACCACGCGCGCCGCGCCATTCCGTTTGAGACGAGCGCCGAAGTAACCGGTGCCGCAGCCGAGCTCGACAACGTCCTTGCCGGCGAAGTCGCCGAGCACGCCGACGTCCGCTTCGCGCGCATGCGTCTGCCCCCACGTGATCTCCTCTTGTGACCAGGCCGCGTTCGCGTTCGCGTCCGTGAACTCGGCGTTCACGCGCGTCCATTGCTCGCGGTTGACGAGCGCGTACTCGGGAAGCTCAGACGAGCTCATCGTCCGAGAACCAGAGCGCGATCTCACGCTCTGCCGACTCCGGTGAGTCGGAGCCGTGCACGAGGTTGTCCGGCATCGCGAGTGCGAGATCGCCGCGGATCGAGCCCGGCTCCGCGTCGGCGGGATTGGTCGCGCCGATCGTCGTTCGCAGCGTGGCGATCGCGCCTTCCCCCTCGACGACGAGCGCGAGCGTCGGCCCCGACGTGATGAACTGGACGAGCTCGCCGAAGAACGGTTTCTCCTTGTGCTCGGCGTAATGCGTTTCCCCAAGCGCGCGGTCGACGCGAAGCAGCTTCCCCGCGCGCAGCACGAGCCCGCGCCCCTCGATCCGCAACAGGATCTCACCGGCCAGACCGCGCTCCATCGCGTCCGGCTTGATCAGAATCAGCGACCGCTCGACTGCCACGAGCGCGGGAGTCTACTCAGAGCGGCGCCGGCGTCTCGGCGGTCGCGCCTCGAACGTCGGGAACTCGATTGCTGCCGGTTCGACCGGCGTCTCGCAGTATGGGCAGATCTGCCACAAGGCCTCGAGCGGCGCCTTGCAATTCACGCACGCCTGCTTGAGCTTCGTCGTGCAGACGGGACATACGAGGAAGTCGACGCCGACCTCCGCGCGGCACACGGGACAGTGCAGGTCGCGGCGCGCGAGCCGCTCCTCCATTGCCTTGATCTCGAGCTCGCGCTCGCGGACGTCCTCCAGGTACTCAGGCGGGCGAAACAGCATGTAGACGAGCGCGCCGAAGAACGGCGGGATCAGCCCGAGGACGACGGACATTGCGACGAGCCACGGATCCTCGATCCGCCGCCGCGCGTCCTTGTACACCCAGTACGCGGTCGCGAGCCAGAAGATGACGACGAAGAACAGCAGCAGGTTCCGGATCACGAACCACGTGCCGGAGCTGAAGAAGTCGTGCGCGCCGCTGAAGGTGCTGGCGAGGGTCACAGGAGGATTCTCCCGATCAAGTAACCCGCGGCAAACGCGAGGCCGACGAGTGCTAGGACGACGAAGGCCGCGAACGCGAACACCGTGAGCCGCTCCCCCACGCTGGCCATTGCCCAGGTTCTAGTCGGCGCGGCTGAGATCGGCAAGGAGATAGAGAGAGCCGGTGACGAGGACCGGCCCCGCGCCGCGGGCCCGGCGAAGAGCGCTGTGAGGATCGTCGTCGGATTCGACACGGTCGAAGTACGGTTCGGCGCGGCGCGCCAGTTCCTTTCCGTCGAGGGCGCGGGCGTTGGAGGAACGCGTCGCGATCAGAGTACGCCCGGCGCGTCCAAGCCGCTCGAGCATCGCCTCGGCGTCCTTGTCCGAGAGGATCGAGGCGACGACGGTCCAGTCCCGTTTTGGGAGTCGCTCGAGCAGCCAGTCGAGGCCGGCCGGATTGTGGGCGCCGTCCCAGAGCTCGTCCGGGCCGCGCCACTCGAGCCGGCCGGGCAGCGAGATCTCGGCCTCCCGCCCGAGCGGTCTGTCGAGGAACGCCGCCGCCGCCTCGCGCCCGCCGCCGGTCCGGACCTCGTTGTCGGGAAGAAGCTCGGCCCATTCGGGCTCGCCGAGGACGGCGATCGCACCGGGCTTCACCACCGCGAGCTTCTCGCGCGCAATCGCCTCGCGCGTTTCCCCGAGGACGTCGGTGTGCTCGAGCGCGACGTTCGTGAGGAGAACGACACGCGCATCGATCAGGTTCGTCGCGTCGAGCCTCCCGCCGAGACCGGCCTCGACGACGGCGACGTCGACACTCTGCTCGCGGAACTCGGTCAACGCGGCGGCGGTGAGCACCTCGAACTGGGTCGCGCCTTCGGCGTGTGGCCGCACCCGTTCGACGGCGCGCTCGAAGTCGACGTCGTTTCCGTCGACCTGGATCCGCTCGCTCCAGCCGCTGACGTGCGGCGACGTGTACACGCCGGCGCGCAAGCCTTCGGCGCGGAGCAGCGCAGCGATGGTGCGCGCCGCCGTCGACTTGCCGTTCGTGCCGACAACGTGGATGGACGGATATGCGCGTTGCGGATCGCCGAGATCGCGGAGCAGCGCGCGCATCCGGTCGAGCCCGAACTCTTCGGGCCAGGGCGACAGCGCTTCGACCCAAGCGGTTTGGCCGGTCACACTGGTGGATGCATGGCGCGCGAGCACCAAGCGATGCAAGGACGCAGGGAGCGCCCAGGCTGGCCGCCTGGGCGCGACTGAGGACGCCGCAGCGCGCCGCGTGATCGCGCGTCAGGCGCCGCCAAGTGTGGCCGGTCAGACCGCTTAACTGCTGAGAGCGTCGAGCTCACGGCGATAGCGCTCCAGCTTTTCGCGCTCGGCCTCGACGACGTGCGCCGGCGCGTTCTGCACGAAGCGCTCGTTCGCGAGCATGCCTTCGGCGCGGGCGATCTCCTTCCGGAGCCGCTCGATCTCCGCCGCGGCATTCCCGTTGGCCTTCTGGCGTTCCGGCTTCACGACGGCATCGAAGATCCGCGTCTCTTCCGGACCGAGCGGGACGCGCACGCCGCTCCGTCTGAAGATCTCGGCCGCCTCTTGCACTCGATCGAGCGCGTTCAGAGCCGACCCGAAAGCGGGGTCCGGAGCCGGCCACGGGGCCACGATCAGCAGGCTCTCTCGCGCCGGGAGGTGCGACCAGACCTCTTCGGTCACGTGCGGCATCACCGGGTGGAGAAGCGCGAGGAGCCGCGCCAGCGCAGCGAGCGCGGTCGACTGAGCGTGCCCATCGCCGTCGTACAGACGCGGCTTGATCGCCTCCGCGTACCAGTCACAGAAGTCGTCGAACGTCAGGTGATAGAGAACGTTCGCGGCGTCCGCAAAGTCGAAGGAGGCGAGCGCGGACTCGAGCTCCGCGCGTGCGTTCTCGATCCGCGCGAGGATCCATGTCTCCTCGAGCGCTTCGGGCCTGGCATCGGGAGTCGCGCCCGCGGTGTTCGAAAGGATCAGGCGGGACACGTTCCAGAGCTTGTTCGTGAGCTTGCGCCCCTCCTCGATGGGGCCGACCGAGAAACGCACGTCCTGCGTGGACGACATCTTCAGCAGTCCGTACCGCGTCGCGTCTGCGCCGTACTCGTCCACGCTTTCGAGCGGGTCGATTCCCGTGCCGAGACTCTTCGACATGCGCCGTCCGTCCGGCGCGTTGATCGTGGAGTGGATGTTGACCGTGTGGAACGGGATGTCGCGCATCAGCTCGAGCCCCGCCATGATCATCCGCGCCTCCCACAGGAAGATGATTCCGCGGTCCGTCGAGCTGACGTCGTTCGGGTACCACGCGTGTAGTTCCGGCGTGTCCTCGGGCCAGCCGAGGGTCGCGAACGGCCAGAGCGCCGACGAGAACCACGTGTCGAGCACGTCCTCGTCCTGTCGCAGCTCGCGCGAGCCGCATTCGCGGCATGCCTCGGGCTCGGACTCGGCAACGGTCGTGTGCCCGTCCGGGCAATACCAGGCCGGGATCTGGTGTCCCCACCACAGCTGGCGTGAGATGCACCAGGGTCGGATCGCCTCCATCCAGTCCAGGTAGACCTTGGTGTAGCGCTCCGGGCGGAAACGGACGCGCCCGTCGCGAACCGCGGCAATCGCCGGAGCTGCGAGCTCGGTCATGTCGCACCACCACTGCAGCGAGACGAGCGGCTCGATCCGGTCGCCGCTGCGGTCGCAGTGCGCGACCGCGTGCCGGTAAGGCTCCTTGGACTCCAGCAGCCCTTCGCTCTCGAGCCGCGCGACGATGCGCTCGTTCGCCTCCGCCTGCGTGAGGCCGGCGAACTCGCCCGCCTCGTCGTTCATCCGCGCGTCGAGGCCGATCACGGTCAGCTCGGGCAGGCCGTGGTCGCGACCGATCTCCCAGTCCATCGGATCGTGGCCGGGCGTGATCTTGACCGCGCCGGTCCCGAACTCGGGATCGACTCGTTCGTCCTCGATGATCGGGAGCCTCCGCCCGACGATCGGCAGCAGCGCCTCCTTGCCGACCAGGTGGCGATAGCGCTCGTCACCGGGATGCACGGCAACCGCGACGTCGGCGAGCATCGTCGGCGGCCGCACGGTCGCGATCGTGATGTGACCCGGGCCGTCGGCGAGTGGGTAGCGGACGGTGTACAGGGTGTCGGTCGTCTCCTCGTGGTTGACCTCGAGGTCGGAGATCGCACTCGCGCAGCCCGGGCACCAGTTGACGATGCGGTTGGCTCGGAAGAGGTAGCCACGCTCGTTGAGGTGGACGAACCAGCGCAGGACCGCACGCACATAGGGCTCGTCCATTGTCATCCGCTCGCGCCGGTAGTCGAGCGACGCGCCGAGACGTCGCAGCTGGCCCATGATCACGCCGCCGTACTTCTCGAGCCAGGCCCACGTCCGCTCGAGGAACTGCTCGCGGCCGAGGTCGTGCCGCGTCAGGCCTTCCTTGGCCAGCTCTTTCTCGACCACGTTCTGCGTCGCGATGCCCGCATGGTCGTAGCCGGGCTGCCACACGGCGCTGAACCCGCGCATGCGGTGCCAGCGGATGAGCAGGTCCTGGATCGACGCGTTCAGCGCGTGACCCATGTGCAGGTCGCCCGTGACGTTCGGAGGCGGGATGCAGATCACGAACGGCTCGCGGTCCGGGTCGGGGTCGGCCGCATACAGGCCTTCCTCCTCCCACGTCCGCTGCCAACGCTGCTCGACGCCCTGCGGTTTGTAGAGCGAATCCATCGCGCGATCGTAGCCTCCGCGTCCGAGGCGGCTCAGAGGGCCGATGAGGTCACGCAGCGACTATGGATCCAGTATTGCATCAGGCCAGCTCGGCCGCCAGACGCGACGCGTTCAGGTGCGCGATCGCCTCGATCGTGAGCATCGGGTTCACGCCGGACGCGCTCGGAAAGGACGAGCCGTCCATCACGTAGAGGCCTTTGATGTCCCAGGTCTCGCCGTCCCAGTTGCACGCGGAGTCGCCGGACGACGCTCCCAGGCGGGCGGAGCCCATGTGGTGGAAGGAGAAGATCGCGCAGCGCCCCGGCGCGAACCCCTCCCGGTCGACGTCGGCGAGGAAGCGTTCGCGCCGCCCGTTGCCCGGTTCGTAGAAGAGCTTCCTTGCATGCGACGAGTAGATGCGCCTGGCCCCGGCGGCCTCGAGAATCCGCGCCGCACCGTCGATCCCGACGCGGAGGCGGCGTGCGTCATCGTCCGCGAGTCGGTACCGCACGCGGAGCCGTCCGTTGCGTGCCAGCCGAACCTGGCCCGAACCGCGATCGCGCAGCAGGAGCCCGATGCCGCTCGAGCGCGGCAGGTCCGCGAGAAGCGCTGCGCTGTCCTCGGCGCTGCGCCACGGTAAGAAGCCGACGAGCACGCCCGGGTGGATCGGCCCCGTCTCGTACTTGAGGCCGTAGCCGTTCTCGAGGTCGGCGTGCTCGTCCGAGTACAGCGCCTGGATCGTCCCCGTCCACGGCCGTACTTCCTCGTCGAACAGCGCGGACATCCCCGTGACCGGATGGAGGTGGAGATGGCGTCCGACATTCGCGTTCGCGAGCCGGGAGCGCAGCAGGAGCGCGGGCGTCTGCACCGCGCCGCACGCGACGACGACCGCGCGTGCGCGGATCGCGATGCTCGCGCCGTTCTTCGTCACTGCATCCACGCCGCGCGCGCGGCCGCTCTCGGACACGACCCGCTCGGCTCTCGTGTCGACGACGATCCGCGCCCCTGCGGCATGGGCGTCCTCGAGCCACGTCACGAGCGTCGACTGCTTGGCGCCGAGCTGGCAGCCGAACCCGCAGTAGCCGCACACGCCGTCCTGGTCGCAGCCCCGGACGTTGCGAGGCATTGGTGCGACGTGCCATCCCAGCACGTCGAGGCCGCGACGCATGATCTCGTCGCGTGTCGAGGGAACGTTGTGATCGGTGTTGACGCCCGAGCGTTCCGCGACCGTGTCGAGGCTTCGCGTGAAGTCGTCCGAGGGAAACGGCCCGCCCCACTCCGCGCGCACGGCACCCGGGGTGTGGAAGGACGTCGTCCAGTTGACGGTGGTCGTGCCGCCCAGGCACTCGCCGGCGAGGAGGCCGATGCCGCCGTCCTCGGTCGTGGCTGCGGCGGCGCCCCAGTAGAGGCGGCGGTAAGCCTCGAGCTCGTCACCGACGAAGTCGGCTTCGGTCACGGCCGGCCCAGCCTCGAGGACGACGACGTCGAGACCGGCCTGCGCCAGCACTGCGGCTGCGACACCGCCGCCGGCACCCGAGCCGACGACGCAGATGTCGCAGTCGAGGTCCGCTGCCGGCGTGGTTTGGATGCGACTCGGTCGCGCAGTCGCGGGCGCCCCGAGCGGGCCCGGATACCCGATCCGCTCCTGCACATCGGAATGCGAGTAGAAGGCGAGGAGCGCGCCTTTCCGAAGACCGTGAAACGCGGCCCTCCGCATTGCGAGCCGGCTGTCGCACCACGCGCGGAGGACGGCTTCGCGCCGCGCAGCCGGCAGACGTGCGAACCGCCGAAGCGCGAACAGCGACAGCAGCAGCCGCAGGTCTCGCTCTTCGACCGACGGATTCAGACGCGCAAGGTCGAGCACCTGTTCAGGGACGCCGAGCTCGACGGAGCCCGGCGCGAACGTGTCGCAGATCGCGTCGAGCGCACGTCGCTGGGCGGGCGTCACGCCTCGAGCTGATCGAGCATCGGCCCGATGTCGTCGGGGCCGGCGAGACGGATCGAGAAGTCGCCCACTAGCGACCGGCCGCATAGCCCTGCATGCCGCGAGGGTTGGCGGCGGCCTTCAGCAATCCGTCCTCGCGGGCCACGGCGCTGACGCGACCGAGCGCCCAGTCGTCCGTCACGACGACATCGTGGCCGCGTCCTCGCAGGTCATCGATGGCGTCCTGTGCGAACCGCCCCTCGACCTCGATCTCTCGCGGATGCGCGTCCCGCGGATAGAACGAGCTCGGGAAGTGGTTCGTGTGAAACGACGGCGCATCGATCGCGGCCTGCAGGTCGAGGCCGAAGTCGACATGGTGGAGGAAGGCGACGAGCGACCATTGGTCCTGTTGATCGCCTCCAGGCGTCCCGAAGGCGAGGTACGGATCGCCGTTGCGAAAGGCGAGCGACGGTGAGAGCGTCGTGCGTGGGCGCTTCCGCGGCTCGAGCGAGTTCGGGAGCCCTTCCTCCAGCCAGAACATCTGCGCGCGCGTGCCGAGCGGGAAGCCGAGGCCCGGAACGACGGGCGAGCTCCACAGCCAGCCCCCGCTCGGGGTCGCCGACACGATGTTCCCGTACCGGTCGACGACGTCGAGATGGACGGTGTCTCCGCTCGCACGAGTCGGCTCGCCGACGCCCGCCGCGACGGTACCGCCGACCGGTGCGGGAAGGCGAGCGCCGGGACCGCCCGGGCGCAACTCCGCGGACGCCCGGGGGCCGACGAGCGCGCGACGCTCGTCCGCGTACGCCTTGCTGAGCAGCAAGTCGAGCGGGACGTCTGTGAAGTCCGGATCGCCGTACCACGCTTCGCGGTCGGCGAACGCGAGCTTCGCGCACTCCACGACCGTGTGAACGAGCTCGGCACTCGCGATCCCCAGGTCCGCGAGGTCGAAGCCTTCGAGCAGTGCGAGCTGCTGCAGGAAGACCGGACCTTGGCCCCAGGGGCCGGTCTTGAACACGCTGTGACCGCGGTACTCGAGCGAGACGGGCGGCTCGAAGGTCGCTCGCCACGAGGCCAGGTCCTCGCCGGTCAGAAACCCGGCGTGGCGGGTCCCGGACGAGTCCATCGCCTCGGTGCGCACGAAGCGGTCGATCGCTTCGGCGACGAACCCCTCGTACCAGAGGGCGCGTGCGCGGTCGAGCTCTTGCTCCCGCGTGCCGCCGCGCGACTCGTCGACGATGCGCTTGTACGTCGCGGCCGCGTCCGGATTCCGGAATAGCGCTCCCGCGGGCGGGACGCCGTCGCGGAGGAACACGTCAGCCGACGTCGTCCATTCGTCACGGAACATCCGCTCGACGAAGGCGATCGTCGTGCTGATCCTCGGCACGACCGGAAAACCGTTCTCCGCGAATCCGATCGCGAACTCGAGGACGTCGCCGAGCGTCCATGTTCCGAACTCGCGCAGCATCAGCAGCCAGCCGTCGAATGCACCGGGTACGACGGCGGGGAGCAGTCCGGTACCCGGAATGAGGTCGAGGTCGAGCTCGCGAAAGCGCGCGACCGTCGCCGCGGCGGGTGCGGTCCCCTGAGCGCAGATCACGACGACGTCGTCGCGTTCCGCGCTGTAGACGATCGCGGGGAGGTCGCCGCCGGGCCCATTGAGATGCGGCTCGACGATCTGCAATGCAAATCCCGTGGCGACAGCGGCGTCGAATGCGTTGCCCCCGCGCTCGAGCACGGCCATCCCGGCGGCGGAGGCGAGCCAGTGCGTCGACGCCACCATCCCGAAGGTGCCGCGCAGCTCGGGTCGAGTCGTGAACCGCACCACGAAAGACTCTAACGGCGACGCCGATCGCGCCACGACGCCTCTCGAGGTACACGCGCGCGCGCACCCCCACCCTCAGGAGGGTGGGGAAGACACCCGCCACCCTCGAGATCGACGGTACCCGCTTTCGACGCGCGCGTCTGTGTCGACTTCGGGTCGAAAAGCGTGCGCAGCGCGGCGGGCACCGGTGAGACGACATGACGTTCTCCGTTTTGTTACCGGAGGAACCGGAACACGAGCTCCGCGACGCACACCGGCTTCTCGTGGCCCTCGCGCTCGACGGTCGCCGCGATCCGGGCCTGCTCGCCGCCCTCGACCGGTTCGACGTCCTCGATGCGAAAGCTGGCACGCACCCGCGAGCCGACGGGGACCGGCGCGGGGAAGCGAACGCGGTTGACGCCGTAGTTCACTGTCAGCCGGTACCCACCGTCGCCGGCGAGCTCGAACCACAGGTCGGGAAGCAGCGACAGGGTCAGGAACCCGTGGGCAATCGTCGTCCCGAACGGTCCTGCTGCCGCACGCTGACGGTTTGTGTGGATCCACTGCGAGTCCTCGGTCGCCTCGGCAAACGCATCGACACGCTCCTGGTCGACCTCCACCCAGCGGCCGGGACCGAGCACGTCGCCCACGTTCATCCACGCAACGTACTGTCCGAGGCACTCATGCGCTTCGGGCTCTGTCTCGCCAACATCGGCACCTACGCAGACCCGCGCGAAGCGGTTCGCGTGGCGCGCGCGGCCGAGGCGAGTGGTTGGGAAGCGGTCCTTCTCTGGGATCACCTGGGGTTCGTGTGGGGCGCGCCGGCAGCTGACCCGTGGGTGACGCTCGCCGCCATCGCATCCGCCACGGAGCACATCCGGATCGGCACGGCGGTCACCCCCGTCGCCCGCAGGCGTCCGCAGGTACTCGCGCAGACCGTCGCCACGCTCGACGTGCTCAGCAACGGGCGCGTGATCTTCGGCGCTGGGCTCGGAGGCGTCCCGGCGGAGTTCGGCAAGTTCGGCGAGCCCGAGGAAACGCGCGTCCGGGCCGAGATGCTCGACGAAGGACTCGACGTCCTGCACGCGCTCTGGTCTGGCGAGGAGGTCGTCCACCGCGGCAGGCACTACACCGTCGACGGGGTCAAGCTCGCGCCCACACCGGTGCAAGACCACGTCCCGGTCTGGATCGGCGGGAGCCGGGGGCCGTCACTCCGTCGGGCGGCGCGCTGGGACGGCTGGTGCGCGGACAGCGCCGATCCGACCGGGATGACGTTGTCCCCCGACGAGGTGGCGCGAAGCCTGCAGCAGATCGGCCGGAGCGACGGCTTCGACGTCGCGGTCATCGGGTACGCCGATCGCGGCTCTCCGCGCGCCTACGAACGAGCCGGAGCCACGTGGTGGCTCGAGAACGTCCACGACAGGCGTGGCCCGCTCACGGAGATGCTTCCGCTGATCGAGCGCGGACCCGGCGCCTGACCGTCGACGAGCTAGAACCCGCAACGCCGCATCGCGGCGCCGAGCTTACGCGGACTCTTCGGCCAGCGTCTCCGGCTCGTCCCGGACGCCGTCGGCGCTCGTCAGCAGCGTCGGTTTCAGGTGCTTCTCGATCGTCTCCTTCGTGATCACGCACTTCGAGACGTCACGCCGGGACGGCAACTCGAACATCACGTCGAGCAGCGCGTTCTCGATGATCGAGCGCAGGCCGCGCGCGCCTGTCTCGCGCTCGAGCGCCTTGTCGGCGATCTCCCACAGCGCGTCCTCGGTGAAGACGAGCTCAATGCTGTCGTAGCCGAAGAACCGCTGGTACTGCTTGACGAGGGCGTTTTTCGGTTCGGTCAGGATCTGAACGAGATCCTCCTTCAGCAGCTGGTGCACCGCAGAGATGACGGGCAGGCGACCGATGAACTCCGGGATCAAGCCAAAGTTGAGGAGATCCTCCGGCATCACGTCCGCGAGCAGCTCCGACGACTCGATCGAGTGCTTCGATCGCACTTCGGCGCCAAAGCCGACGGCGCTTTTGCCGATCCGCTTGCCGACGATCTTGTCCAGCCCGGCGAACGCGCCGCCGCAGATGAACAGGACGTTCGTCGTGTCGATCGAGAGGAACTCCTGGTGCGGATGCTTGCGTCCACCCTGGGGCGGCACCGAGGCGATCGTCCCCTCGAGGATCTTCAGCAGCGCCTGCTGCACGCCCTCGCCCGACACGTCGCGCGTGATCGACGGGTTGTCCGCCTTGCGCGCGATCTTGTCGACCTCGTCGATGTAGATGATCCCGGTCTCGGCCTTCTTGATGTCGAAGTCCGCCGCCTGGATCAGCTTCAGGAGGATGTTCTCGACGTCCTCCCCGACGTAGCCCGCCTCCGTCAGCGCAGTCGCGTCGGCGATCGCAAACGGAACATTGAGAATCCGGGCCAGCGTCTGCGCGAGCAGCGTCTTTCCGCACCCGGTCGGGCCGAGCAGGAGGATGTTCGACTTCTGCAGCTCGACGTCGGAGTCGTCGTTCCCCATCTGCACGCGCTTGTAGTGGTTATAGACGGCGACCGCGAGCGTGCGTTTCGCTTCCTCCTGCGACACGACGTAGTCGTTGAGGACGGAGTAGATGTCCTTCGGGCGCGGCAGGTTGTCGAGGTCGAGCTGGGCGGGAGCCGTGAGCTCCTCGTCGATGATCTCATTGCAGAGATCGATGCACTCGTCGCAGATGTAGACGCCGGGCCCGGCGATCAGCTTCTTGACCTGACGCTGGCTCTTGCCGCAGAAGCTGCAGAGCAGCTGCTCGTTGCCGTCGGATGCTCGGGCCACGTCTCTCCTTTTAACTCCTCGCGCCCCGTCCGTCTACCGATGCGCGATCACGTTATCGATGATGCCGTACTCCTGCGCTTCTTGCGAGGTCATGAAGTAATCCCGCTCCATGTCCTTTGCGACCTGCTCCACAGGCCTCCCGGTGTGCTCGGACAGGATCTCCTCGAGCCGGCGCTTGAGGGCGATCGTCTCCCGCGCCTGGATCTCGATATCTGTCGCCTGTCCCTGGAAGCCCCCGGAGACCTGGTGGATCAGGATCTTGGCGTTCGGCAGGGCGAGCCGCTTCCCTTCCGCCCCGCCCGAGAGGATCACGGCCCCCATCGACATCGCGATCCCGACGCAGATCGTCTGGATGTCGGGCCTGATGAACTGCATCGTGTCGTAGATCGCGAGCCCGGAGTACACCTGGCCGCCCGGCGAGTTGATGTAGATCGAGATGTCCTTGTCGGGGTCTTCCGATTCGAGATGGATCAGCTGGGCGATGATGAGATTTGCAACTTGATCGTCGATCGGCGTGCCGAGGAAGATGATCCGCTCGTTCAGCAGGCGCGAGTAGATATCGAAGAAGCGCTCGCCGCGCGAGGTCTGCTCGATGACGGATGGGATGACGAGGTTCTCAGGGGTCATGCGGGCTCCTTGCTGCCGGGGGTCCACAGTTTCGTCTCTGTCTTGGCCTTTTCCTTTTCCTTGTCGGGCGTCCAGATCGCTTCGCGGGCCTGGGCCTGCTCGACCGGGATCCGCTTGACGTCGGCCGCAAGTCGGTCGAGCGCCGCCTGCATCCGGAGGCTCTCGCGCTCCTGCTCGAAAGCGCCGCCGGCGCGGAGCTGCTCGATCACCTTCTCCGGTTCCTCGAACCGCTCGCGGATCGCTTGCTCTACCTGCTCGTCGGAGATCTCGATCTCGAGCTCGTCGGCGGCGGCCTCGAGCACGAGCTCGCCCGCGACCGAACGCTTCGCCTCGTTGTGGAGACGCCCTACGAGCTCCTCGGCCGAACCGCCGGTGACCTGCAGATACGTGTCGAGGCTCGCGCCGCGCCGCCGCATCATCTCGTCCATCTCGCGCACGAGCGTGCGCGTCCGCGCGTCGACGACCGGGCCCGAAGGATCGATTTTGGTCGCATCGACCACCGCGTCGAGCACGGCACGACGGAACGCGTCGTTCAGCTGCGCCTCGATCTGCCCGTGCAGCCGGTCTTCGATTTCCGTTCGCAACTCGTCGAACGTTTCGAACTCGGACGCGGCGCGCGCGAGCTCGTCGTCGAGTGGCGGCAAGACCTTCTCCTGCACGTCCTTGACGTCCGCAGTCACGATCGAGACCTTGTCGTCGCCGGACTCGAACCGGACCTCGCGTGTCTCGCCGGCGGACATCCCGATCAACTGCTGCTCGAGCTCGGGGACGAGCCGGCCGGCGCCGAGCTCGACGACGTAGTCGCGTTGCGCCTGGCCGTCCTCGCGCACGAGGTCGACCACGATCGTGTCACCGGCCTGCGCGGGCCGGTCCGCCGGCGTCAGCTCGGCCACGGTCCCGCGCAGAACGTCGAGCTCCGCCTCGATGAGCTCTGCCGGCACCTCGGGCTCCGGCGATGGAACCTCGATCTCCGTCCAGTCCGGCAACTTCGGCTTGGGAAGCACGGGGACCGTCGCCGTGAAGCGCCAGTCCTCGGCGTCGGAAGACGGGAGCTCGTAGTCGAGCTCCGGCCGGTCGGCCGGGCGGATGCCCGTTCGCGCGGCGGCGTTCCAGAACCAGCCGCTGATGTGGCTCTCGATCGCCTCGGTGTAGAGCCGCTCCCGGCCGATGCGCGAGACGAGCACGGGCATCGGCACCTTCCCTTTGCGGAAGCCGGGGATCTTGACGCTCTGCGCGAGATCCGACGCCGCGTGTTCAACGGCGTGATGGACGTCCTCCCGAGGGACGTCGACTGTGATCCGAACCTTGTTGTCCGGCAGCTCCTCGACCTGGGGCGCCATTCAGCCATTAGACCAGACCGCTGCCGTTCTCCGTCCCATAGGCTCAGCCGGTGCGGCTGTTCGTGATCTCGCGCCACGGCGAATCGACGCTCAACATCGAGAAGCGGGTCAACGGCGACCCGTCCGTGCCCGTCGTCCTCACGGAGCACGGACGCGAGGAGGCGAGGCTCCTCGGTCAACAGATCGCGCACGTGCCGCTCGACGTCTGCGTGCATTCCCGCTTCGGCCGCACGCGCGAGACCGCGGCGATCGCACTCGCCGGCCGTGACATCCCGTTCGAAGTCGAACCGTTGCTCGACGACATCTACGTCGGCGAGCTCGAGGGCGGAACACTCGACGAGTACCGCGCATGGAAGCGAAAGCACACACGCGCGGATCCTTTTCCTGGCGGCGAGTCACTCGACGACTCAGCTCGCCGCTTCGCCGAGGCCTACCGTCGGCTCATCGGGCGCCCCGAGCAGCGGATCCTGATCCTGACGCACGAGATCCCGTTGCGTTATGCGATCAACGCAGCCGACGGCTCGAACGATCTCGACCGCCCGGCACGCCAGCTCAAGAATGCGACGCCGTATCTCTTCGACGGCGCCGCACTGGAACGAGCGGTGCAACAGATCGAGCGCCTGACAACGTAAGTCGCCGCGAATGCCGGCTTTGCCGGCGTTCGGCGCTAACGCTCGCCGCGAGAGGCCCGACCGAAGTCGTCATGGCTCGGCGCCAGCCGAGCCGGACTTCGGTCGGTCAATGCGGGCGAGAGGACTCGAACCTCTAAGGGGCGTGAGCCCCACCGGGACCTAAACCCGGCGCGTTTGCCAATTCCGCCACGCCCGCGGCGCTAGAAGCGTAGACCGCCGGCCGCGAGGGTGGGCTTTGCCCGCACTCGCCGAAGCGAATGGCCATGGGGCTCCCGCTCGAAGTCATCGCCGCAGGCGGACTTCGATCGGCCAAGCGGTAGCATCGCCCTGCGGGGTTGCCCACGAGCCGGGAGGCGTGAACTGATGGAGCTCTTCGATCTGCTGGACGCAGCGCGCGGGCGCTGGGACGTCCTGAAGCATCCCTTCTACGCTCGGTGGGAGCGGGGCGAGCTCTCCCGCGACGAGCTTGCTTTCTACGCCGGCGAATACCGCCACGCTGTGACGGCGCTTGCGGACACGGCCGCCGCCGGCGGCTCTGAAGAGCACGCAGCCGAAGAGCGCGCGCACATCGATCTCTGGGACGACTTCGCCGCAGCGCTCGACGCGCCGCTCGACCGAGCTCCGACCGCAGAGACGACGCAGTGCGCCGAGTCCTGGAGCTCCGGCGATCCGCTCGAGGCAGCGGCGATCATGTACGCCGTCGAATCCGGTCAGCCCGCAATCTCCGCGACGAAGCTCGCAGGTCTCGTCGAACACTACGGATTCGCCGCCGATTCGCGCGGCGCCGCCTATTTCGCGCTGCACGCCGAGCGTGACTACGAGCACGCCGCCGAGGCCCGCTCCTTGCTGGAGACGCACGCCTCGGCCGCCGACGAAGGCCGCCTCGCCACCGCGGCGGAAGCGGCGCTCGAAGGGAACTGGCGCTTGCTCGACGGAGTGGAGGCCGCATTCGCGCGGCGTTAGAGCGGCCTCGAGCAGATAGCCGAGCACCGCGCCGCCGTCCGGCGTAGCATCCGCCAGGACCGGGGGTGGAATGAATCGGGCCAGGCTGATGGTGTTCTGCGGTGCGTCGCTCCTGCTGGCGCCCGCTGTGGCGAAGGTGAACGCCGGCGCAACGCCGGCGGCAGCTGGCGCTGCGCGCTGCGAGGGCGTCACGGCTTTGAAGAGCCTCAGCGATCCCGCCCGAAAGTCCGTGCAGGTCGCGCCGCCCGGGGTGACGACGATTGAAGCGATCGCAGCGCGGGGGCGTCCACAGCCGACGCCGACCCGCCGCACGACGCCGTTCCAGAAGCGCACGTGGGAAGTCGTTGCCTCTGTGGATTCGTATCGCCTCGACCACGGGGAGCTGCGGCTCGTCCTGTTCGACCACGGTTCGTACTTGAACGCCGTCGTACCCCTGCCGGCGTGCCTGCCCGCGAAGGCACGCGAGCGAAAGGCGATGACTGCCGTCTGGAGCCGATTTGCGACCCGGTGCGGTCGTCCCGCCGACGACTGGCAGCCGCAGGGTGCCGTTGCCTATGTGCGGGGCGTCGGCTTCTGGAACGGGAACCGCGGCGGCCGGGGAATGGCGCCGAACGGCGCCGAGCTACATCCCCTGACGAGCTTCCGCCCCGTCGCCGGCTGCTGAGCTCGATTTGGCCGCCCCCATCGTGGGGAGCCGGATCCAGAACGTCGAGCCGCGCCCTTCCTCGCTCTCGAAGCCGATCTCGCCGCCGTGCGCCTGCAGGATCTGCCGAGCGAGGACGAGCCCGAGGCCGGTCCCGCGGATTCCGCGCGCGCGCGCAGCATCGCCGCGGAAGAACTTCGTAAACAGCTGTTTCTGCTGGTCGTTGGGAATGCCGAGACCAAAGTCGCGCACCCAGACCCAGGCATCGTCGCGGATCGAGGCGGCGGTAACGTCAACCTTGCCGCCGTCCGGCGAATACTTGATCGCATTCGAGAGGATGTTCCCCACCACCTGAGCCAGGCGATCAGAGTCGCCGTACACGAAGAGCGGCTCGGGAGCAGGCTCGAACGACAGCTCGTGCACCTCGCTCTGCGCCGAGTACAACGTGATCTGCACACGAAGGAGCTCGTTGAGGTCGAACTCCTCCGACCGCAGCTCGAGGACGCCGAGCTCCTGCCGCTGGAGGTCGAGCAGGTCGTTGAGAAGAGTCGCCAGCCGGCCGGACTCGGATCGGATCACCTCGAGGTAACGGCGCCGTTCGTCCGGCTCCACATCGCGCTTCAGCATCAAATCCGAGAAGCCCAGAACGCTCGTAAGTGGCGTCCGGAGCTCATGGGAGACGTTGCTGACGAGCTCGGTCTTCAAGTGCTCGCTCTCGACGAGGCGGCGGTTTCGCTCTTCCAGATCGTCGCGGCTTCGCTGTAGCGAGTCCGCCATGGCGTTGAACGACCGCTCGAGGATGCCGATCTCGCCGGGACCCTCCGTTGGAAGCCTTCCCGACAGGTCGCCCGCCGCGACGCGCTGTGCAGCTCGGGCCACGAGCCGGACGGGATGCGCGACGACGCGCCCGAGGTAGACCGCGGCCGCGATGAGAAAGAACAGAGCCCCCGCGAGCGCGATCAGACCGACGAGCAGCGCATTCCGCGCCGTCGTCCGTGCCCGCGAATCGCGAGCCCCTCCAAGAGCCTCCTCGTCGGCCAGGAACCGCCTGAAACGCTGCCGAATTGCCTGAACCTTCTGCGAGCCCGTCGACGAGGCGGCGACCGGCCGGGCCTTCGCTGGATTCCGCTGCAGGAAGTCGACCAACGGCAAGGAGTAATCGTTGAGATACGCGTCGATCGCGGTCTTGATCTCGCGCGCCGCGGCCTGCTGGTGTGGATCGTGCTCCGTCAGACGGATGAGCTTGTCCATTTCCGAGGGGTAGTCCTTCTGTGCGCGGCGCCACGGATCGAGGTAGCGCTGTTCCTTCCAAATCACGAAGCCGCGCAAGCCGGTCTCGAAGTCGATCAGGAGGGTCTGCAATCCGTTGGCGGTCGCGATCACCTCCTGTGAGCGCCGCGCCTCGTTCGACCGATGGCGCAGTCCGACGATCGCGATCAGAAGGAGCGCGAAGACGATCGTCAGGCCGGCGGCGAGGCCGCCTACGCCCAGCGCAATACGGGCGACGAGGCCCGACCGTGCCCTCGATTGTCCGCGATTTCCGTTGGTTCCGCGCGGGCCCGCTTCCGGCGGTGTGCCAACGGCGGGGCGTGACTCAGTCATCCGGCCTCTGCGAGAACCTCCTCGACGGCAGCGCTGATTTCGTCCGGCGTGAAGGGTTTCAGCATCACTCGACTCGCACCTCCCCGCATCGCCTCTTCCCGCGAGGCTGGTTGTGCGGTCAGCACGATCACAGGCGTCTCGGCGAGCTCCTCGTCGGCGCGCAGCTCGCTCAGCACGTCGAGCCCGTTGAGGCGCGGCATCATCATGTCGAGGACGACGATGTCCGGCTGCAGCTCTCGCGCCATGGCGAGACACTCCACGCCGTCGTGCGCCTCTGCGAACGAGAAGCGGCCGTCCAGGCTGACGCGAATCAGCTCGCGCAGGGCGGGCTCGTCGTCGCAGATGAGCACGGTTGCTAGGAAACCAGCCACGGCTACATCGTATGCGGCTCCCGTCGGACGGACTAGGCCTAGTCGGGCGTCACGTAGGCCGCCGTCAGGCCGCCGTCGACGAGGAACGTGCCGCCGTTGACGTAAGACGACTCGTCGCTCGCTAGGAAGAGGGCGGCGTTCACGATCTCGCGCGGCTTTGCCAGGCGCCCCATCGGCAGGTGCACACGCCGACGTTCGTAGGCCGCCGGGTCGTCCCCGAAGATCCGGAGCAAGAGGGGCGTCTCCACCGGCCCGGGGCAAAGGGCGTTGACCCGGACACCCTGACGCGCGAACTGGACGGCGAGCTCGCGGCTGAGCGACAGGACCGCGCCCTTCGACGCCGTGTAGGAGATCTGCGACGTCGCCGCCCCGACGAGCGCCACGAACGACGCGACGTTGATCACCGAACCGCCGCCGCGCTCGAGCAGGTACGGGATGCCGTGCTTGCAGCAGAGATAGACGCCCTTCGTGTTGACGTCTTGCACGCGTTGCCACGCATCGACTTCGGTGTCGAGGATCGAGGCATCGTCCGCGGGTGAGATGCCCGCATTGTTGTAGAGGACGTCGATGCCGCCGTAGCGTTCCTTCGTCTGCGCGTACATCGCCCTGACGCTCGCTTCGTCCGCGACGTCGACCTGCACCGCGAACGCGTCGCCAGCATCCGACGCGGTCTGCACCGCGGCGTCTCCGTCCACGTCGGCTGCGCACACCTTCGCGCCCTCAGCGCAGAAGACGAGCGCGGCCTCCCGACCCATCCCGCCGCCGGCGCCGGTGATCACGCAGACCTTTCCGTCGAGCCGGCCCATCAGGTCGCGATGAAGACGTTCTTCACGTCGGAATAGCCGTCGAGGGCCTGCATCCCGAGCTCGCGACCGAATCCCGACTGCTTCGCGCCGCCGAACGGTGTCGATGGACGGACGGACGAGTTCGAGTTGATCGAGAGCACGCCGGTCTCCAGGGCGCGGGCGACACGCAATGCCCGCGCGCCGTTTTCCGTCCAGATCGAGCCGGAGAGCCCGTAGGGCGTGTCGTTGGCGATGCGAACCGCCTCCTCTTCGCCGGTGAACTGGATCACTGCCGCGACGGGGCCGAACACCTCCTCGCGCGCGACCCGGTCCTGGTTCGAGGCCTCGACGAGGGTGCACGGGAACCAGTAGCCCCGGCCGTTTGGGGCTTCGCCGCGGAAGATCGGCTCACCGTCGACGAACGAGGCGACCGTCTCGCGATGCTGGGCCGAGATCAGCGGGCCCATCTCCGTCTGCTCGTTCCGCGGATCGCCGACCTTCACCTTGCTCGTCGCGTCGACGAGTAGCTCGACGAAGCGATCGTACGCCGGGCGCTCGACGAGGATGCGCGAACGCGCGCAGCAGTCCTGGCCGGCGTTGTCGAAGACCGCGTACGGCGCCGAGGCGGCCGCGCGTTCCAGATCGGCGTCCGCGAAGACGACATTCGCCGACTTCCCGCCGAGCTCGAGCGTGACGCGCTTGATCGTCCCCGCCGCGCCCTGCATGACGCCTCGACCGACCTCGGTCGAGCCGGTGAAGCCGATCTTGGCGACGTCGGGGTGCTCCACCAGCCGCTGACCGACCACGCGGCCCGGTCCCACGACGACGTTGACGACCCCCTCGGGGATCCCCGCGTCGAGGACGAGCTCGGCAAGGCGCAGCGCCGACAGCGGCGTCAGCTCGGCGGGCTTCAGGACGACGGTGTTGCCGCACGCGAGCGCCGGCCCGAGCTTCCAGCTCGAGATGTTGAGCGGGAAGTTCCAGGGGACGATCAGGCCGACAACGCCGAGCGGCTCGCGGAAAGTCAGGTCCACACCGCCGGCGACCGGAATCGTCTGACCGTGGTGCTTGTCGACCGCGCCCGCGTAGAAGTGGAAGACCTCCGCCACCATCGCCACCTCGGCGCGCGCGCCGCCGATCGGCTTCCCGACGTTCTCCGACTCGATGCGCGCCAGTTCGTCTGCGTGCTCTTCCACGAGCGTTGCGAGCCGGCGAATCAGGCGCGCACGATCGGAGGGAGCGACGGCTCGCCAGGCCGAGAAGGCCGCCTTCGCGCGGGCGACCGCCGCGTCCGCCTCGGCGACGCCCGCATCGTCGAGTTCGACGATCGTCTCCTCGGTCGCGGGGTTGACGACGACGGGCACCGCGACATTTGAACATGCCGCGGCGTCCGCGCGTCGCCGCCCTCGCTCTACATCGGCTGGTTCTTGACGACGCCGATCACGTGACCCTCGGGATCCGTGAACAGGCCGAAAGTGACCATTTCCATCTCCGTGACGGGCATCACCGTCTTTCCGCCCAGTTTCTCCGCCTGGTCGAGCACGGCCTGCGGATCGTCCGCGCCGACATAGAACGTGACGTGGCCCTGTCCGTCCTGTGCCTGGCCGACCCCTGCGCCCACACCGCCCCCGTCCGGATTGTGCGTCCAGTAAGGCATGTCGCCGGGCACCTTCTCGACCTTCCATCCGAAGAGATCGCCGTGGAAGCTCTTCAGCTTCTGGCCGTCCTTGCCGACGACCTCCACCCACGCCACCTCGTTTGCCATCTCGTCCTCCTCTGGAATCGTTGACTTGTACAGGTACGACGAACGAGGCGAGTGGGATTCGACAGCCTAAGATCGCCGGATGCGAGACGTGACCACGGTCGACGGCCGGACGCTGCGCGTGCACGAGGCGGGCGCGCCCGAGGGACCGGTCGTCCTCGCGCAGCAGGGAACGCCGATGATCGGGCTGCTGTTCGAGGCCCATGTCCGCGACGCCGAGGACCGTGGGATTCGACTCGTGTCGTACGACCGGCCGGGCTACGGCGGCTCGACCGCAGCGCCGGGCCGGTCGGTGGCAGATGCCGCCGCAGACGTGCGCGCGATCGCGGACGCGCTGGGGACCGAGAGGCTCGCCGTCTGGGGCGTCTCCGGCGGTGGTCCCCACGCCCTCGCATGCGCCGCGCTGCTCCCGGACCGGGTCGCGGCGGTCGCCTCGCTCGGGTCGGTGGCGCCGACCGACGCCGACGGGCTCGATTGGTTCGCCGGTATGGGCCAGACGAACCTCGAGGAGTTCGCGGCGGCGCAGCAAGGGCACGAGGCGCTCGAGGAATACTTCGGGCCGCAGGCACGTGAGCCCTTGACTGCCGAGGGCCTCCTGCAAGGGCTTCGCTCGCTCCTGACGGACGTCGACGCTGCGGCCCTCACGGGCGAGCTCGGGGAGTACCTCGCCGAGAACATGAGTGGAGCCGTGGGGCAAGGCGTGGACGGCTGGCGCGATGATGACCTTGCGTTCGTCAAGCCCTGGGGCTTCTCAGTGGAGGACATCCTCGTCCCTGTCCAGCTCTGGCACGGCGAGCAGGATCACTTCGTCCCGTTCACGCACGGCGAATGGCTCGCAGCAAGGATTCCGGACGTCCACGCGCGCCTCCACCCGGAGGACGGCCATATGACGCTCATGCAGCGCCGCATCCCGGAAGTGCACGCGTGGCTGCTCGAGCGGCTCTGACCTAGAGACGTTCGGCGCGGTAGTCAGCCGCCGCCTCGACGAGCCCCTCGAACAGCTTCATGTCCTCACCGGCCTCCGGATGCCAGAGGACGCCGAACGCGAAGCGGTGCTCCGGATCCTCGACCGCCTCGATCGTCCCGTCGTCCGCATGCGCCGCGACGCGCAGCCCCTCGCCGACGCGGCCGAATCCCTGATGGTGATGCGACTTCACGGGCGCACGGTCGCCGAGAACGGCGGCCAGCTTCGTCCCGGGCTCGAGCTCGACGTCGTGGTCGGCGAACGTCCCGGGCGTGTGCTTGTGCTTCTCGTCGCCGACGACATCGGGGAGGTGCTGCACGAGGTCGCCGCCGCGCGCGATGTTCAACACCTGGGAGCCGCGGCAGATCGCGAGCACGGGCATGTCGCGGGCGAGAGCGGCCTGGAGCAGGGCGAGCTCTGCGCGATCTCGTTCCTCGACCACGCCGAACGTCTCCTTGTGCGGCTCCTGTCCGTACAAGTCGGGATCGAGGTCGGAGCCGCCCGAGAAGATCAGCCCGTCGACCGCGTCAAGCGTCTCGTCGACACCGTCCGCCGACGGCGGGACGAGCAGCGGACGTCCGCCTGCGCGTTCGACCGCCCGCACGTAGTCCGCTGGGACGAGCGCGGCCTCGATGTCCCAGTAGCTCCACTTCGCGGGCGTGACGTACGTCGTGATGCCGACGATGGGTCTACCCACGCTCGAACAACCGCTCCCGCTCGTAACACGTGACGATCTCGTCGAAGAGCCGCTGTTCGGTGCGCCCGTAGTTCAGGTAATGGTCGACGGCCTCGTCCCCGAACGCGGCGCGCGCGATCGTCCCCGACTCGAGCGCCGCGACGGCGTCCCGGAGCGACGAGGGAAACCGTTCCGCGTCCGACTCGTACGCATTTCCTTCGAGCGGAGCCGCGAGCTCGAGCCGGTTCTCGATCCCGTGCAGCCCGGCCGCGATCAGCGCCGCGAACGCGAGGTATGGATTGACGTCACCGCCGGGAATGCGGGTCTCGACGCGCTGCGACGGCCCGTGGCCGACGATGCGGAACCCGCAGGTGCGATTGTCATGTCCCCACGCGAGCGTCGTGGGCGCCCAGCTTCCCGCCGCGTAGCGCTTGTAGGAGTTGATCGTCGGCGCCAAAAACAGGGCGAGCTCCTTTGCGCACGCGATCCAGCCGGCGAGAAACTGCTTGAACACGTCGCTCTCGCCGGCGAATGCGTTCTCGCCGCCGCGCCACAGACTCGCGTGGATGTGGCACGAGTTGCCGATCCACGTGTGATCCGGCTTCGCCATGAACGTGATCGAGCAGCCGTTGAGGTGTGCGATCTCCTTCGCGCCGTTCTTGTAGACCGCGTGGCGGTCGGCCATCGTGAGCACGTCCGCGTAGCGGAAGTTGATCTCCTGCTGGCCGGGCCAGGCCTCGCCTTTCGAGCTCTCGACCGGGATGTCCGCCTTCTGCATGCCGTTCCGGATCTGCCGGAGCAGCGGCTCGTCGTATGTGGTCGCGAGGACGTGGTAGTCGAGGATGTACGGCACGGAGGGCGTCAGGTCGAGGAAGTGCTTCGCGTGTGCCTCCGCGTACGACTCCTTCAGCAAGTAGAACTCGAGCTCGGACCCGAACATCGGCTCGTACCCGGCTGCGCGCGCGCGTTCGACCTGGTGCTTCAGCACCTGGCGCGGCGAGGCAACCACCGGCGAGCCGTCCTCCCACGCCACGTCGCACAGGACGAGCGCCGTTCCCTCGAGCCACGGGATGCGGCGCAGCGTGTCCAGATCGGGTCGCAGATGGAAGTCGCCGTAGCCGCGCTCCCAGCTCGCCATCGCGTAGCCCGGCTGCGGATCCATCTCCATATCGAGCCCGAGCAGGTAGTTACAGCCCTCGAGGCCGTGCTCCGCCGTCTCGTCGAGGAAGTACTCGGCTTGCTCGCGCTTCCCCATCAGACGGCCCTGCATGTCCGTGAACGCGGCCACGACCGTGTCGATCGCGCCCGACTCGACGTCGGTTCGGAGCTCAGCGAGCGTCAGCATCGGACCTGCGACTCTACTGCCCATGCTGCCGGACACGATCGCGGGACGCATCTGGCCCGGCCGGTCGCTGCGCATCGAGCCGCTCGGGGGCGGGATCACCAATCACAACTTCAAGGTCTCGCTGGAGGGAGACGAGGCCTTCGTTCTTCGCATCGGCGGCAAGGACACCGACCTGCTCGGAATCGAGCGCCGCGCCGAGCACGAGGCGGCTCTCGCCGCCGCGCAGGTCGGCACCGGCCCGGAGGTCGTTGCCTTCCTCGATGGGGTGCTGGTGACGCGCTACGTCGACGGAGAGCCGTTTCCCGCCGACCGCATGCGCACGCCTGCTGGGATCTCGCGAGCCGTCGCCGCCTTGAAGCCCTTCCACGCCGCGCCACCGATCTCCGCGCGGTTCGACTGCTTCCGCGTCGTCGAGACCTATGCCGCGACCGCCGCCGAACGCGGCGTGCCCGTGCCGTCCGCGTACGACCGTGCCCGAGAGCTCGCGGATCGCATCGAGCGCGCGCGCGGTTCGCGACCGCTTCAGCCGTGCCACAACGACCTGCTCAACGCGAACTTCATCCTCGACGGCGAACGTCTCTGGATCGTCGACTGGGAGTACGCCGGCATGG